>JANQIW010000060.1 GCA_028281945.1 Prochloraceae cyanobacterium PL24a_bin.78
ATAATTTTTAATTTAAGTAAAAAAGTTAAAATAATGTATATAGAATTTCCTAATGACTCTGTACCTCTAAATTCTCCTTTTTACATCGAACGCAATCCAATAGAAACTCAAGTTAAAGAAGAAATACATACCCCCGGAGCTTTAGTAAGAATTAAAGGACCAAAAAAAATAGGAAAAACTTCACTATTATACAGAATAATAGACTATGCCCAAAAGCAGAATTTTAAATATATCTCACTTAATCTAGAGCAGATTGATAGAACTATACTCGGAAATCTTAATAGATTTTTACGCTGGATCTGTACTAAAAGTAGTAGAGCACTAGGATTAAAACCCCAATTAGATGATTACTGGGATGAAGATATTGGCAGTAAACTTAGTTGTACTGTTTATTTTGAAGAATATTTACTAGAAGAAATAGAAACACCTATAGTATTAGCCATAGATGAGATTAATCAAATTTTTGCCCATCCTGAAGTAGCACAAGATTTCTTTCCTTTACTTCGTTCTTGGCATGAAGAAGGAAAAAGAGTACCTAATTGGGAAAAATTACGAATTGTCGTTTCCCATTCTACAGAAATTTATGTTTCACTGAAAATATCACAATCTCCTTTTAATGTGGGTTTACCTGTAAAATTACCAGAATTTACCCTAGAACAGATTAAAGATCTTGCCCTTCGTCATGAATTAAATTGGGAGACAGAGGAAGAAGTTCTTAAATTAAACCATCTTTTAGGTGGACATCCTTATTTAATTCGCTTAGCTCTTTATTATATATCTCAAAAGGAACTCACTTTAGAACAATTATTAAATGATGCTCCACAAACAGGAAGTATTTATGCTGAACATTTGCGCCGTTATTTAACTTTAATTAGAGAAGATAAAGAATTAGCCATCACTTTTAACACAATTATTGATGATACTAATGGAGAAAATATTAATTTAGATCCCATACTTTCTTATAAGCTAGATAATTTAGGATTAGTTAAGTTTGATGGAAAACGCTGGTTGCCATTATGTAATCTATATCGTTATTATTTTAGAAATCATACCCTAATCAAACATTTATCTAGTGATGATATTAATGTACTTTTACAAGAAAATCAAAAATTAAAGGATTTGGTTAATATAGATGATCTAACCCAAATTTATAATCGCCGTTATTTTAATAATTATCTGGAAACACAATGGCAAAGAATGGCTCGAGAACAAAGCTTTTTATCTTTGATTTTAATAGATATTGATTATTTTAAACCCTATAATGATACTTATGGTCATCCACAAGGAGATATTTGTTTGAAAGAAGTAGCAAAAACCATTAGGGATAGTGTGAATCGATCAAGCGATTTAGTTGCCCGTTATGGAGGAGAAGAATTTGCAGTTATCTTACCTCGTACTGATGCACCGGGTGCGATGCACATTGCTGAAACTATTCGGAAAATGGTTAAATCTTTAGGAATAGAACATTTAGAATCCAACGGAAATCAAGTTGTTACCATTAGTTTAGGAGTTGCCAGTATTGTGCCTTCCATTAGTACCAAACCAACTATTTTTGTTCACATAGCAGATCAAGCTCTTTATCAATCTAAACAACAAGGTCGCGATCGTAGTACTTTAGGATATATATCTAGTTATGACGAAACTTGTAGATTAGATGAAAACGGCTTAGATGGATTGAAAAATTAATTAGGTTCAGCTTCAGATGAGAAAAAATCTAATAACCAATCTTTAAAATTACTTAAAATATTAACTCCAGTAAATAAAATACCTGTTACCAATAAAACCCCAAGACTACAAACAACTAAACCAATCAGACTAATAAAACCATCATCTTCTTGTAAACCAAAACCTGTAATAAAAATTCCTATAGCAGGAAGAGTATTTGTTCCAGGAATAGGTATCATCATACAAACAGACATCAAAGCAATCGCAAATCCAATTACTACTTGTCCGGATAAACTATTGCAAACGTAATTCATTCTCGGACGAGTTAAATTTTCGATCCGCTTTAACCAAGGAATTCCTGCCTTAACAAAACCTTGTGCTCTAACTAATTTAATTTCTTGATAGAGTAATTTTGAAGGTAACCAAGGAGTTTTTCGTCCGAAGATTAGCTGAATTGCTAGTAAAAACATGATAACCCCAAAAGGAATAGAATAACCCGGAGCCGGAATTGGCAAAGCTGAGGGAAGAGAAAGGATGACAAATAAAAAGCCAAAAATTCTTTCTCCTGCTAAATCAAAAAGATCGAATAATTTGATTTTTTCCTTTCTTTCTTCTTCAAAAAAATAACGATTTAATTCTATAGATAATCTAGTCATGGAAGTTTAAGTAACAAGTCTAATTTGTATTTAAATTATGGATTCAAAATTATGGATTCAAAATTTAATTATCTTCTAGATTACAACAATTAAGAAAAGATTCATCGACAATTTCTTCTAAACCAACGGATATCAACAAATCAAACCATGCTTGGGGATTACTACTTCGCAATTGGGCTACATTTATTAGGGTTTCTGGCCAAATGCCTGCTGCTGCATATAGTTTTGCTTTTTCTAAGGGTGATTCTTCAAGTTCTAATTTTCTCTGGAAATCTTCACTTAATTCAATGATTTCTATCCCTGCGTTAAGATATTGATCTTGATTTCGATCGTCAGGATTACAAATGATAGCAAACTCCCAATAATATTTTTTACCACTGGATAAAGATATAGTTTCGGGAATTTCAATAGTTATAATCCCTGATTTTAGGAAAGGAATTTTATAAGTATCTCGAAAGATAGTATTTTTGTCTGAGTCTACCAAGATAAATTCAGCATTATCAGCGATAGTTTCCGGAATATAAATATATATAGTTGGGTTAGTTTCAGCTGTTTTGACTATAGAAGTATTTTGATTTTGAGGAATTAATGGCGTTAAAGGTATGTTTTTTCTAATACATCTGTTATTTTCTCCCCTAAAAATGGTAGGAGGGGGAAAATTAGGGGCAGTTTCATTTCCCCTAAAAATGGTAGGAGGGGGAAAATTAGGATTACTTTCATCATCATTAGGAGGTATTTCTATTAGGCGTGCACCTGTACCGATTGTTCGTTTTGGGGGTTGTTCACTTGGTGGTGGAGGAGGAAATTTGATAGTTTGTTTAAGAAAGGAATTAGAATGATGTTCTGAAAAAGAATAAATAGATTTTGGTAGCAATATCATAGTAAATATAATAGTTATGCTACTGATTATTTTTGTTATTTTAAATATTTTATTCATTATTATGGCTTATTAGTTATAAGATTTTTATTAGGTTTTATAACAAAAAACAATCATGGCTAGAATATATATTAACTTTAAATTTCTTTTTTTAAGTATATTTAGTAATTAGCTTTGATCAAACATTAATTTTCTTCCATAAAAAAAACATCCTTCCTAGCAAATAGAATAAAACTACTGGTAAAAAAGACTATTTTATTTTACATATAATTATAATTGAAACCTATTCAAGGTAAAAATATTTAATTCTACTCTTTTTTGCTTATAAGCGGGCATAGCCCACTTAATTGAATTAAGTTCCTACAGTCCAGGAATTACAGTATTCGATTTGTTCTGGTGTGAGACTATCGATATTGATTCCCATACCTTCCAACTTCAATCGAGCAATTTCTTGATCGATATCTTCTGGAATAGAATAAATATCTGGTTTTAACTTACCTTTATTTTTAACTAAATACTCACAACCCAAGGCTTGGTTAGCAAAACTCATATCCATTACAGCACTTGGATGACCTTCAGCAGCAGTAAGATTAATCAAACGTCCTTCACCTAAAACCACAACAGATTTGCCACTAGGAAGAGTGTATTGTTGGGTAAAGTTACGAACTACTCGTATTTCTTTCGACTTCTCTTCTAATGATTTAAGATCTATTTCAATATCAAAGTGACCAGAATTAGAAACTAAAGCACCGTCTTTCATCATATCAAAGTGTTCAGAACGGATAACGTGCTTGTTACCAGTAACTGTCACAAAGACATCTCCTTGAGAAGCAGCTTCATCCATAGGCATAACACGGAAACCATCCATAGCTGCCTCAATAGCGCGAACTGGGTTAATTTCAGTCACGATCACATTAGCACCCATGCCGCGACCACGCATAGCAACGCCTTTTCCACACCAACCATATCCAGCAACCACTAGAACTTTACCAGCTAGTAAAACATTAGTAGCACGGATAATACCGTCAAGAGTGGATTGGCCTGTACCATAACGATTATCAAAGAAATGCTTAGTTTCAGCATCATTGACATTCATTGCAGGAAAAGTAAGAACTCCATCATTGAGCATTGCTCTAAGACGAACAATACCTGTTGTAGTTTCTTCTGTAGTACCGATGATATCTGGAAGTTGATTTTTGCGCTCTTTAACTAGAGTTGCAGTTACATCACTACCATCATCGATAATGATATTAGGTTTATGATCTAAAGCTATTTGAACATGACGGTGATAAGTTTCGTTATCTTCCCCTTTGATAGCGAATACTGGAATACCATATTCTGCTACTAAACAAGCAGCAACATCATCTTGAGTAGAAAGAGGATTACTAGCAATTAAAAGAGCATCCGCCCCACCAGCTTTAAGGGCAATGGCTAAATTGGCTGTTTCTGTAGTGACGTGAGAACAAGCAACTAAGCGAATTCCGGCAAAAGGTTTTTCTGATTCAAAACGATCTCTAATTTGTTTAAGAACAGGCATTTCTCTACTAGCCCATTCAATTCTTTGTTTTCCTAAAGGAGCAAGACCTATATCTTTTACTTCGTGTTTAACTGTTGAAGCACTCGCAACCATGTGTAACTTTTCTCTTTAATCTATTTATATGCTCTCTTATCATAACTCTTTGTGGTATAAGAGCCAAATTTTCTTTACCTGGTTAGTTGCGTTTTTTTTCTTCTTTGATGCTTATAAATAGTTTTTGCTATTTATAGTTCCAAATCCCCAAACCCAATACTAGGATAGAATTATAAAGAAATTAAGTGATAGTTAATCGCCTCAATTATTGCTCTGAAATTTTGCCCTATTTCTGATAGAGTTTAAAAGTTTATATATTTTTAATAATCTTTTCTAAACTAGGCAAAATCGTTGATATGTCAACATTATCCAACTTTCTGGTATTACCTATTTTGTTGATTTTCTAAGAGGAAGTCTACCAAATTTTTCTCAAAATCATCTCTGCCTTAGGGTTGGCTGATAGTTTTGGTGGGATTTTAATCTTCTCTATTCCTTGATTTTTAAGGCTTTGAGCAAAAATATTGTCAATATTATGAGAATTATGTTAAATTTAGTTAAGATAGTAATATCTTTTATGCCTATTTAATTTTAAAACTGTTATAGGTATTAACAAAAAAATAAAAATTTATTAGACACCCTTTGGGCAATGTCTCGTAGAAAAGAAAAAACCATTAGTAAATTAAGCAATTTAGAAATATCGTGAAATTATCTTGGAGATTAATCGTACTTTGGTCAATACCCATCTTAGTAATTGGGTTTTTCCTCTGGCAAGGAACCTTTTCCCCTACAGCGGGAATGGGCAATAATTCTGCAAATACTAAAATGACCTATGGTCGATTCTTGGAATACTTAGATTCAGGAAGAGTAACAAATGTGGACCTTTATGAAGGAGGCTCCACCGCAATTGTAGAAGCAGTAGATCCCCTCGATCGTACTCTTAACAGATGGCGAGTAGATTTATTACCAGCCAATACTCCAGAATTAACTACAAAATTGAGAGACGCAGGTATTAGTTTTGATTCCCATCCTCCACGTAATGATGGTGCTTTATGGGGTTTTCTGGGCAATTTGATTTTCCCTGTACTTTTGATTGGAGCTTTATTTTTATTATTTAGACGCTCTAGCAATATGCCAGGAGGCCCAGGGCAAGCCATGAATTTTGGTAAATCCCGGGCGCGTTTCCAAATGGAAGCCAAAACCGGTGTTGTCTTTGATGATGTGGCAGGAATTGATGAGGCTAAGGAAGAATTACAAGAAATTGTTACTTTCCTAAAACAACCAGAGCGTTTTACAGCGGTAGGAGCACGTATTCCTAAAGGAGTATTATTAGTAGGGCCTCCAGGAGTTGGTAAAACTTTATTAGCAAAAGCTATTGCTGGTGAAGCTGGTGTGCCTTTCTTTAGTATCTCCGGTTCTGAATTTGTGGAAATGTTTGTAGGTGTAGGTGCATCCAGAGTCAGAGATTTATTTAAAAAGGCGAAAGAAAATGCCCCTTGTTTAATCTTTATCGATGAAATTGATGCTGTAGGCCGTCAGCGTGGTGCCGGTATCGGTGGTGGTAATGATGAGCGAGAACAAACTCTTAACCAACTCTTAACTGAAATGGATGGTTTTGAGGGTAATACCGGTATTATTGTTATTGCTGCTACTAACCGCCCTGATGTTTTGGATTCCGCTTTAATGCGCCCTGGACGTTTCGATCGTCAAGTGATTGTAGATGGACCTGATTTTAAAGGCAGAATCGGGATTTTAGAAGTGCACGCTCGTAATAAAAAGATCGCTCCTGATGTATCTTTAGAGTCTATTGCCCGACGCACTCCAGGTTTTACAGGGGCAGATTTATCTAATCTTCTTAATGAAGCGGCTATTTTGACGGCAAGACGACGTAAGGAAGCTATTACTCTCCTGGAAATCGATGATGCAGTCGATCGAGTGGTAGCGGGAATGGAAGGTACACCTTTAGTAGATAGTAAGAGTAAGCGATTGATTGCTTATCATGAAGTGGGCCATGCTATGGTGGGCACTTTATTGAAAGATCATGATCCAGTTCAAAAAGTAACTTTGGTTCCCAGAGGCCAAGCTCGCGGTTTGACTTGGTTTACTCCTAATGAAGAGCAAGGTTTGATTACTCGCTCACAATTAATGGCTCGTATTGCTGGGGCAATGGGTGGCCGTGCGGCAGAAGAAGAAATTTTTGGCAATGATGAGGTAACTACTGGTGCAGGTGGAGATCTACAGCAGGTTACTAATATGGCTCGTCAAATGGTGACTCGTTTTGGTATGAGTGATTTGGGTCCTTTGTCTTTAGAAAGTCAATCTGGTGAGGTATTTTTAGGTGGCGGTTTGATGTCTCGTGCGGAGTATTCTGAGGAAATCGCCTCTTCTATTGATGCCCAAGTTAAAGCCCTTGCTGAACATGGCCATAATATTGCTCGTAAGATTATTCAGGAAAATCGTGAAGCTATCGATCGTTTAGTGGATCTTTTAATCGAACGTGAAACTATTAATGGCGAGGAATTCCGTCAAATTGTTGCTGAATATACTCAAGTACCTGAAAAAGAACAGTTTGTTCCTCAGGTTTAATTGATAATTTTTAAAAATTAATTACTTCAAAAGAATAAGATAAATTTAATTTATCTCAATATATAAGCGATACCAAGGTTTAAATTCCTTGGTTATTTTTTTTGAATATTTAAGATTAGTATTGATATAATATTAAAATTTAGAATTAAATTATATAAAAATACTGATAAATAATAAACTACTGGTAGATTGCTAACTAATAAAATTCCTATAACTATAAATCCCAAGAAATTCCTAAAAAATTTGCTGATTTTTGAAGCATTACTCGATCTAATTCTTGCTGGCATTCTGGAGCACTAAAAGCAATATCATGGCAAGCATCGATGTCAGGATAAACAAGTTTTGTTTCTACTGCCCTTCTTTTAGCAGTATCAATGCGAACATATAATTTATTCTGTTGGATGAGATTATTCATTAAACTAAGGGCTTCTTGGGAAAAAATTCTTGGAACTGAAACAGAAGAAATCATAGCATTCTTTGCTAAATCTTTAATTTGATAATGTGAAATTATATCCCTATTATATCCTCCAGAAAAGTTTTCCCAGGGAATAGAAATAGCAATATAATTAGCATCTTGAAATACTTCCTCTATCTCCTCAACACAAACAACTTTTTCAGGAGGAATACCTTTTTGATGGAGACTTGATAATCTTGTTTTTGGATCTTGTAAAGATGGGCTAAATAAGTAAGTTTTTAATCCTTTTTCTATAGACTTTTTAGCAATGGGAATACCAATATTACCTACTCCGATAATCCCTATTTTACTATTAGCTACAGCATTATCTAATTGAAGAATTTTCATCATATGTTGGGCTACATAAGGTGAATTAACTCCGGGTAAATTATCTACAAATACTTGATTTTTTGCTGCTGAAACTTTATCAATAGCTCTAGTATCAACTCCTCTTCTAATAATTAATAACCGTCGATTTTCACCTATTTCTTTACGCCAAGCATCAATAGCAAACCCCGGAGCGGCATTATTTCCCACAATCAGAACATCAGGACACCAAGTAATAAGTGTATCAGTAAGAATTTTTAAGCTCGGATCAACTTGTTCTTTTGGCTGTTGTTTTAAGGCAATATTAGGAATATATAAAATTTCTATTTTTCCTTTTTTTCCATAATATATATCTTCTTTGATGGATCCTATTTTACTTGGATTTTTTTGATTAGAATCAATGAGTTGTAATTCCAATTTTTCAATTGTTTTTTTTGCCATCGGATGAGAAATTAAAATTCTTGCCATCTCTAATTATTAAAAACTTTTAAAGGTGATATTTCATTAAATTACGTTAGGTAGCCTAAGAAATTCTATAGGAATTAAACTAACACCCAATTTAAATTATCTTTCAATTATCTTAGAATCAATTTCTCTTTATCTGTCAATATTTATTTTAAATTTATTTTCTGATATTTTAGATCAATTTGTCTTTAATAATCATAGAGTTTAAAAATCTTAAATCTAGAATAATTAACCAAAATTTATTTTCCCTACTCTCCCCATCCAAGATTTAAGTAATAAGTAATAAGTAAATAAGATATACTCTTTTTCTCCCAAGTCAACCGTTGGCTTCCGCCTCTGGGTAAGCAGAAGTATGTCATATTTTTGGAAAACTGATATTATAGGATATACAAAAGGTGCTATGGAATATTTTGAGGCATTATTGTTCAATGGAGTAAGAATTTAGAGGAAAAGAAAAAACATCAACCTTGGATTGAAGCCTTACAAGCAGGAAATAATCCTTTTATTCCTGAATTTACACAAGAAGTTTTAAAAAAAATATCTTAATTGCATTCATAATAAATAAAATAATATTTTATTAAAAAAATAATATAATAATTTTTATCTCAAATATGCTACTTTTAAAAACAAAATAATCTCCCTAGTAAGATTTTTGGATATAATAAAATAAATTTAACCAAATAAGTAGGAGTAAAAATTATGGTTGTTGAAGCAAATAATACCATAGAATTATCCAGTCTAGATGGAAGCAATGGTTTTGTGATTAATGGCATTGATGCCTATGATAACTCAGGTGTTTTTGTCAATAATGCAGGAGATATCAATGGAGATGGAATTGAGGATCTCATTATTGGGGCTTCTGGTGCGGATTCTAATGGTAATCTCTACGGAGGAGAAAGTTATGTTATCTTTGGCAATTCTAATGGATTTGATTCCACTTTAGAGTTATCAGACTTAGATGGAAGTAATGGTTTTGTCATCAATGGCATGGATGCTTTTGATTATTCAGGTGTTGCCGTAAGTAATGCAGGAGATATTAATGGAGATGGAATTGAGGATCTCATTATTGGGGCTTTTGGTGCTTATCCTAATGGAAATCCTTTAGCAGGAGAAAGTTATGTCGTCTTTGGTAATTCTGATGGATTTGATTCCACTTTAGAGTTATCAGACTTAGATGGAAGTAATGGTTTTGTGATTAATGGCATTGATACTGGTGATGTTTCTGGTGCTTCTGTCAGTAATGCAGGAGATATCAATGGAGATAATATTGATGATGTTATTATTGGGGCTTTAGGAGCAACTGTTAATGGTAATGTAAGTGCAGGGGAAAGTTATGTAGTTTTTGGCAATTCTAATGGATTTGATTCTACTTTAGAGTTATCAGACTTAGATGGAAGTAATGGTTTCGTGATTAATGGCATTGATACTGGTGACATTTCTGGTGTTTCTGTCAGTAATGCAGAAGATGTGAATGGGGATAATATTGATGATGTCATTATTGGGGCTTTTGGAGCTTCTCCTAATGGAAATCTTTTAGCAGGAGAAAGTTATGTCGTCTTTGGTAATTCTAGTGGGTTTGATTCCAGTTTAGATTTATCAGACTTAGATGGAAGTAATGGTTTTGTTATCAACGGTATTGATACTGGTGATGTTTCTGGTAATTCCGTAAGTAATGCAGGAGATGTGAATGGGGATGGAACTAATGATCTCATTATTGGTGCTTTTGGTGCTAATGCTGGTTTAGGAGAAAGCTATATAGTATTTGGTGATTCAAATGGGTTTGATTCCACTTTAGAATTATCAGACTTAGATGGAAGTAATGGTTTTGTTATCAACGGTATTGATACTGGTGACAATTCCGGGTATTCCGTTAGTGGTGCAGGAGATATTAATGGGGATGGTATTGGTGATGTTATTATTGGTGCTAATACAGCGGATCCTAATGGTAATGTAAGTGCAGGGGAAAGTTATGTAGTTTTTGGTAATTCTGATGGGTTTGATTCCACTTTAGAGTTATCAGACTTAGATGGAAGTAATGGTTTTGTCATTAATGGGATTGATGCTGGTGATTTATTGGGTAATTCTGTAAGTGGTGCAGGTGATGTGAATGGTGATGGGATTGATGATCTTATTATTGGTGCTACTTATGCAACTCCCAATGGCAACTTATTGGCAGGGGAAAGTTATGTTATTTTTGGGAATGCTAATCCTAGCTTAGATTTAAATGGGACTTCCGCTGGTATCAATTTCACTGCTAACTTTGATGAGAATCCTATTTCTATTGTGGATAGCACAAATCTTTCCCTCACAGATGCAAATACGGAAACTATTACCGGTGGTACTGTAACTATTTCCAACCTTCTCGATGGTGAAGATGAATTCCTAACTGCCACCACTACTGGGAATATTTCTGCAAGTTACGATCCAGATACTGGTATTCTCACTTTATCAGGTGAAGATACTGTGGCTAATTACCAAGATGTTTTCCAATCTATCCAATATGGGAATAACTCTGATTCACCCACTACCGACTTACGTTTTATCGAATTCTTGGTAGATGACGGGGAATCTCACAGTAATGTTAGTGATTTAGCATTTAGTACTGTGAGTTTTGGGGATTCTCCCATAAATCTTGATATCGATGGCAATGGTGAAGCTGATGCCTTGACAGATGGAATATTGCTATTGCGTTTCTTGTTTGGCTTTACAGGGGATTCTTTAATCAATGGTGCCGTTGCGCCTGATGCGACACTTACCTCCAGTTTTGAGATAGAATCTGTTTTCTCAACAATTCCTGACACTGCATTCGATGTGGATGGCAATGGGGAGGCTGATGCTTTAACTGATGGCATTTTGGTATTGCGTTTCTTGTTTGGTTTTACAGGGGATTCTTTAATCAATGATGCTGTTGCGCCTGATGCTACTCTTACTACTAGTGATGCTATTAGCGCTTTTATCGAGTCTTCTTTGCTTCCGGTAGTGTAGATTTTAGTTTTGTTTAACTCTATCATGATTTTTTATTTTACTGAGATACTTACCTAGGTTGACAAGTTGTATTTGATGGCTGTTGACCATGGTAAGTTTCTATTGTAGGAATATAATTTACTAAAACTACCTCTCCTTTTTCATTTTTGACCCAACCCAGTGCTGGTTCTATTTTGTTTTCTTCTACCTTGTTTTCCTCTAAATCTGAAGAATTAACTGTTTCAGGAATATTTAAATCCTCCCTAAGTGGAATTAAACCTACTTCTATATCAGAAATATTTAGAGATTCAATAGGATTTGGTGGGAAACCTCCTGTCCCTGTGACTATATATTCACTATCTTCGTTCCTTTGATCACAAAAGTTATTAGCAATTAAATCAGAACCATCTACCATCTTTTGACTCAAATCTATTAATCCATCGGAAGGATCGATATCAGGAGTGTTAGTTTCTATCTCTCCAAACTCTCCAAATTCAGAAGTGGCGGTTATATCTATGTCATTTCCTAAAAAGATTCCAAATGCAGTTATAGTAATACTCCCTCCATTCCCTTCATTAGCATTAGCAGTAATGTCACTATCTTCTGATGCCCTGAGAAATTCTGTATTAATAGTGATATCACCGCCGTTACCTGGTCCTTCTATAGTGCCTGCATTGGTGGTAAGAGGGCTATTATTGGAGAGGTTGAGTAAAGAATTGGTATTGATAACAATATCTCCGCCTTCACCACTAACTGTTTCTGTGGTAATGGTTGTGTTATTAAAATTAAGATTATCTGCTGTTAAACTTATATTTCCCGCCGCATCTTCGTTTTCTGCGTTTACTGTAATGAAAGAATCATCAAAATTTCCATCATTAATCAGATTTATCTCGATGTTTCCTCCATCACCAAATCCTGATGTAGTTGCACTAATTTCAGCATCATTTAAGATTAGATTAGAGGAAGAAATATTTATATTACTAGGTTCGTTAGATATTCCGAAACCAATTATTTCTGTAGTAATTTCGCTTCCACTTTCTAGTATTATGGTTTCTGATTCAGTAATATTTATATCTCCTGCATTCCCATCCCCTGCGGTTGTAGCAGAAATAGCACCTTCATTACTAAGAGTTAAAGAATTAGTAGTTAATTGAATACCACCTGAATTCCCTATTCCTATAGGTTCTACTTGAGAGTCTATGAAACTGGGAATTCCTAAAGTACTTTCTCCATCAATTCTGACGAAATTTGTAACATCAATAATAATTTCCCCTGTATTTCCTAGTCCTAAAGTACTTGTGCTGATAAATCCACCATTAGTTATGCTTAAACTACTACTTCTTAATTCTATTCCTTCTGAATTTCCTACTCCATTAGGCCCTACTATAGAATCAATGCGACTAGAAGATCGTTGAGAGTTTTCGCCATCAATTACAACAAAGTCTGTTACTTCTATAAGAATAAGCCCTGAATTTCCTAATCCTAATGTACTAGAACCAATTTTTCCCCCATTAGCTATCCTTAAACTACCGCTTTTGAATTCTATACTACCCGAATTTCCTGTTACCCCTGAAGCCGATATGGCAGATTCAATAAAACTACTATTTCCCTGTGAGTCTTCTCCATCAATCACAACAGAATCCCTCACTTCTATAATGATATTTCCTGAATTTCCATCTCCTAATGTACTAGCACTGATATTGCCACCATTTTTTAATTCTAAAGTATCACTACTTAATTGTATACCTCCAGAATTACCTTTTCCGGTTGAAAAAACTTGATTGTTGATATTACTGTTGTTGTTATCACTAGCCAATGAATTTTCTCCATCAATCACAACAAAATCCTTCACCTCTATAACGATACTCCCTGAATCTCCTTCTCCTCCAGTAGTAGTAGTAATAACTCCCCCATTGGTTATGCTTAAACTACCGCTTTTTAACTCTATTCCACCTGTATTTCCTTCTCCTGTTGATAAAATTTGAGCACCTATAGTGCTAGGAATTCCTTCAGATTCCCCATCAATTTCTACAAATTCTGTTGCTTCTATAATGATTCTTCCTGTATTTCCTACTCCAAAAATACTGGCATCGATTAAGCCTCCATTCATTAAATTTAAACTATTACTGCTTATTTCTATTCCACCTGTATTTCCCACTCCTTCTTCAATAATATTGGAGTTGATACTTGCTTCTTTATTTAAAGTTAAATGATTAGTATTTATTTCGATCAATCCGGAATTGCCTATTCCCTCTTGAAAAATATTATTGTTTATCGTGCTGTTATTAGTTAAATTTAAAGTATTACTGCTTATTTCTATTCCACCTGTATTTCCTTTTCCTGCGACTAAACTAAAAATACCACTACTATCTATCTCAATATTGTCTGCAATATCAATAATAATTTTTCCAGAATCTCCTTCTCCAAGGGCACTTGTAGTGATTACCGACACATTACTTAATTTAAAAGAAGCACCATCAATTAAGATATCACCAGAATTACCTATAGCATCCATATTCACTTGATTAGCAATTAATGTACTTTCATCTATATTTATTGCACCTGTAGCATCTATTAATATATTTTCACCTATGGATTGAATTCCTATATTTTCACTACCAATTCCTGCTAGGATATTACTATTAATAATATTTATATTACCATTAGACTTAAATTCAACACTTCCACTTCCATTACCACTTACATCTATAGTAGAATTATCAATAAAAATATTCTCACCACTAACTAAACTAACATCCTTATCTGGAGCATTATAATCTAAATTCTCGATAATAATATCATTATCAGCCTGTAAAATCAGATTAGTATCTTCTGAAATCGACTCTAAAACCAGATCGGAAATAAAAATATCACCATGTAGAAGAGAAGAATCTAGAATAGTAGAATCAGTAACAGTAATATTGCTAGAATTTACTAATAAAGTTGGAGAAGCTTCATTTATTCCAGAAGTATCTAGAATACCTAAATTATCCCTTAAACCCAACCCAATAGGAATATTGATAGTCAACAAAGGAGGAACTTCTGGATTTGAAGCACTAAATTCAAAACCATTATCGAAAACAACACTATCCGCCGTAGAAAAAGCCACCGAACCATTGACATTTAAAGAAGCATTCTCCCCAAAAATAATGCCATTAGGATTGATAAAGAATAAATTAGCATCACCCAAAACCCCCAAAGTACCTAATATCTCTGAAATATTATTCCCAGTAACGCGATTTAAAATATTAAATATACCAGCAGGATTCTCAAAAAAAGCCCCTCTACCCTCAAACACATTAAAATCTTGGAAACTATGAAATAAATTCCCACCTCTAGTTGCGCCTCCAGTAATAATATCGCTAGGTAAACCATTCACATCACCTGGAGTTACGATCGAATTTTCATTGCCTAAAGTATTATCTGGAGTTATTTGGGCGTTAGTTTTAGTTGCTATAGTGAAACAGCTAATTAGAGGTAAAGTTATGATGATTGGCAACTTTAAAAAAATTCTAAGTAGATTATTTTCCCTCATTTCCTTTATACATCTCCTCAAAATAAAATGTGTTCTTGGGAATAGTTATAAACATTAATTTAAATTAACAATAATAAATATAGTTAATAAGT
>JANQIW010000092.1 GCA_028281945.1 Prochloraceae cyanobacterium PL24a_bin.78
AGTAGTTGCAGTTAAAAGGCAAGGAATCATTAAAACACCGAACCAACCTACGTATAAACGGTTGTTAGTGCTAGTGATCCAGCTACAGAACTGCTCCCATGCGGATACGCTTTCGCGTTGTTGTAAAGTAGTAGTCATAGTTAGATAATTGCTATTTGTTTTTCGAGGTACGATTGATTTATAATCACATTTTTAATATAACCTCATAATATTAATTTTGTAAAGGGTTTTTCTAATATTGTTACTTATCTTTATCATAAGTAATACTTATGTTTGTTTTAACAGTGGAGGAGGGGTGATGGCTCATCGACAACAAAGTCCAATGATTCGAGAGGGAAAAATTCCTATCTTATTTTTTGATGGTGGAGCGAGAGGTAATCCAGGTAGAGGGGCAGGTGCCGCTGCCATTGTCATGCCTGATGGAAAACAATATATTGTCAGTGAGTATTTAGAATTTGCCACCTGTAATGAGGCTGAATATACAGGATTAATTGTTGGACTGGAAAAAGCTATTTCTCTAGGAATTAGAGAATTAAAAGTATTCGGGGATAGCAATTTGGTAGTTAATCAAGTTAATGGAACTTGGAAAGTAAAAAGCGATCGTCTCAAATCTTTATATGATCAAGCAATTCAACTATTGAGCAAATTTAAACAAACTACATTAGATTGGATTCCTCGTCATGAAAATCAACTAGCCGATAGTGCAGTGAATCAATGTATTGATGATGGTGGAAAACAAACAGAAGATCCTCCAAAAACTATTTGTCCTTATTCTATAGGGGATGTAGTAGCCATTAGCAATTTAGGAAATCCAGAAGAATTCTTAGAAGGTACTATTATTGCTTCACCAGAAGTTGGAGAAAATGACTCATGGATTCTGAAAATAGAGATAGATCAAGACTGAAAAAGTAAATATTAGGCAAAAATTAAAAAATTGCTTTAATAAAATTAAGTTTTGTGGCATAATTTTTAATATAGATTTAAACAATTGCCCGAAAAGCCATGAGCGAGCAAGCAAAAGCTGAAAAAACTATAGCAGAAAAAGCACCTGCCAGTTATGAATGTAGTAACTGTGGCTATATATACGAGCCAGCTAAAGGAGATGCTTCTAAAAATGTTGCGCCCAATACTCGCTTTGAGGATTTACCTAGCGATTGGCGTTGTCCAGTTTGTGGAGTAAAACATACTCAATTTATTAATATCGGTGCACGAAATGTAGCCTCTGGCTTTGAGGAAAATTTGAAATATGGTTTTGGTGTTAATAGTTTAACTCCTGAACAAAAAAATATCCTCATTTTTGGTGCATTAGTATTAGGATTTTTGTTCTTTATTAGTCTTTATGGTTTAAATTAACCTAATCAATACTTTGCAATATTCAAAAACAGTAAATTTAGGAAATCGATGATTAGAAAATTGAAACAAATTTTAATATTGTTAGTGGTTTCCTTATTCTGTATAAGTTGTAGTAGTCTACCTACTACTGAAAATAATCCTTGGCAAGCCATTTCCTTACCAACAGAATCAACCTTTGCTGATATAGCTTTTACTGAAGATCTCAATCAAGGTTGGTTAGTAGGAACTCAAGCTACCTTGTTTGAAACTACTGATGGAGGAGATTCTTGGCAAGAAAAAAACTTAGAATTAGGTGATGCTAAAGTTAGCTTTACATCTGTGAGTTTTAAGGGAAATGAAGGCTGGATCGTAGGAAAACCTTCTATACTACTCCATACTGATGATGGTGGTCAAAATTGGTCTCGAATTCTTCTTAGTGAGAAATTACCAGGCTCACCTTATGGTATTTTAGCTTTAGGGCCTCAATCAGCCGAAATGGTGACAGATTTGGGGGCGATTTACCAAACCACAGATGGTGGACTTTCTTGGAAGGGTTTAGTAGAAGGAGCCGTAGGAGTAGCTAGAACTATTACTCGATCTCCTAATGGAGAATATGTTGCCGTTTCTGCCCGTGGAAATTTCTACTCAACTTGGAAACCAGGTGATAGTGAATGGACTCCCCATGATCGTAATTCTTCCCGTCGAATCCAAAATATGGGCTTTAGTAAAGATGATCGTCTTTGGTTATTAGCTCGTGGTGGTCAAATTCAGTTTACCCAATCTGATGACTTTGAAGACTGGGGTGAGGTAAAATATCCAGAAGCTTCTACTAGTTGGGGGTTATTAGATATTGGTTTCCGCACTTCTGATGAAATGTGGGTTGCAGGTGGTAGTGGTAATTTACTATTAAGTACGGATTTTGGAGATACTTGGCAAAAGGATCAAGAGTTAGAAAAAGTTCCCTCAAATTTAAACAAAATTGTTTTTGTTAATGATAATATGGGTTTTATTCTCGGTCAAAAAGGCATTTTGCTTAAGTACGATCCCTCAGTACAACAAACACAAGCATTTCTAGATGCAGTTAATACAAAGGTTTAGTATTATTAAATTAATTGAGTTTTAAAATGTTAGTAATTGGAGGAAAAATTTAAATGTCAGGTACTACTGGAGAACGTCCATTTTCTGATATTATTACAAGCGTTCGTTATTGGGTAATTCACAGTATTACTATCCCTATGCTGTTTATTGCTGGATGGTTATTTGTAAGTACTGGTCTTGCTTATGATGCTTTTGGTACTCCTCGTCCTGATGAGTATTTTACCCAAAACCGTCAAGAATTACCTATCTTGACAGATCGTTATGATGCTAAAGACGAAATAAAAGACTTTAATAATTAGTAAATTTTGCCAAAAAAAAAGTTGTAAATTATGACAAATACTTCTTCAAATCAACCAGTTTCTTATCCCATTTTTACTGTTAGATGGTTAGCTATTCATACTTTAGCTGTACCTACAGTTTTCTTTATCGGTGCCATCGCAGCAATGCAATTTATTCAAAGATAGGAGATTACCCATGGAAAGAAATCAAAATCCAAATAGACAACCAGTAGAATTAAATCGTACTTCCCTTTACTTGGGTTTACTTTTAGTTGCAGTACTTGGTGTTTTATTTTCCAGTTATTTCTTTAATTAACTTTAGTATTTAGGAGGTTTAAAAATGTCTGGAGAAGCAAGAATTCCTTTATGGATCGTGGCAGTTATTGCTGGTATGGGCGCTTTAGCCGTAGTTGGTCTTTTCTTCTACGGAGCTTATGCTGGTTTAGGTTCTTCTCTATAAAGATCCTTAATTTTTAATAGCTATTGGCTATAGATTTTATCTTTTAATATTAATAGGAACAATCGTTGGTTTGATCATAACTGACGGTTTTTTTTGTTATGTTAAATTTACTACGAAATCTCAATTCAGATGATTTCTGGCAAAGTTTTAAAGTGATTATATTTATCCTTTTAATATTGAAAAATATTGGAAAAGATTAAGACTTAGAAGAAAATCCTTAAGCAATTATTAAAATTATTAAATTCTCTATGGTTATAATGATTTCCATAGTATTCCTATTGCTTGTAATTCAATCTAGCCAAGGGTTTTGTCATTATCATAATTTAGAGTTAAAAATCACCCAGTTGACTCACCCGATTGGGTGATGTCTTTAGAAAAGAATAGATGAAATACTATAGCTAAATTAACAATGTGAGAAGGTGCAAAACAATGGCAAGACAACAGATTCTTAAATTAACTGCTGCATATGCCCTCCAAGCGATTATTAGTTTCACTATTGCCGTCTACTTGATGGAAATAATTGCTAAACTACCTTAATTAATATTTTTATTAATTTATTGAAAAAAAGCTATGATCAAACCTCATATTAATAGCTAATTTATCGGCAATTGCACAACCTTAACCATGCTTGATTAAATCTTAAAATTATTAATCAAATCCATGAAATGAAATTCAAAGAATTTTGAATTTTCCATGAAGATAGCAGTTGCTTTAAAGTATTGAGTTGATCTAAAAGTAGAACTTAAACTAAGGATGAAATCCCAATTTAGTTATTTAATTTTCCAAAGTCCGTTAAAATTAGTTAATAGTCTTGTTCCTCTCTTCATTCTACCTTGGCATTTCTACTATTTATAAATCCATAATTCAAGATTTATAGAATTTTATCTAAATAATTTTAAATTTTTAACTCCGATATAGGTTATAGTATTTTGAAATTTTCTAAAGCTTATAACTAATTTTTGTTATAATCAAACAATATATAAACTAGGTTTTAGAATTTTCATCTTTAATAAACTTAATGTCTTCATATATCACCTATAGCCCAGCCTATACTCTAGTTCCTACCTATGAATGTTTTAATCGGTGTTCCTATTGTAACTTTCGTGTAGATATAGGTCATGATTCTTGGTTAAATTTATCAGAAGCACAAGAAAAACTTATAAAATTAAAAGATAAAGGTATTTGGGAAATATTAATCCTCAGTGGAGAAGTACATCCTGATTCATCCCAAAGAAACAATTGGTTTAAAAGAATTTACGAAATCTGTGAATTAGCCTTATCTATGGGTTTTTTACCTCATACTAATGTAGGGCCATTAACTTTTTCTGAAATGGAACAATTAAAACAAGTTAATGTTTCTATGGGTTTAATGTTAGAACAGTTAACTCCTAAATTATTACAAACAGTGCATCGTTATGCACCTAGTAAAAATCCCCAATTACGTTTACAACAACTAGAATGGGCAGGAAAATTAGGCATTCCTTTTACAACAGGTATTTTATTAGGAATTGGGGAAACACTCCAGGATTCTTGGGAATCTTTAGAAGCCATTGCGACTATTAGTGAAAAATGGGGACATATTCAAGAATGTATTCTCCAACCTTATAGTTTAGGTACCCAACAAAATTTTTCCTATCCCGGATTTAATCTGGAAAAACTGCCATTAGTCATTGCTAAAGCTAGAGAAATTCTTCCCAAAACTATTACTATCCAAATCCCCCCAAATTTGATATCAAATCCCAATTTTTTGCTAGATTGTCTCAAGGCTGGTGCAAGAGATTTAGGAGGAATTAGCCCTAAAGATGAAGTAAATCCAGATTATCCTCACCCTACAACCAAATCTTTAATGGAAATCTTCCAGTCTACTCCATGGCAATTAATTTCCCGTTTACCAGTCTATCCTCAATATTATGAATGGTTGCCAATACATTTACAAAAAGCTATTCAAAACTATTGTAAGATTAAATCTATTCATAAGTAGCACAAGATTTGCTTTGAATTGGTCTAGTTTTTAAGATAATGTAAATTAAGATACATTTTTTGGTAAAATCAACTATAATATATGGTAAGATTAACTATAATTAGTTTAGAAATTCAAAATTTACTATAATTAAAACTATGTTTACCAAAACTTTACCACAAAATTTATCACAAAATTTATCACAAAATTCCCATCATTATGATCTTTTCGCTGCTGTTGAAACTTTAAAATCTGAATTAAATGCTGTTATCTTAGCTCACTATTATCAAGAACCAGATATACAAGATATTGCTGATTTTATCGGTGACTCTTTAGCTCTTTCTCAAAAAGCCGCAACTACTAATGCTGATGTCATTGTTTTTGCTGGGGTTCATTTTATGGCAGAAACAGCAAAAATTCTTAATCCTGATAAATTAGTCTTATTGCCAGATTTAAATGCAGGTTGTTCTTTAGCAGATAGTTGCCCTCCACAAGAATTTGCAGCTTTTAAAGCGGCTCATCCTAATCATTTAGTTGTATCTTATATTAATTGCTCTGCTGAAATTAAAGCTATGAGCGATATTATTTGTACTAGTTCTAATGCTGTCAAAATTGTTAATCAAATTCCTGAAGATCAAGGCATTATCTTTGCTCCCGATCGCAATCTAGGGCGTTATGTTATGGAACAAACTGGCAGAGATTTAGTTTTATGGCAAGGAAGTTGCATTGTTCATGAGACTTTTTCTGAGAAAAAAATTGTTCAATTAAAAATAGAACATCCAGAAGCAGAAATTGTTGCTCATCCTGAATGCGAAGCTAGTATCTTACGTCATGCTAATTATATTGGATCGACAACAGCTTTATTAAAGTATTGTCAACAAAGCCAAAGAGATTATTTTATCGTTGCGACAGAACCGGGTATTATTCACCAAATGGAAAAAGAAGCTCCAGAAAAAGAGTTTATTCCCGCACCTCCAGTTAACAATTGTGCCTGCAATGAATGTCCTCATATGCGCTTAAATACTTTAGAAAAGCTTTATTTAGCCATGAAAAGTTGTCAGCCTGAAATTGTTATTCCAGAAGAAATTAGATTAGCAGCTTTAGTCCCAATTCAAAGAATGCTAGAATTATCTTAAATTTTAAGAAATTTCTGTAATTAAGTAATAAGTTTATAATTATTTAATTCGTTATATATCTATTGAATACAGTAACGCGATAGTTTTGATTATATATTTAAGCTAATTAATAGCTTTAAATTACTTTTAAAAGTGTTTATTATATTTTCATTCAAAAGAATATTAAACTAATAAAGCTGTTATGATTCCATTTGAAAAATAAAACTAACTTTATCTTCTTTTCCCAAAGCAATACGATCACCAGATCTTAATTGATGACGATTGCCACCCACTAAGGGAATATGGTTAATATAAGTACCATTAGAACTCCCTAAATCTTTGATATAAAAGTTATTATTTTCAAAACATATACAAGCATGAATTCTGGAAATAATTTCAGAATTAGGAAATCCAGAAAGATCTAGTTCTATATTTATTCGAGAATTAGGTTTTCCAATATGAATAACAGACAATTCTGGTAACTCAATCTTTATACCTGAATTAACATGAAATAAGCTGACACTAGGTATTGGTATTTCATTAGCCGAATTAGCTTGAAAAGCCACAGTTGATTCTTTGTCTAAAGGGATAGTATTAGACTCCATTGAGGTTGAAGTATCACTTTTATCAAGCTCATGGGCTATAGTTTTGTCATTATTTTGTTTAGCTAAAGAATCAAGAGAATCTGGAATTACTTGATTTTCAAGATTGCTATCAGGAGTATTCCCATTAGAATAGGGATTCATAGGTTTCATAGGATTAACTATAAATAAAGGAGTGTAGCAATTCTCACACTGAGTAGCTCCTTCAGGATTAGAGTGATTGCACTTAGAACAGACAATCATAAGGCTTGATTAAATTATGATGATAGTTAGGGTGAACTGCCTCAGTGACAAGGTTATAAGACTTTCTATCCAAAGAACAATGGGCTACTCCTTCGTTCCTTTGGCCTAGTCTCTGGGTCAGGAGAAGGTGTTATTCACGGTTTTATACACAATCTTTATATGTATCTGACTTGTTTGTTGTCACTATTCTCCCCGTGTAGAGTGTCCTCATTTTAGCACAAACAGCTAGTTTTGTGCCAAGATTGGTACTTTTTTTGATTGTTCAAAATTCATCTTCACCCACAAAGCTATGGAGAATTCTTTTGACATTTGAGTATTAAGTTTAGATCTTTCCCTATTTTAACTTTTCTGAGTTATAATAAAAACAAATAAACTTTTTTTACAAAAAAAACTCATTTTAAGCCGTCTAGAGATATTCAATAGTTTCTAGAGGAAGTTATGGAAAAAACTCTTTAGTTTATTATTTAACTTAAGATCATAGATAATAACTTGTCTATGGTTAGGGCTAAGTTAAAGTAATCTAATATGTTTTCTTATCTATCATAGGATTACTTTAACCGAATAACTACTCTGTCAGAATTAAACACAGATATTCTTCCAAAGTAATAACAAAATTAATTACTTTAGTAATTCAACCACAACCTATTTACTTCAGATTTTTTCCTGCTGCTTCATCTAATAACCACCAAAGTTCTCCTTGAGGTTGAATTAAACGAGAAGGATACATTGTTGAGTCATCCTCTTGGGCAAATACGTGACTTAAAGCCATTTGCTTGTTTTCTCCTGCCACCAAGAAAATTACACAATGGGCTTGATTAATTAAAGGAGCAGTAAAAGTAATCCTTGGTTGGGAATCTTTACTACCAACGGTAATTAGTTTATCTTTTACTTCCAAAGCTGAAGTTTTAGGAAATAAAGATGCGGTATGACCATCGTCTCCCATCCCTAATAAAATAATATCAAAACTCGGAAATTCTCCAGAGGCAGTACCAAAAAATTCCTTTAATAAAGTTTCGTGTTTTTCAGCATCTTCTTGAGGAGATTTTCCATGGGTTGAAATAGGATGAATATTGTCTGAGGGAATATTAACTTTATTTAACCATGCCTCTCTAGCCATTTTTTCATTGCTCTGAGGATCTGTTGGAGGAACATAACGCTCGTCTCCCCAAAATATATGAATTTTATCCCAAGGCAAATCGCAAGCAGAAAGAGCTTCATACAAAGGTTTAGGAGTGCTACCACCAGCTAGAGCGATAGTGCATTTTCCTCTCTCAGCAATAGCTCCATTAATTTTGTTTAAAACTATTTCTTTCGATTTCTGTATTAGAGCTATTTTATCTGATAAAATTTCTACTGTTTTGTTCATTGGTTTTGATTGCTAGAGTTTAAGTCTATAAATTTTAGGGTTAACACTCGTTACCTACTCAAGCCACAGACTATAGCATAATATTTGGATTTGAGCTAAATTTAATAATATTCTCAATTTATCTTGATAAAACTTAAAATGCTAACAAGGAATCAATTTTTAAGATCTCATACAAATTATTGGTTAAATATATTCTGTCTTTAAAATTAAGTTAGCTACAGGGTAAGATTGATAATGGGAAAATAACTGATAAAATCTACTTCAGTAAAAGTTAAATTTTTTCTCCAATAAAATTAGCAATTAGGTTGATTTTAATTAAGAATTAGCTAATATGTTTTAAAGTTAATTATAACTATTTCTAAGCAAAAAAATCAAAAACACAAAGACATGAAAAATTCTACAACACTATCTTCATTTACTTCTTTATCTCTCAAAATTATGGGAGTAGTTTTAGTTCTTTCTTCTCTATTAGATTACATTATCTTAGCAATTCCTCTTAGATGGCAAGAACAAGAATGGCAAATACGCTATGTAAGTCAAGTTGTCGATCGTGGTATAGTTCCTATGGTTGGAATAGCTTTTATTTTATTAGGCTATTGGATTGGGGGTAATATTCAAAATGCAAAATTAGCTAAAAAATCAGGTTTAGATATTAGATTACCAATATTTTTTTTAGCTAGTTTGTTAGGATTAATGTTCCTATTATTAGTTCCTTTACATCTTAATAATCTTCGTGGGGCTAGTTTTACTCAATTAGAAACTGTTAATGAAAGTGCAACAGAGGCAGAAACAAGAATTCAAGACCAATATGATCGAATTAATGATCTTTTACAGAATCCAGAGCGAATTAATCAGATAGACAATCAAATTGCTCAAATTAGTCAAGCTCTCAGTCAAGGGCAATTTCAAGGGCAACCAATTAATCCGCAACAAAGACAGGCTTTGGAATCAAGAATACAACAATTACAAAATATCCGAAGCTTAGCAAATAATCCTGACAATCTTCAAGGCAGATTAGATCAACTTCAAACACAATTACGCTCTCGACAATTGACAACACAACAACAAATTCAAACTAATACTCTCAAACAAGGAATTAAAACTGGTTTGACAAGTTTAATGTTAGCAATAGGTTATATCGTTATTGGTTGGTTTGGCATTAAAGAAATGACAAGTGTACCAGCTCAGAAAAAAGCTTAAAGATTTATTATGATTAAAAATGGGAATAATCTAAGCAACTTTATCTGAAGATTTCCCCATTCTCCAATCATGTAGGATGGGGCTAAGATTACGCTTTTTGAAACAACTAATTAATAGATAATAATTAAGTAATAATTAATGAGTAATTAACTATTAATATTTTGAAAGATTAGATCATAATCAATTATTTGAAACACTTCATTAATAAGGTTTTAGTTTTCTTTATTAAGACCTAAATACAATAAAAATTATATATTGTATTATATTTTCAAAAATTATGAAAATATTACTAATTCTGATTGTTTTCAATACTGCTTTTACCTTGTTCCTGATATCTTAAAAAGACTAAAACTTTAAATTAAATTTTTTCTCTGCTCATTTAGCTATTTTTCAAAGCTGACCACTTGATGTGCTAAAATATGATAAAGTTAAAGAAAACTTAAACATTGTTTTCGATGGAATGAGTAAAAAGAAAACAATATGGTTAAGAAAATTAATATTTATTAAAGATAATTTGCAAATCTTAAACAAAAGATGGTCAAAATTTAATAATTCAACATATTCTCATCATCATTCCTCGTGAAAATGATAAATTAGAAAAATTAGCAATTTTAAGGAGAATCAAGAATTTGTGCTCCAACATTTAAAACAAGATTTAAAAAACGACCTAATAGCAGGCTTGTTAGTAGTAATTCCACTAGCAACTACTATCTGGTTAACTATCACCATAGCAAGCTGGGTAATTAATTTACTCACCCGTTTTCCTAAACAACTTAATCCTTTTGATAACTTAGATCCAATCTTAAGCAATTTAATTAATGTTTTGGTAGGATTTACCGTACCATTGATGTTTATTTTGCTCATCGGCTTAATGGCTCGTAATATTGTAGGACGATGGTTACTCAACTTTGGGGAAAATATTTTACAAGCTATTCCTTTTACAGGCTCAGTTTATAAAACTCTTAAACAAATTCTCGAAACCCTTCTACAAGATCGAGAACATAAGTTTCGTCGTGTTGTTATCGTAGAATATCCTAGACAAGGTGTTTGGAGTATCGGTTTTGTTACAGGTGTAGTTAGTAAGAAAATCCAGTCTCATTTATCTAAAGATATGTTGAGTATTTTTGTTCCTACAACTCCCAATCCAACATCTGGTTGGTATGCTATTATTCCTGAAGATGAAGTGATTAATTTAGCAATATCCATTGAAGATGCTTTTAAAATCTTAATCTCTGGAGGAATTGTTAGCCCATCTAATAGTTCTAGTTCTGATAATATTTCATTGTCTTTCTCCAAAAAATCTCAAAAAAACTCAACCAATAATGAAGTTTCTGATTTACCCAAAGAGAAAACACTTATTTTAGAAGAAAACAATAAAGTATAAAGAATTTTTTTCTATGAAAAAAAAAGAAAAAAAAGACAAAGAAGGAACTCAAGATCCCCGTAGAGTAGCTCGAGAATTAGCACTTTTAAGTTTAAGTCAAATAAATAATAAGCTTGAAAAATTTGAACAACAGGATTGGCAAGATTTGCTAACAATCGCGATTGAAACTCTCTCCAGTGAAGTAAAAGAAGCCATCGAAACAGCAGCAGATGAAGTTCGACGTAGTAGGGAAAATTTATTAAAAAGCCAAACTCGTGCCTCCAGTGTAGATAATGCTAGAGTCATGCTTACAGAGGCTTTAGAATTAACTCAAAAATCCATTAATAGATTAGGTGTAACTCTAGAGTTGCCCAAGTTTATTGATTTATCAAATAAAAATGAAGTACAAAATTATGCTTTTGAAATTATTACCACCGTTTCTCGCAGACATCAAGAAATCGAAGAAGTAATTAATTCAGCTTTGGTTAATTGGCAGTTAAACCGTTTACCTAAAATTGATGGTGATATTATTAAAATTGCAGTGGCAGAAATTTGGTTTCTCCATCTTCAAGAAAAAATTGCCATTAATGAAGCTGTAGAATTAGCTAAACGCTACTCTGATGAAGATGGGTATCGTTTTATTAATGGAGTATTACGAAGAGTTACTGATAAACTTAAAGCAGAAGCTCTCATTTAATAATCTAAGTAAACTACAATCTCAATAATCTTATAAATTTTCTCTTGATAAATTATCCCTTGGATTTATGCACAATGAAAATATGTTTTTTATAAAGTTACTTAAATCATTAAAATTAATAAACACAATATTTAGGTTATCTAGTTTCTAGTTTTATTTACTAAAAGATTCTTCTAAATATCCTTAAAAATAAAAAAAGTATATATTATAAATTATTTTAAATTTAAAAAGTTTGCTTATAGTTATTCTATTAGATTTAGGAAAGATTATCTAAAACGAAAAAAATAGTAGAAATATAAGAAGAATCTAAGAAATGGAAAAATTAATCATCCAAACTCGCGCTAAAATTTATTGAAGTCTAGTATATTGAAAAATTTAAGCTTATGTTTAATTGGTTTCGTCGAAAATTTAATGATACTCCCCAATCGGAAGAAAATCAAGAAAAATCCTCAAATCAAGAGTCTCAAGAATCTCAAAAAACATCTTCCAACAATATTGATACAACAACTACGAATCAAACAACTGATAATGAAGAATATTTGAATTGGGCAAAAGCTGCATATCAAAATATTTCTCAACAAAAACAACAACAATCTACTCCAGTAGAAGAAGAAAAAGATGATGTTAATCAAACTGATTCAAAAGAAGCAAATCTTCCCGAAACCCAACAAGTAAAGCCAGACGAGCAAAAATCCGCACCAGCTTGGTTACAGAAATCTAATAGATTAGCAGAACTTAAAGAAACAGCTATTGAAAAAAAACAAGATTTAAGCAAAAAAG
This sequence comes from Prochloraceae cyanobacterium PL24a_bin.78, assembly GCA_028281945.1. Taxonomy (GTDB): domain Bacteria; phylum Cyanobacteriota; class Cyanobacteriia; order Cyanobacteriales; family JANQIW01; genus JANQIW01. Next base: position 12,495 of record JANQIW010000092.1, read on the forward strand.
ACACTAAAGAGAACCAAGAAAAGATAGAAAAACTAGATGAAGATTTTGTTTGGTCAGCTAAAGTATTAGCAAATGAAGGAAGAAAACCAGAAGAAGTTGCAGAAGAAGAATTTACTTGGCTACAAAAACTACGAAAAGGATTAGGAAAAACCCGTAGAGGTTTAGTTAACCAGTTAAAAGCAGTAGTAGGTGCAGGGCCTTTAAGTAAAGATGTCTTAATGGAAATAGAAGCTATTCTTTTACAAGCCGATGTAGGAATTGAAGCAACTGATTATATAATTGAGACTTTGGAGCAAAAAATTCAAGAAACAACCGAAGAGCCTAAAAATACTATAGATGAACTTAAAACAATTCTTACTTCCATACTAGATAAACCCTTAGAAAAAGAGGAAAATAAAGCTTTAATTCCTGATGAAGAAATACTCAATATTTGGATGCTTACTGGAATAAATGGGGCAGGAAAAACCACAACCATTGGGAAATTAGCTCATATGGCTAAGACATCAGGTTATAATTGTCTGATAGCAGCCGCTGATACCTTTAGAGCAGCAGCAGTTGAACAAGTAAAAGTATGGGGAGAGCGATGTCAAGTAGAAGTAATAGCTAATAATGATCAAAATACTGATCCAGCAGCAGTAGTATTTGATGCCATCAATGCAGCCAATTCTCGTCAAAGCAATTTATTATTAGTAGATACAGCAGGGCGTTTACAAAATAAGAAAAATCTCATGGCTGAATTAGCAAAAATTCGTCGGATTATTGATAAAAAAGCACCTCATGCTAAAGTAGAATCCATCTTAGTGTTAGATGCTACTCTAGGACAAAATGGAATTACTCAAGCATCAGTATTTGCTGAAGCTGCATCTTTGAGTGGGGTAATTTTGACAAAGCTTGATAGTAGTGCCAAAGGAGGCGTGGCTATCGCTGTAGCTCAACAACTAAATTTACCAATTCGTTTTATTGGTGCTGGAGAAGGAATTGAAGATTTACGACCTTTTTCTAGTTATGAATTTGTCGAAGCTTTATTAAATGGTTAAGTTATCCTGATAAGCAATGAATTTTTGATCTATTATTTCATTACATTTAGTTTATTAAATGAGTTTTTGGAAAAATTTTTTGGATATTTTGTAAAAAGGAGGAATTATTTTCAAGAGTTTTTTAGATGTTCTTTATTTATGACTTAAGCTTTGAGCAAATGTAAGCCTTTGGTACAATTGTTACTATTTCTATTAATAATATTGGTTATATTAGTCGATTATTAGTTGAGTTGTATCATTATTTAATTTAGAACAAATTTACTGCTTAAAGGATTAACTACTATATTTTTGTTAAATTGTTAATTAAAATTTCAATGTTGTCTGAGAAAGATGTTAACCAGAATTTTTGTTATTTGATAACATAGCATTAAAGTTTTTGATCATAGTAGAAGTTGGCATACTTTGAAAGAAGTCTATACTTGTAATATTAGTATATTGGTAGAAATTAAAATCCTTAGTTAATTAAGGATAGGCAATTGATAGTTTTCCCCAGTAACAAAAGTGGTAAATAATCTATCTTATCTGAGTCAGAGGTAACAATTAGGAATAGTGGGGAGGTTGAAAGATGGGAAAAAGTAAGGATTATTAAATTTATAATATGTTTCTAACTCTAGCATTAAGGGATGACAAATTAATATAAAATCATTATTGGATTTTGTTAAGACATAATTTCCAGAATAAAAAACTGGTAAGGAATAAAAAAAATAATATAGAGTAAAGTAAGGAGGGATTATTAAAAAAAATAAAAACAATAAATTTAAGATCTATTATCAATAATAGTAAGCTTGAAAAACATTTTTTTATATAGATATTAGTAAATTAGTATAAGCTTAAACTAAAAATATCATAACATACAATTTTTTATAGAAAGACGACAAAGCTTCATTAATTAATATCAACCAAAAATCAAGTGATAAAAAAGCTTTGATAATATCATGATAATTATGTTATTTTGTCTTCAAACCCATAGCTTATATCTATACATTCTCTTAATAGATCTATTTGGGGGAAATACCATTTAAAATGAGTAAAAAATAGTATTACTTCACCTATAATATCTCTAATGCGGCTTTGGGAGAATGTCAAAAAATGTCAAAAAAAGTAAGATTAACCATTAAGGAAAAAGCCAATGTAATTATGAACTACCGTCGATAAAATTTATAAAATATAATGAGTTTTTAAGTTTATGCTTCCAATAAGTAATGGAGTTACTGGAATAACTGGTTTGTCTATTTCTGGTCAAGCACAAATAAATACATCTTCAAATAATACTACAGATAACCATGCTCCAGTCTTAGTATTAAAAGAATTAGTGGCAAGTCTACAGCGAGAACAAAATAAAATTCAAAATTTGTTAAGTTCTTTAGGATTTGCACTTCGTAGTTTTAGTAATTTAAATCAATTTTTAGAAATAACACCTTTAATGGCAGCTAGGGTGACAGATGCTCAAGGTGGAGCATTGATTCTTTTAAAATCAGATGGAACTATTGAACTAGAACATTTATATTGTCATAAAAATGAATTAGCTCACACCATACGTCAGGGATTTGATTCTATTTCTACTAAAATTAATTTTTCAGGAAATGGAGTTGCAGGAAATGGAGTTGCAGGAAATGGAGTTACAGGAAATGGAGTTACAGATAATTCTCCTAATCAAGAGAAGGATAAAATGCCACTTTCAGAATTAGTGGACAATCTTTTAGCATCCAAGTTTAATCCTAAAATCCAAGTTTTCGGCACTCCAGTATTGGTGAAAAATATAGAAATTGGTCGTCTTTATGTTTTTAGCACTGATGCCAATTATATTTGGACTCAAACTAAACGGAAATTAGCTCAGTTAGTGGCAGATCAAACCGCAGTAGCGATCGCTAATAATCAACTAACTGTAGAATTACGTCAAAAAGAACGGATCGATCGTGAATTGGAAATTGCTTCAGAAATCCAAGAGCGTCTTTTACCAAGAAAATGTCCTCAAATTAAAGGTGTAGAAATAACCGCTCATTGTCAAACAGCTAATCGAGTGGGAGGAGATTACTATGATTTTATTCCGGCTAATTATGATAAGCTAGATGGTTCTCCTGAAGTCTTAGCAAGACAAGCAAGTGAGGTTTGCTGGAGTATTGTGATTGGGGATGTTATGGGAAAAGGTGTGCCGGCTGGTTTGATTATGACGATGACTAGAGGGATGCTTCGGGCTGAAGTGCTGAATCGTCACTCTCCGGGGCGAATCCTTCAACATTTAAATCGGGTTATGTATGCTGATTTGGAAAATTCCCATCGTTTTGTTACTCTTTTCTATTCTCAATATGATCCAGAAACCAGAATCTTGAGTTATGCTAATGCTGCTCATAATCCTCCTTTATTATGGCAGGCAGCTACTAATTCTATTTATAAGTTAGATACTTTGGGTATGTTGATTGGACTTGATGCTAATTCTGATTATGAAGAGGCTTCGGTACAATTGTCCCCTGGAGATACTATTATGTATTATACTGATGGTTTCACTGATACGGTTAATCATAAAGGGGAGCGTTTTGATGAAGAAAATCTCTATCGAACTTTTAGCTGGGCTTGTGAAAATTGTTCTACAACTCAGGCAATCTTAGATCATATTTTTAAGACGGTTGGAGATTTTGTGGGCAAAGGAAATAATCATATTGATGATATGACTTTGGTGGTGATGAAGATTTTAAACTCCTGAAAAATTTCTAGATATTGATGGCATTTTCTACTTACAAAGGTACAATCAGGTTAACTATTTATCGTATTAACTATTAGATCGAATTGGGAGCTAATTTTAATGGCAATTATCACCATGATGACTTTTGATTTATCTTTACTCAATATCTCCGACTTCAGTATATTCAGTTGGGATATCTGGAATGAACAATTACCTGCAATGGGGACGTTTATAGCACAAGCTTTAAGTCAAGATTATGATATCTTTGCAGATGCTCAAGAAGCTTTTAATAATTTTGTAGAAAGTGGTCAAGTTTGGGCTTTGGGAATTGGATTAGTAGCGGGTTATATGTTTAGAGCTTTTACTACTTATTAAGAACAATAGAAATCAAGGAACAAAATAACTGTGACAGAAAAAAAGACTTGGAGCGATCGTTTTGAAGGAAGTTTGCATCCGGCTATCGCTTCTTTTAATGCTAGTATCCATTTTGATATTGAATTGATAGAATACGATCTCACAGGATCTATTGCTCATGCTTCTATGTTGGCTAAAACTGGTATTATCTCTCAGGAGGAATCAAATTCTTTAATTACTGGTTTAGAGCAAATTCGTCAAGAATATCGTCAAGGTAATTTTAATCCGGGCATTGAGTTTGAAGATGTTCACTTTGCTGTGGAAAGAAGACTTACTGAGATTGTTGGGGATGTAGGTAAAAAATTACATACGGCACGTTCTCGTAATGATCAAGTGGGCACCGATATTCGTCTGTATCTTCGAGACCAAATAGATCAAATTCGTGAGCTGATTTGTCAATGGCAAAAGGCACTTTTATCCCATGCTGAATCCCATGTAGAAACTCTAATACCTGGTTATACTCACTTGCAAAGAGCACAACCTATTAGTCTAGCTCATCATATGTTGGCTTATTTTCAGATGGCACAGCGGGATTGGCAACGTCTGGGAGAAATTAAAGCCAGAACTAATATTTGTCCTTTAGGTAGTGGTGCACTTGCTGGTACAACTTTTCCCATAGATCGTCATTATACGGCAGAAAAGTTAGAATTTGCTGGGGTTTATGAGAATAGTTTGGATGGTGTGAGCGATCGAGATTTTGCCATTGAATTCCTAAATGCAGCTAGTTTAATCATGGTTCATTTGAGCAGGTTAAGTGAGGAAATTATTCTTTGGGCTTCGGAAGAATTTAAATTCGTGAGCCTTACAGATAGTTGTGCTACAGGATCTAGTATTATGCCTCAAAAGAAAAATCCTGATGTGCCAGAATTAATTCGAGGGAAAACAGGTCGGGTGTTTGGGCATTTACAAGGAATGTTGGTTCTGATGAAGGGTTTACCTTTAGCTTACAATAAGGATTTGCAAGAAGATAAAGAAGCTATTTTTGATGGAGTGAAAACTGTTAAGGCTTGTTTAGAGGCAATGACTATTCTTTTGGATGAAGGTTTGGAATTTCGTGCCTCCCGTCTGAATCAAACTGTAGGAGAAGATTTCTCTAATGCTACTGATGTAGCTGATTATTTGGCGGCTCGTGGGATTCCTTTTCGAGAGGCTTACAATTTGGTTGGGAAAGTGGTTAAAACTTCTTTGGCGGCAGGGAAGTTACTGAAAGATTTAACTCTGGAAGAATGGAAGGAACTTCATCCTGCTTTTGAATCTGATATTTATGATGCTATTGCTCCCAAACAAGTGGTGGCAGCCCGGAATAGTTATGGTGGTACTGGTTTTGAACGAGTTAATCAAGCTATTGTGGCTGCTAGAGAGTCCCTCAATTCTCAATATCCTTAAGTTGGAAAGATGGGTTTGAATAGGATTTAGCAAACCCTAATATTATTTTTCCAAAAGTACGATACACTTAGGTGGCGAGGAGACAAGGAGGACAAGGGGGACAAGGAGGACAAGGGGGATAGGTTTTGGGTCAAGAATCTACTAATTTTTGATAATTTTAACTGTATCATCGTTAAAGACTTTCTTGGTATAATTAAGAAATAACAATAATTATCTAATGAAGAGAAGATTTATCTTTTGATATAAAATTAATCATATTATTGAGATTAAGTTTATTTTATGAGAATGTATAAAAAGATTTCTCAATAAAAGTAGTACAACAAATATAATTTAAAGTTTATTTTGTAATTTTATTTCAGTTATAAATTATCCAGTAGCTATACTAATTCATTTTTATCTAAATTTAAATGGTACTTTTTACTTATTGGTGAATTTTATTTATGCGTAGATTATGGCAATATTTTACAACAGTTTTGAGAATTATTTTTCGTCATCCCATCACCGGTACAACAATTATTCCTGTTTTGCCTGATGGATCTATTGTTTTAGTTCGTCGTCAAGATACGGGTAAATGGAGTTTACCCGGAGGAATTGTGGATTGGGGTGAGGATATTCCCACTACGGCACGCCGAGAATTAATGGAAGAAACGGGTTTGGAATTATTGAGCATTCGTCGTTTGGTTGGGGTTTATTCAGCGCCAGAGCGAGATCCTCGGATTCATTCTATCTCGATTTTAATTGAAGCTGAAGTCAAAGGAGAAATGATTGTGGATGATACTTTGGAAATTTCTGAGATTCAGGCTTTTTCTTTGAAAGATTTGCCTTTGGGTGATCTTAGTCATGATCACGATCGTCATTTAAAAGATTATTTAAACAATGCAACTGTTGTGGCTTAATTACTTTATACTATTAAAATAAAGTATTATTATCAAATATAAAAAATGAAAAAGGGTAATCTTGTAATTGTAGGTGGAGCTTTATCTAATAGAAACGCTTCTGTTTATGAAAAGTTTATTGAATTAGCTGGGGGGAAAGACAAAGCAAAAATAGGTATTGTTCCTGCTGCTAGTTCTAATCCAGTGAAAAAAGCTTCAAAATTTAAAGATAATTTAGTAAGTTATGGTGTTTTAGCTGAAAATATTGAAGTTATTCCTCTTGCTGTGAAAGATAAAGCAGAGGGTATTAAAGTGAATGAACATCCATGGCTCAATAATGGTTTTAATCCAGAAGTAGTTGAACAAGTGAGTAAATTGAGTGGTATTTGGTTTACTGGGGGAGATCAAAATTATATTACTCATACTTTATTAGACAAAAATTTACATCCTAGCCCTGTTTTGAATGGTATTTATGAGCTTTATAAAAATGGTGGCGTGATTGGAGGTAGTAGTGCAGGTGCTGCAATCATGAGTAATGTGATGATTGGTGGTGGCACAAGTTGGGAGGCCCTAACTCAAGGTTTTACTGACACTTATTATGAGGTTGATTCTTCTGAAAAAAATAGGGCACTTTATGTTACTCAAGGTTTAGGTTTTTTTCCTTATGGTATTATTGACCAACATTTCGATCGAATGGCTCGTACTGGTCGTTTGATTAGTTTATGTTATGCTAAACAATCTTTAGGTTTTGGGATTGATGAAAATACCGCTTTTGTGATTTATGGAGATGGAAAGCCTGCTGAAATTTTAGGGGAAGGATGTGTTACGGTAATCGATGTCAGTCAAACTTTTGCGAGTGAAGTTAACGGGTTAACTAGGTTTAAGAATGTTTCTTTGAGTATTTTGAGTCATGGTGATAGTTATGATTGTGAAAATCATCGGTTTGTGATTCATCCTGAAAAACAGTCTACTATTGGACATGAGTATTGTTTTGTTTCTCAACCAAGAGCAACTGGTGTTTTTAGTCGTAATGGGCTTTTACGGGATCTTGTGGGTTACGATTTACTGGATAATGCTGGTTCTCAAACTGCTAAAAGTTATTTATTTGGGGAAGATGGCATGGGTTTTGAACTTAATTTTTATCAAAATAATGAAACTCAAGGATATTGGAGTACTCAACAAGGACATTCTGACACTTATTCTATTATTGAACTTAGTTTAGATATCGATCCTATTAAGGTTAATATCGAATATTTATAGTTTAAATCACGGTAGAATAATAAGATTAAACTGCTATAAAATAATTATGAAAAAGAAAGCCGATTTAGGTGGCAAAAGATTAATTGGTTTAGATCCAAATTCTTGGATTAAATGGGTAACTAATATTCCTTCATTACAGGCAAGAGAGGTGATTTCTAGTGATTTCCAATGGATTGGTAGAGAAAGTGATGTTTTAGTAAGGACTTATAATCGAGAAACTAAACAAGAATTTCTGATAGTTAATGAATTACAATTACGTTATAATAATAATGTCCCTCAAAGAATGAGAGCATATGCAGCTTTGGCAGCAGAAAAATATAATTTACCTGTTTACCCAGTGCTAATTAATATTTTGCAACCGAATTATAATCAAACAATAGCTTCTAGTTTCTACTCTATTTGTGAAGGATTAGAAGCAAAACAAGATTATCAAGTAATTAATCTTTGGGAAGTTGATGTCGAAATTGTTTTTCAAGAGAAAATTCAATCATTACTTCCTTTTGTCCCCATTTTAAAAGGAGGTGGTGAGGAAGAAATTGTAACTTCTGCATTACGACTTTTAAGAGAAGATGAGAAATTGAATGAATTGGAAATATTATTGGCATTTTTTGCTACATTTGTATTAGAAAGTGAGTTAGTTCAACAAATAATGAGGTGGGATATGGCAGTTTTAATGGAGTCACCTTGGTATCGTCAAATTGTTGCTGAAAGTGAGCAACGAGGATGGCAACGAGGAAAACAAGAAGGAAAACAAGAAGGCATACAAGAAGGCATACAAGAAGGAGAACAAAAAAGGTTAAAACAAGGAATATCTCTTTTTTTGGAGTTCAGATTTGGAGATGCTGGATTAAAGTTTAATGAAGAGATTCAAAAACTAGAAGATATAGATATTTTAGATAGAATTATGAAAGCAATTAAAACCGTAAATACTATAGAAGAATTAAGAGAAATCTATCAGAATGATTAATCTTTTAGTTAATAATTAATTGATGGTAATAGAGGGTTTATTCTTCAATTTTGCCCTCTACTTTATTACTTTTTGGGTCTTTTATGTTTTAAAAGCAGATTGAGAAATTGAATAGATTGTCAAAATTATTGAAATTTATTTTGCTACGTTTATATTAGAAAGTGGGTTAGTTCAACAAATAATGAGGTGAGATATGGCAGTTTTAATTGAGCCATCTTGGTATCGTAAAGTTGTTTCTGAAAGTGAACAACGAGGATGGTTACAAGGAGAACAAAAAAGGCTAAAACAAGGAATATTTCTTTTTTTAGAGTTGAAATTTGGGGAAGCAGGGTTAAACCTAAATGAGGAGATTCAAGAAGTAGAAGAAGTAGAAATATTAGAGAGAATTCTAATGGCAATTACAGCAGCAAATACTATAGAAGAATTAAGAGAAATATATCAGAATCATCCCTCTTTTAGTAAATAGTTAATTAAGATCCAATTGTCTTGGAAAAAATTAAAATAAAACCTCAATATTGATTATAAATTAGAAAAAATTAGGGACATTATCTAGTAAAATAAAATTAAGAGTAATCCAGATTAATCTTTACACTTATGTATGTATTTATTAACTAATAAAAAATGTCAACAGTAATTACAACACCACAAAACTATCGCTTTCCACTAGCGGCAGTTGTAGGGCAACAAGCAATTAAATTGGCTTTGTTATTAACAGCAGTAGATTATGAAATAGGCGGTGTAGCAATCGCTGGCAGAAGAGGCACAGCAAAATCTGTTATGGCAAGAGGGATTCACTCCCTTTTACCTCCCATTGAAATTGTTAAAGATAATCCCTTTAATTGTGATAGAAATTCCCCAGAAACATGGGATGACTTAACCAAAATTCAATATCAACAAACAGACGATATCCCAACAGAAATAATACCGGCTCCTTTCGTCCAAATTCCTTTAGGAGTGACAGAAGATCGACTTTTAGGATCAGTAGATGTAGAAGAATCTGTTAAAAAAGGAGAGGCAGTTTTTCAACCAGGATTATTAGCAAAAGCCCATCGAGGAGTTTTATATATTGATGAAATAAACCTTCTAGATGATCAAATTAGTAATCAATTATTAACCGTTTTAACAGAAGGTTGTAATCGAATTGAACGAGAAGGAATTAGTTTTCAACACCCTTGTAAACCTATTTTAATTGCTACTTATAATCCAGAAGAAGGAACTTTAAGACAACATTTATTAGACCGAATTGCTATTAATTTATCGGCAGATGAAGTATTGGGATTAGATTTACGAGTTGAAGCGGTACAAAAGGCGATTTCTTATGCTAATTCTCCCCAAGATTTTCTTAGTCAATATACAGAAGATATTGATAACCTAAAAACTGAAATTATTCTCGCTCGGGAATGGTTGAAAGATGTGAAAATAAGTCATGAGCAAATTTTATATTTGGTAGAAGAAGCCATTCGTGGTGGAGTAGAAGGCCATCGCGCAGAAATTTTTGCTATGCGTGTTGCTAAGGCAGCGGCTGCTTTAGATGGGCGGAATTTGGTCACTTCTGATGATTTGCGTAAAGCTGTAGAGTTAGTCATCGTACCTCGTTCTACCACTATTGACCAACCAAATGAAGCACCTCCTCCACCTCCTCCACCTCCTCAACAACAACCTGAAGATGAAAATCAAGATGATGAAGAGGAAGAAGATGAAGATAATGAGGAAGAAAATGAACAACCGGAAGAACAACCACAGATTCCAGAGGAATTTGTTTTCGATCCTGAAGGGGTAATTTTAGATCCTAGTGTGCTTTATTTTGCGCAAATGGCACAGCGTCAAGGGAAATCTGGTAGTAGAAATATAATTTTCTCTGACGATCGAGGGCGTTATGTGAAACCAATGTTACCGAAAGGGAAGGTAAGACGAATTGCGGTAGATGCTAGTCTTCGGGCGGCTGCACCCTATCAAAAAAGTCGTCGTCTACGTAATCCAAATCGCAATGTAATCGTTGAACAACGAGATTTGAGAGCAAAACGTCTCGCGAGAAAGGCCGGCTCTTTAATCGTGTTTGTGGTGGATGCTTCTGGTTCCATGGCTTTTAATCGGATGCAGTCGGCTAAAGGTGCAGTATTGCGTTTGTTGACTGAAGCTTACGAAAATCGCGATCGAGTGGCGTTGATTCCGTTTCAGGGAGAAAATGCCCAAGTATTGTTACCTCCGACACGATCGATTTCTATGGCAAGGCGGCGTTTAGAGAAGCTTCCTTGTGGTGGGAAATCTCCTTTAGCCCATGGTTTGACTCAGGCGGTACACGTAGGCAGAAATGCCCAAATGTCTGGGGATATAGGACAAGTTGTAATTGTAGCGATTACAGATGGCAGGGGCAATGTGCCTTTGGCGACTTCTTTGGGGGATTCATTGGATTTGCCTGAAGGGGAGAAGCCTGATATTAAGGGTGAGTTGTTAGATATTGCCGCGAGAATTGGGGCTTTGGGTTTTAAGTTTTTGATTATTAATACGGAGAATAAGTTTGTTTCTACTGGTTTTGCTAAGGAGTTGGCGATGAATGCTGGAGGGAAATATTATCATTTACCAAAGGCTACTGAAGGCGCAATTGCTGCTATGACAAAGGATGCCATCTATTCGGTGAAATAATTTATGAAATAGTTGAAATTTAGGAAATCTTTTTTGGGGATTTCCTTTATGATGCTTAGAGGGAGACATAGAGGACAAGGAGGATAGGGAAGAGGGTTTTGGGCTGGGAATCGTGCCGGTTTTGGTTAGCTCTAACTCTATCATCATTAAAGACTTTCTTGGTATTACTCTATTACCCTTTCAGTAATCGCAAACCACTTAACGTCACAATTACTGTGGAACCTTCATGGCCCAAAACCCCCAGAGGAAGTGTAATATTGCCTGTAAAATTAAAAATTAACAAAATCACCACAAAACTGAGGGCAAAGACAATATTTTGTTGGACAACCCTTTGAGCACGACGACCTAAACGAATTGCATCTTCTAATCGCTCCAAGCGATCTGCCATTAGGACAATATCGGCAGTTTCTAAAGCCACATCACTACCTGCTGCTCCCATGGCAATTCCGACGGATGCTTGGGCTAAAGCAGGAGCATCATTAATTCCATCTCCAACCATTGCCACTGTCTGATATTGCTTCTGTAACTTCCGAATCACACTCACTTTATCTTCTGGTAAAAGTTCAGCATAAATTTGATTCACCCCAATTTCTTGAGCAATACTATGAGCTGTGGGGGAGTTATCTCCAGTTAGCATCACGATCTGTTCAATTCCCAGGCGTTTTAAACGTGCGATGGCTTCTGCAGAGGTAGATCGGACGGTATCAGCAACAGCAAGAATGCCCAAAACCTTTGCCCCATAACCAACCCAGACGACAGTCTTCCCTTCAGCTTCCCACTGCTGACTTTGGTTTATCAGGCTTTTGGCAACATCGTTTACTTGTGCTTGGACGAAAGTCCGTTTCCCAACAACAGCGATTTGACCATCAATTTCTCCAACAATACCTTGTCCCCCTTGAGCTTGAACGTTAATAGCTTCTGTCCAAGAGAGATTCTGTTGACGAGCTGCTTCCACAATAGCCTCTGCGATGGGATGCTCGGATAAACTCTCTAGGGCTACAGCCACTTGAAGTAAGTGGTTTGGGGATGATTCTGTTGCCATTCTATTGACTAATTTTACTTTTCCAGTGGTTAGTGTTCCAGTTTTATCAAAGGCGATGGCTTTAACTTGTCCAATGCGTTCTAACTGTGCACCATTCTTGAACAAAATTCCCTTTCGCGCACCATTGGCAATGCCAGATAGTAAAGTGGGCATAATGGAAGCCATCAATGCACAGGGGGATGCAACCACAAGGAAAATCAAGGCGCGATAAATGGTTTCTTCCCAACTCCAACTTAATAAAAAGGGTGGCAATATACCCAGTAAAACTCCAGCAATGACAATCACCTTAGCATAACCACGCTCAAAGCGTTCAATAAACTCTTGAGAGGGAGGAGCATCGGTTTGAGCTTGTTGAACGAGACGAATGACGCGCTGAATTAAGCTACTTTCAGGAGGTAAGTGAATTTTCAGCCGTAAAGCACCATTGCCGTTAATGGTACCAGCAAAAACTTCATCCCCAACAGTTTTTTCAAAGGGAATAGACTCTCCGGTAATTGAAGCCTGATTTAAGGTGCTAAACCCCTCCATCACCAAGCCATCTGTTGGTACTAATTCTCCGGGTTTGACTAAGACGGGATCCCCAATTTTGAGTTGGGAAATTGGAACAATATTTTCCTCTCCATTGTGGATCACTCGCGCTGTATCGGTGGTTAAACTCATTAATCCCTGAATACTGCGCTCTGTTCGTTGCATGGCATAGCCTTCCAGTGCGCCACTAATGGCAAAAATGAGGATTAAAACTGCACCATCTACAATCAGGTAATATTCCCGTTGCCATAGCCCAAGACTCGCGGCACCC
>JANQIW010000099.1 GCA_028281945.1 Prochloraceae cyanobacterium PL24a_bin.78
AATGGGAGAATGGGAGAATGGGGGAATGGGGGAATGGGGGAATGGTTTCTTGAGAATGGGAGAATGGGAGAATGGGAGAATGGGGGAATGGGGGAAAATTTAGGATATCATCGATCTTTTTATATCAATGTTTTTACTTAAAAAGGATTAATTATCCTAGATTTAGGATTTTCAAAATCTATTATTATTTTGGCAAAATCGATATTATAAACAAAATATTAGATAAATCTGAATAAGTAATTTTCTAGTTTATACCATCAATATCCCATAATTTAAATATAAAATATCGACTAAACTAGTGAAAAATAATTAAGAATTCATAGTTAAAGCCGTCCAAATCGTCCAACCATCAACTAACAATAAAAAAATACTAAAAACCAACAAAATTAAATACATCCAAGGTTGGGATAAAGGACGAATATCAGTAGTATCAATGCCAGTTTTATCTTCGACAATTTTAACTAAACGAGCAAATCCAGCCACTCGCATAGGCAACAAATAAGCCTTTTCCTCAGAGTGAGGTACAAAATAATAAACCAATCCCCCTTGTCCTGTAGTTCGTAGCTTTAAATCCTTAATTTCCGACCACCCTAAAGCCCATCCTCGACGGAAAATTTGACCAAAAAAAAGAGGATAAGTTACTTGAATTGTTTGAGAATCAACAATTACCCGTTCACTTAAAGCACCCATTAACATTATCCCACCTAAACCAATACCAACCCATAATGCAACTGAAGGAATTTCAACCATTGTAACTTCAGCTAAAAAAGGTAAGGGAATAGTAAGAGCCAGATATAAAACTAATAAAGTAAACCTAATCAGAAAAGAAATATAAAAAGTTTTAGTAGTTAAGTTAGATTCCGTCATAGCAAATATTGAAAAATCAAAGTATTATAAACTTAAATTATAGCAAAAAATTAACCAAGCTTCCAGCCTTTTTATGTTAAAATAACGAAGAACCATAGGGCATTCCACCCTTGGCAAAGCCGAAAAAAATAAAGATTATTATTAGTAAATAAAAAAATATTGATAATTATATGGAAAAAGATAAACAGATTTGGCTTTATGACACCACCCTAAGAGATGGAGCACAAAGAGAAGGCATTAGCTTGTCATTAGAAGACAAATTATCCATCGCACATAAACTAGACTCCATGGGAGTTAGTTTTATAGAAGGAGGTTGGCCTGGTGCAAACCCAAAAGACGTACAATTTTTTTGGAAACTCAAAGAAGAACCTTTAACTCAAGCAGAAATAGTAGCCTTTTGTTCTACTCGTCGCCCTCATAAAAAGGCCTCAGAAGATAAAATGTTACAAGCAATTCTCTCTGCCGGCACTCGTTGGGTAACAATCTTTGGGAAATCATGGGATCTTCATGTTACAGAAGGACTAAAAACCACCTTAGAAGAAAACTTAGCCATGATCAAAGACACCATTGAGTATTTGCAAAGTCAAGGCAGAAAAGTCATTTATGATGCAGAGCATTGGTTTGACGGTTACAAACATAATCCCAAATATGCCCTTACTACCTTAAAAACAGCAATGGATGCCGGGGCACAGTGGTTAGTATTGTGTGATACCAATGGCGGTACTCTTCCCCATGAAATTAACCAAATTGTCAGAGACGTAGTAGACAAACTAAACATAAATTTAGAAGATTCTTCACAACCTCAATTAGGAATTCATACCCATAATGATTCTGGGACAGCCGTAGCTAATGCTCTTTCAGGGGTACAACAAGGAGTAAAAATGGTGCAAGGCACTATTAATGGTTATGGTGAAAGATGTGGTAATGCCAACTTGTGTACTATAATTCCCAATCTTCAACTAAAAATGGGTTACCATTGTGTAGAATCAGAGGAATTAACTAAATTAAGTCAAACCAGCCGCAGTATTAGTGAAATCGTTAATGAAGCACCAGATTTTCACGCACCATTTGTTGGTCGATCGGCATTTGCCCACAAAGGAGGGATTCACGTTTCAGCCGTACAGAAAAATCCCCTCACTTATGAACACATTGCCCCAGAAACCATTGGTAATGTCAGAAGAATTGTTATTTCAGATCAATCAGGTTTAAGTAACGTTCTAGCGAAAGCAAGTTCTTTTGGTATCGAATTAAATAAATCAGATCCCGCCTGTCGCCAAATTTTAGAAAAGATTAAAGAATTAGAAAATCAAGGATATCAATTTGAAGCAGCAGAAGCAAGTTTTGAATTATTAATGCTAGAAGCATTAGGAAAACGTCAATCTAGGTTTACCTTAAAAGGATTCCAAGTTCATTGTGATATTCTCCAAGAAAGAATGCCTTCTCAAAATGCCTTAGCAACTATTAAAGTAGAAGTAAACCAAAAAGAGATTCTCGAAGTAGGAGAAGGGAATGGCCCAGTTTCTGCTCTTGATGGTGCATTGCGTAAAGCATTGATTAATTTCTATCCATCCATTGCCAATTTCCATTTAACCAACTACAAAGTTAGAATTTTAGATGGAGGTGCAGGAACATCTGCCAAAACCCGTGTTTTAATTGAATCTAGCAATGGTGTTTCCCGCTGGACAACTTTAGGAGTCTCCACTAATATTTTAGAAGCTTCCTATGAAGCAATTGTTGATGCCATTGAATATGGTTTGATTTTGGAATTAGATCCTCAGAAAGTAGTAACTTGCTTGAGTTAATTAATTGATAGTAATAACTTTCAACCTTAAAACAACAAATAAAGCTGGGTTTTTAGAACAAAACTAGCAGTTTGTGTTAATATAAGGACATCAACCAAGGGGGAGAATTTATGGTGAAAACCAAGCCTAGTACATAAATAACTTTTTTGTCCTAACCCTGTTCTTCCACCTACTCTATATTGCCAGAAGTTTTATGCCTTCCAAGTGAAGGATTAGCTGATAGGTAGAATCTCATGCCAAAATCTAATATCAACAATGTAATTAGTATTAAGGTTATTATTGGAGTAGGAAACTCTATAGACCCAGTAAATTGTTTCGATCAAGTTAAAATAAGCATTTAACAAATATAAATTAATATAAAAATAGGGGAATAGTTATAAGGATATATTAATTTTACTATCAATTAGAGCTATTTTATTCCTGCTACAACTCAGTTTTGAGCAAAGTTTAAATCCCTAAAAAATAATTTCATACCTTATAAATTCGGTATTAAAAATCTTTATATAATAAAAAATCCCTGACTATTAGTAAATATTATGAATCTTCTCCCTCAGACAACAATGCGTCGACTCAAAAAAATACAACAAATTCCCAGCGTGTGGGAAGGAGATCGTCGTCCCCTGTCAGGGATAAGGTCAAACCTAGATCCAGATTTAACGGAAAAAGGTGATTGTATTATTTGGGTCGATGGCTCAGAAGGATTAGTGCGGAGTATGGATGTTGTCTCTCCAGAAATGGGACCTGAAGCGGTAGTTCGTACTTTGCTAAGGGCTATAGAATCACCACATAATCCTGCTAAACCAGCAACACCTCAAAAAATTATTGTTAGAGATCGAGAATTACAGTTCTTTTTGCGAGGAGTTCTTCAAAATCTTGATATTACTGTAGATTATGTTCCCAACTTACCTCTCATTGATGAAATATTTCGTGGTTTTGAAACCCATAGTGAGTCACCCCCAAACGGCCTTGAAACAAAGTATCAACGTTTACTATCTCAAGTAGCAGAGGATATTTGGGATGAGGCTCCTTGGGATTTAATGGCTGATTATGACATCGTTGCTATTGAAATTAACAAATGGGAAATTGATACCATCTATGCTTGTGTTATGGGAATGCAAGAAAGAGAATATGGAATTATTTTATATCGTTCTCTTCAATCTATGAAACATTTTCGCAGTGCAGTTTTAGAAGAAGATTCTACCAAAGAATTAGAAAAAGCCTTTTTAGCACAAGATTGTTGGTTTCTCAATTTTGAAATCGAAGATGAAGATTTTGATGATGATGACGATGATTTTGATTTTGATACAAATGCGGATTTAATAGTCTCCTCAAGTTCAGATATTCGACCTCTATTTGGGAGTATACATCCTTATGAAGGAATGCAGCCTCTTCGGGATCGAGAAGAAGTCTTTATAATTTATATCGCTCTCAAAGCATTGTTACAGTTTTATCAGGAAACCCACGATTTTTTTGCTGAGAATTCTACGGAAAGCTTAATTAGAGAATATGACATTGAAGTTCCAAAAATTAATTCAGATGCAGAAATTCATCTCAAAAATATAGCTAAAGAAAGTCTCTCTGTCAAAGTTTCTAATCTGCCCAAGCTAACATCTGAGTTACTAGAAATGTTAGATGAATCAGAAAATTTCGATGATGAAAATAATCATACCTTGAGTATTCCTATTAGAGATGATCTAGTTCCAGATGGTTCTCTCGTTCGACTAACAATTTTACCTTGGAATCAAATTGAATCTCTACAAAATCGTTCTAAAGTTAATATTCAACTAATTACACAACAACCATTAAAAGAAAATATTTCTCAAGAAGAAGGGATGCCAATTATATTAATTCAAACAAGTAGGCCTAAAGCTCGAGATCTAATTGATAAAATAGAGGAAGAAGGAGGGTTGAAAGGGATTTGTTTTCATCCTAAAGATGATTTTGATCCAGATGATAATGATGATTTTGGAATTATTCAAACTAATAATGGTCATTTATATTTTTTAGCAGAATTTCTAGTTAAAGAGCCAAAACCTCTTGAAGCTTGGGAAAAATGGAATCAACTTTGTGAAAATAAAGAAGATTATTTTGGTTTAGTAGTTGCGATGGGAATAACAGGTGCTTCGAGAGGGAAACCTCAATTAAAAGATATTATGGCAGTTTTTGAAACTAAAAGACTAACAGCAAAAGCCTTAGGATTAGGATTATTAGATTTAAATTTAGAAGATGATGAGGATGATGAAGATGAGGAAGAATATGAAGATGATGAATAAGATTAATAATAACTAATAACTGTTGGTGTTGTTACACCAACAATCTTGAACTAGATAACTTTATAAATAAAATTAAATGTTGCCCAATGATTGACATCTAAAGCATATCCATCATTATTATTGCTAACTATATTTTCAGGAATATTACTGGCATTATGTAAATCTGATAATATAGCTTTAGAAACATCTACAGGATTAGATAAATAGAGAAATTTTTGCTCTTCTCCATTATAATTTTCAATAGTATCTATAGTTTCATAAGTTCTACTAAAAGGACTATCAGAACAGATAATTTTTATTTCACTTAATCCTACTGGTCCTAAAATTGTCCAATTAAAGAAGTTAGAAGTTTCTGGTAAATCAACTATTTTTCCTTCTTGAATTGGTTTATTTTTAAGTTGTTGTGTATAAATAGCAATTAAATTACTATCAGAATTAATTCCAATAATTATCCCATAAATTGGTCTATTGCTACAATTTTCTACTTTATATTTAATTTGACTACCGATCCTGATGCTAGGTACTAATCCTTCATCTGGAGAAAGACCAAAACTATCATCTAAACTAGTAGATTTTAATTGACGTACACTTTCTCTTTTAATAAAAGATTGATTTTCTCCATTAGTAATTTCCAATGTTACTTTTACTGGTAAGCGAGAAGATGCTTCATTTACAGTTAACCTTAATAACTTAGCCGCCATTAAAATATTCAGTTGAGGCTTTAAGCGAAATACTGCCGACTTCACTGCTTCACTAGATTGACCAATAGTATTAGGAATAGGAATACCGCCAATTGAAAATAATCCATAGCCTCCTGCTAATGCTCCTATTTCTTTTTCATTTTCAATATATGGGGTAATTAAATCCTGTTGAGTATTAAAAGATCCTTCCAAATTCACCTTTAATTTAGCTTTAGCTAATAGACAATCTGCTGCTTGTTCTCCTGAATTTACTACTGATTCTACTCCATATATATTAGAAAAAGCCGATGTGGCATCTACTCGCTCAATTCTTTGTAATTGATTTTCTAAAGCCACAGTTAAACCAACATTTCCAGGAATAACTCTGATAACTTCTTGTAATACTTCTCCTTCTTGATAGTTAATTTGACCTAATGGTTGTGCTTTGGCGATTAAACCATCTTTCGATCGAATTGAAAGTAATGGTATTTCATTGACATTAATATCTCCTTCTTCTGCATATGCAAAACAACTATTTAATCCATAATTTTTTAAAGTTTGACTTGACATTCCTGTTAACTTAATGAGAATGTTACCATTCTCTTCTTTCCCAATAATTATTCCTTCTCCAGGTAGAGAATTATCTGCCATCTGGTAATAAGTCAATAATGAGGAAAGTTCAGATTGATTAACGGTGGGTTGTTGTAATTTACCCATAATACTTTCTACTTCTGATGCTGTTTTTCTCAAACTCACCAATACTGTATTGGCAGGAGTAGTACCCCATAAGTATTTAGTTAAATTATAGGTAAATAAACCTGCATAAAATCCATTACCAAAAGCCTCAGTTGCAATTTGATTATCCCCTGCTGCTTTGATAATCGTTCCCGGAGATTTATTATTTTGGTTTTCTAATCTCTGCTTTAGTTCAATGTAATATTCTAATTCTTCTTGGGCTGCTTCTTGAGGATATTTATTTTGAGAGCGGATTCTTAAATTGCCGATTCGATCAATTTCAAAATTATTATAACTAGTATCGAGTACCATAGTTACTTTCTCAGTAGCAAGAGATTTTCCTAATAACAACAAAGTTTCTTCCAAAATATGATTAGAAAATTTCCCTTGTAAAACTTCATCTGTTGGTACTAAGCTATTAGCCAAACCATACTCTAATTCGTTTTTATAGTTTTTAACTTTCATCTTGCTTCCATAACCGCTAAAATGGAAAACAACTACATCTCCTTCTTTTGCTTGAGAACTTAGATGTTCAATAAAAGTATTTTCTATATTTTCTCTAGTAGCTTGTTTGCCTGTAAGTGAGACTATATCTTGAGGATTAAATCCAAAACGATGTACTAGCAATTCAAATTGCCTTTCCACATCTGTAATACAACCATTTAAATTGTTACTATTTGAATACTGATTTATTCCCACTAAGAGAGCTAATTTTCTATTAGTAGGCTCAGCTAGAGTTTGAATATAACGATTTATGGGTTGATTAAATTTCCCTAAATTAGGGATAAATGACATTCCACCCCATGTAAGAAATGTCATACCAATTTGCTGTAAAAAACTACGACGATCTAATTTCATTTAATAACCTCAACTTCAATAATATCTAGAACCAATCTATCAATATACATTAAAAATGATAAAACCAAACTTTTTCCCTTAAACTATATTTTTTCTAAATAATTTGCTTTAATTCTAATTTCAGTTACTGTATTAATTAGCAACTGATAACTAAAATTTAGTTAATTTTTAAATTTAGGAATAAATTTATAATTATTTTGAGCAAGATTAAATCTTTTTGTTTATTGTAGATATCATTGCAAAAATTAAGAAGATTGATAAATAGTTAAAAGGAAATTAAAAATTATTTTTATGCTTAATAACTTTTAACCTTTTAACCAAAACCTGATGGAAAGCTTACTTATTAATAACTTAAGCTTTTTTACCATAAGAACTAACTTTGATTTTTCATCGCATTAGCCAATTCTTGAGCTACTTCTGGACGAGAGAATTGAGAAGGTGGTAATTCGCCTCGACGCAACATTTCTCTTACTTTGGTTCCTGAAAGGTGAATTCGTTCTTCTTTGGTACTAGGGCTAGTTTTGCTAGTTGCCATTTGTTCAGTTCGGGTGCAATAGAAAGCGTGCTCGAATTTCATAGGAATAATTCCTAATTCTCCTGGTTCAAATTCATCAAAGATATATTGAGCATCATAAGTACCATAATAATCACCTACACCGGCATGATCTCTTCCTACGATGAAGTGAGTACAACCATAGTTTTTCCTCACAAGGGCATGAAATATCGCTTCACGAGGACCTGCATAACGCATAGCTGATGGATTAATAGCTAAAATTACTCGATCTTGAGGGAAATATTTATCCATCATAATTTCGTAACAACGCATCCTTACATCTGCGGGAATATCATCTTTTTTGGTAGCACCTACTAGAGGATGAAGGAATAAACCATCTACAATTTCTAGGGCACATTTTTGGATGTATTCATGGGCACGGTGAATAGGGTTACGGGTTTGAAAACCAACTACTGTTTTCCAGCCTAATTCTAGGAACATTTTTCTAGATTCGGCGGGATCGATTTGATATTTAGGAAATATAGGATGTGGTTCTCTTTCTAATAACCAAACTGGGCCTGCTAGGTTAATTGCTCCTTGATCATAGACTACTTTAACACCTGGGTGTTTAATTTCATCAGTACGATAAACGTTGACTGCTTCATGAGCTTTATTATATTGATATTTTTGAGTTAATTCTAATACACCAATAAACTTGCCAGATTGGTCATCTAAACGTACCCAATTTCCTTCTTTTAAGGGTTCTGCTTGTTCTTCGGTTACGGATAAAGTAACAGGAATAGCCCAAGCTGTACCATCTACGAGGTGCATATCGTCTACTACTTTTTCGTAGTCGGCTTGCTCCATAAAGCCTTTTAAGGGGCTAAATCCACCAATGGCAATCATTACTAAATCTGATGTTGCTCGCTCGTCTAGTTGAATTCTGGGTAAGCTATCGGCTTTGGCGAGGAATTCGTCTCTTTCTGCTGGTGTGGCAATGCGGTTGATAAGTTGACCGCCGTGAGGGGCTATTAAGTCTGATTTTGTGGTCATATCTATTTTTTTGTTCTCTCAGAGTATATACTATCAAGCATTAGTGTTGCTTTAATTAAGATAATCTCAGTTTTTGGGACTTCTGTCAGCTTTTCCCAAAACTAATTTTTCGATAGTCAAAAAGGTGCGATTTTTAAAAGAGGATTTAGTATAAATAATTATGAGGAGAAGTAATACTATATCTAACTAACTGTTTTATCCAAAACACCACTAATAAGAGTATTAGTATCTAGAAAAATGCTTTTCCCATCGTCTTTCATAGCTTTTTATCTTTTTGTTCCATCTCATGATAATCCTTAATTAATTTTTCTTCTGTCACACCATTTTCTTCTCCTGAAGGAGAGGCTTCCCTAACTAACATGGTATCAAACTCTAAGGTTGCTTTTTCTAATTTTGATGAATCTTTTTTCCGAATAGATTGAATAGGGATAAAATCGATTTCTACTCTGCAATTGAGAGATTGGGCGATACGAATCAGCATTGATAATGAGCATCTTTCATAATCCCCATCTTCTAGGCTAGAAATAACAGATTCTGTTGTGCCGATGGTGTCAGCTAATTCTTTCTGGGTTAATCCTGCTGCGATACGACTATCATATATTAATTGGGCTACATGGGCATTGACAGTTGCTTCTTCACACATTAAACGCAATTTCTCATCTTCGCCGATCATGTTATCAATGATTTTCATTCCATCTGTTGTTTTAGCCATTAGTATATTTCCTCTCCTTGATAGGTGTGTAATTGTGGGTTATTTTCAAATTTCTTTTTTCTTTGAATCGCTAATTCAATATCCTTTTTTGATATAGCTTCTGTTTTCTTAAAGATTGCGTGATTGAGAATGGCAATATCTTTACCATTGAAAAAATAGAAAATACGATATTGAACATTACGATGTTTTGCTCTTAGCTCATAAATACCATCCCTTAAGTAATCTGCTGATGGTCTTCTTAATTCATGTCCGAAATTGTTTAGCTGACGAATACGAGCAATACAGTTGGCGAATCCTCTGACATTTTTACTTTTTAGTTCACTAAGCCAGTTAATAACTGGAGCATCATCTTCTTTCTCCTGATAAAATAATATCAATGTTTTTGGCATAATAATTACCCAATTAAAAAAAAGCAATATTGCTATTATTAGGCAATTTAATTATGATTGGTTAAAGTTATCTTCCTTAAAAAAATTTTGATAGTGTTGTCATAAACTATTGTCTTCCATTGGTTTTGCTTCTCCATTTGCAATTTGTTGTTTTGCTAGTTTGGCTGCTTCTATTAAGGATTTTTGGGTTTTCTTGAAGGAGCGATCCCATTTTAATTCTTCTTCACGATCGAGGGTATATTTTTTTGACATTTTTGTTAGTAATATTTTTAGGCTATGTTTCGATAATAACACTTACAAGTTTTTTCAGTTGTCAAAATTTGAGAATTTTGTTAGGATCAAGTATGTATTAGAAGATTGTAACGATGGCAATTTAGTAAAAAGATAAATGTCAACTCAAAGCATAAACTTGATTGAGCATTAGGATGAATTTATAGAATCTCAGTTAGCTTCAGGCAAGTATAAAAATGTAAATGAATTTATGCTGGCTGTTTTATCCCTTTTGGAAAAACAAACAGAAGAAGAAACCCTTAAACTCCAACTATTACGCAAGGCAGCAAATGTTTTGGTTTTGATGAACTAGATGCTGGTAAAGGTATCGAATTAGTTGGTGATGATGCCATTTCACGATTTTTGGATCTCATTAACCAAAGCCTTAACTATCGGTCGTGTACTTCATGATAGTATGGATTTAGACCATCATTTACCTTCTGATTATCTTTTTTGATTGTGTTATAATTAGAAGTAAATATCTAAAATAGAAATGATTGAAGGAAGTTTTAAGATAAGTATTCCAAGTGATGATGATGGATTTATTTCTCTTCAATGTTCTTTTTGTAGTGATAGATTCAAGCTAACAGCAGAAGAATTTGAAGCGGATGAATTAACCCATATTTTTTGTCCTTACTGTGGACTTCAAAATGAAAGAAATGGTTTTTTGACGGATGAAGTTAGGGAACAAATTCACATAGTAGGAGTTAATTATGCAAAATCGATGTTTAATGATTGGTTAAAAAAAAATAAGTATATTTCTTCAAAGTCAGGAACACTCTTTAAAAAGGAAGAGGAGAAAGTGCTTTTTGAAACTCAAGATTTAGAGATTGTTGACTTATCCTGTTGTAAGTCTATGGTTAAAGTCAATGCCTTAGCAAAAGAAATAGGAATTTATTGTCCTTTATGTGGTTTAGCTAGAATGGAAATAGAAAAAAATACCTCAATTCAAGAACTAAAAAATATATCATACCAGTTCAGAACTAAAGCAAATAATTTTTTACAATTAGGTTATCCTTTTCTAGGGAATGAATTAATTGCTTTGATAAACTTTATAGACAAAACTCCCATTCTTCATAAATTTATACAGGAAAAAGTTAATTGTTGGAATTATCAAGATAAACTTAAAAATGAGGAATTCTTAAAATCATTATTAGATTCTATTCTTAGAGAAGCCAATGAGGAAAAAGAAATATCTTTTGTATATCAGTTATTCAAAAAAGAAATATTATTTATAAATGAGTCATTTAATAATAATCCTGGTTATAATTATTTTAATCGTTATTTTAAATTGGCCTTTAATAGTTTAGGTTATACGCCAGGAAATCAAAAAATTACAATCGATAAATTTAATAAAGATATTATTAAGCCTCATTTTATTGATCACATACAATCATATCTTATGGAACTTATGAATAAAAAAGGACAAAAAATAGAGAAAAACTTAGAACGCACAATTAATACACAAAACTACTATGAACAAAACAAGAGTCAAGGAATTGCTAATATAAACAATAGCAATATCTCAGAAGGTGGAAAAGTCGCTGGAATATATAACGAAGCTGAACAACAGGATTTAGCAAAAGCAGCCGAAGAGATTCAGAATCTATTAAAACAATTAGAAGAATCTAATCCCACTAATACTACAGCAGAAAAGATGAAAGTAGCAACTTTAGCTATTGAGCAAATAGAAAGTGATCCTACTTGGAAACAGCGTGCAATCAATGCAGTAAAAGGAGGAACATTGAAAATACTAGAAACCAATCCCATAGGAGCATTTGTTGTCGGAGCAATTGAAGGTTGGACGAAATAAGAAACTAAAGCTAGTTAAGCAGATTTTGTTATTTAATCCAAAGATAAAGTTCTAGCCGCCTCCGCCGCAGCATCACGGAAAGGAAGTAAAACCAAATCTGCCCCAGTATTTTTAAGAATTTCCATTTCACGCTGATTGTGACTAGTTAAAGCAATCTTGCCATTAAAATTATGATGCTTGAGGGAATGTAAAAGAGTTAAACCACCTTGAAGCCCAGGAATAGTGCTTACCACCCAACGAGCCTTATTTAAAGGAAGAGTTGCGGCAAATTCCGGATCTTCCACATCCCCATAAAAAGCCGATACACCTTTCTTTTGCCAGACTTTGACTATTTCTGGATTGAAATCGATTCCCAACACATTCAAACCAGAAGATTGTAAATCCCAAATCATGCTTCCGCCATATCTTCCTAAACCAAATAAAATAATATCGGTTTGAGAAGAATTAGGGGTATCTATATAACCGATTTCTTCTTCCACGTGCTTTATTTTTCTTTCAAATATATTTAAATAGCTACCAATTTGCTCGTAAATTTGATGGGAATATAAGATTCCATAGGTTGATAATCCCATAGTAATCAATCCTACTAAAGTAATTAATCCTAAAATTTCTTCTGAAATATGCTCTAAAGTAACTCCAAGTGTGCCCAAAATCAAAGAAAATTCGCTTATTTGACCTAAAGATAAACTAGCAATGGCACTGGTATACTTTCGATAACCTAAATACCCTAATAAAGTCATTACTAAAAGAGGTTTTCCAATTAAAACAAATGCAGAAAAAATAATTCCTGGAATTAACTGTGCTCCTAAATGCGTTATATCTATATGTATTCCTAAATCGATAAAGAAAAATAGTAGTAAAAAATCCCTCAAAGTTACTAACCTTGCCCCTAAAATACTCCGATATTCTGTAGAGGCAAGGGAAACTCCCGCTAAAAATGCCCCGACTTCTTTACTAAATCCTAAACCATCTCCTACTGAAGCGAGAACGATCGCCCAAGTTATGGCAAACAAGACTAACAACTCGATGGATTGAGCTAATGGATGGAGGATTTTAGGTAAAACATAACGAGTAATCAAAGTCAGAACAGCTAAAAAACCAAGTCCTTTAACTAATACCATTAATAAAGCTGGCCCTAAACTACCTTGGCCATTTTCCCCAGTAAAAGCAGTTAAAGCAATAGTTACTAAGACAACCACAATATCTTGAACAATTAATACACCCACTGCAATACGACTGTGTAAAGCATCTATTTCCTTTTTATCCGAAAGCAATTTAACTATAATAATAGTGCTAGAAAAAGTTAGCCCAATGGCAATATAAAAAGCCGATACCAAATTAAATCCTAATAAAAAAGCAATCCCATCACCCAAAGCAAATGTAATTAAAATTTGACCTAAACCAGTAAGAATTGCCACTTTACCAACCGATCGAATTTCATGGAGATCGAGTTTCAAACCTACTACAAATAATAGTAAAGCAATACCCAATTCAGCTAATAATTCCACCTCTTCATTAGCACTTATCATACTAAATCCCGCAGGCCCAACCAAGGCACCCACGGCGATAAAAGCCATAATAAGGGGTTGTCTCAGCCATAATGCTAATCCGCCTAATATGGTTGCAATTCCTAAGAGGGTTGCGATTTCGTAAAAAACATTGGTAAAAGAAAGCATATTATTATTATTATTATTGTCAAGATTGATACTATTTTCTGACTCTATGGATCAGCTTTTTAATATTAGATAAAAATCTTAAAATTTAAGAAAAATTGCCCTTGCCATAGATAGGTATTTTTGTCTTTTTGAGGGGTTTTTTCTGGATAATATTTATTTAAAAATAGAAAAAAGTAAAAGAATTAGATAATAGATAGGGTAAAAATCTTTAGCATAATTTAATTATAGAAAAATTTCTGAAGTAATTACTTTCAAATTGAACAACAACATCAAATTAATCTTGTTAAAATACCCCATTAGTCATTAAAATATCGAGAAAAAAATTATGGGTCGTGCTAATAAAGTAGTACTTGCTTATTCAGGAGGCGTTGACACCTCTGTATGTATTCCCTATCTTCAAAATGAATGGGGAGTTAAAGAAATTATTACCCTAGCGGCGGATTTAGGGCAAGGGGATGAGTTGGGACCAATTCAGGAAAAAGCCCTCAGATGTGGTGCGGTTGAGTCTTTGGTGGAAGATGCTCAAGAGGAATTTATCAAGGATTTTGCTTTTCCTTCCATTCGCGCTAATGCTCTTTACGAGAATCGTTATCCTCTTTCCACAGCCTTAGCTCGCCCTTTGATTGCTAAGTTGTTAGTGGATGCGGCGGAAAAATACGGTGCGGATGCGGTTGCTCACGGTTGTACGGCTAAGGGCAATGATCAGGTGCGTTTTGATTTGGGTATTGCTGCTCTTAATCCTAATATAAAAGTTTTGGCTCCTGCTCGTGAATGGGGTATGACTCGTGAGGAAACTATTGCTTACGGTGAGCGTTTTGGGATTGAATCTCCTGTGAAAAAGTCTTCTCCTTATAGTATCGATCGTAATTTACTTGGTCGGAGTATTGAGGCTGGAATTCTTGAGGATCCAATGACTGAGCCGCCGGAGGAGATTTTTGATTTTACTAAGTCTATTGCTGATACCCCTGATGAACCGGAATATGTGGAGATCGATTTTGAGAAAGGTACTCCTGTAGGGTTGAATGGTAAAATTCTTGGGCCTATTGAATTAATTACTGAGCTTAATACTTTGGCTGGGAAACATGGTTATGGCCGCATTGATATGATCGAAAACCGTGTTGTTGGTATTAAGTCACGGGAAATTTATGAGGCTCCTGCTCTTTTGGTTTTGATTCATGCTCATAGGGATTTGGAAAGTCTAACTTTAACTGGTGATGTTACTCAGTATAAGCGAGGCATTGAGGAGACTTATACTCGCATGATTTATCAGGGTTTATGGTATAGTCCTTTGAAAGAAGCTCTTGATGGTTTTATTGATAAGACTCAAGAAAATGTATCTGGTACGGTAAGAATAAAGTTCTTTAAAGGTAATTCTACCATTGTGGGAAGACGTTCTGATAATTCTATTTATGCTCCTGACCTTGCTACTTATGGTGCTGATGATAAATTTGATCATAAGGCTGCTGAAGGATTTATTTATATCTGGGGTTTACCTACTAAGGTTTGGTCTCAAAAAACTAGAAATAAATAGGTAGTTTCTCTATCGTGTCTTGAGTGCAATTAGCATTTAGGCACGATCTGTTTTAAGTAAGAAGTAATATCACTTTTCTTTAATAGTGATAGATATTGAGAGGAGAATGAGGGTGGGGAAAATTGGATGGGTAAGCTACTGATGGATATGAGGGATGTGAAAAGGACAGAAATAGACAATAGACCAAATTCCACTGAAA
>JANQIW010000103.1 GCA_028281945.1 Prochloraceae cyanobacterium PL24a_bin.78
ATATTAAATAGTGATGGAGAGATTATCTTTACTCCAAATGAAGATTTTAATGGTGTTGCTAGTTTTGATTACACCCTAAGTGATGGTAATGGTGGGGTAAATACTGCAACGGTAATTGTGGATGTAACTCCGGTAAATGATTTACCAGTGGCAGTAGAGGATGATTTTTCTACTGAAGAAGATACTGTTTTGATAATCTCAACAGAAGATTTGCTGGCAAATGATACTGACATCGATGGGGATAGTTTAACTGTTGCTTCAGTAGAGAATCCTAGTAATGGTAGTGTTTCTTTGGAAAACAATGAGGTAATTTTTACTCCTAATAGAGATTTTAATGGTGTTGCTAGTTTTGATTACACCCTAAGTGATGGCAATGGTGGGGTAAATACTGCAACGGTAACGGTAGATGTAACTCCAGTCAATGATTTACCAGTGGCGGTAGGGGATAGTTTTTCTACTGAAGAAGATAGTGTTTTGATAATCTCAGCAGAAGATTTGCTGGCAAATGATACTGACATCGATGGGGATATTTTAAGTGTTGCTTCAGTGGGAAATTCTCTTAATGCTGAGGTGACATTAGATAGTGATGGTAATATCTTCTTTACTCCAAATGAAGATTTTAATGGTGTTGCTAGTTTTGAATACACGGTAAGTGATGGTAATGGTGGGGTAGATACTGCAACGGTAACTGTGGATGTTATTCCCCCTAGTGGAAATCCTGATTTAGTAAGTACTTTTTTTGATGCTAATGATGATTATGTTACTCTAGGAGAAACAAATGTTACTTTTTCTCTTACAAATCAAGGTGATTTAGGAGTAACTGATGATTTTGAAGTTGAAATTTTCTATTCTCCAGATGATGACATTATCGGAAACGAGGATGACATTCTGATTGATACAATCCAAATTACTGAAGATATTGAATTTGGTGAAAGTATAATAAGATCTATAGATGTTCAAATTCCAAGAAATTTGTTAAATACTACTACTCAAAATGAGGTTTTATCAGGATTAAGTGCAGAAAATGAAACAAATCATGTTGATTATCTTGGAATAATTATTGATAGAAATGGAGAAATAACTAATGAATTAAATACAAGTAATAATGGCAATCAAGGTTTAGGATTGGATGTTGATGATATTAGTTACTTCCCCTGGGATATCAATGGTGATGGCTTCGTTACACCAACTGATGCTATTTTCGTAATTAACAATTTAGGGGAAAACACTACAGAAGAAAATATCAGGGCAGATTTTGATAATAATGGATTGATTACACCAACTGATGCTATTGCTGTTATTAATCGTCTTGGTTATACAAGCAATAATAATGTTCTGGAAGATGATACTATTTCTTCCAATATCATAGCTAGTTCAAATCTAACTGGATTAGATAATATTATTCCAAATACTACTTTTTAGAAAATTATAAAAATCTATTTTCTTTTTAAGAGGAAGTTTTTTCTTTTCTAAACACTCAAGGATTGATGTTTAATGATTAATCCTGAGTTATTTTTTAAGAAGCAAAGATATTGGTTTGATTTTTTCTCTATATAATAGACATGTAGTGACATTCAATCTCTATGTCTGAAAAAACCAATTCTAAAATTTGCCCAAATAAATGCTATAATCTCAAAATAAAGCATCTATACTTGGAATGACTCAAAACCTACAATTGATGTCATAAATGATAACAAATTTACCTCCAACACTCGATCGTATTGTCGAAAAGTTTAAACGTCGTACTAATCCTAAGCAACGTTATGAACAACTCCTTTGGTTTGCTAAAAAACTTCAACCAATGCCAGAAGAAAACAAAATACCAGAGAATAAAGTTTCTGGTTGTACTTCTACAGTGTATATCACGGCTAATTTGGTAGATGGTAAAATTTGGTATCAAGGGGATTCTGACGCTCAGCTTGTTAAGGGATTAGTTGCTCTTTTGATTGAAGGATTAAATGGTTTGACTGCTGAGGAAATCTTAACGGTGACTCCAGATTTTATTGAAGAAACTGGATTACAAGTTAGTTTAACTCCTTCTCGTGCTAATGGTTTTTATAATATTTTTCAAACTATGAAGAAAAAAGCACTGGGATTTCAAATCGGTACAACAGTTAGTGAAACTTAATTCATGATTATTTTAGTCATTAGTCGAGAAAATATAGATTTAATTTTAATGACTAATGGCTAATATTTTATGACAAATTCTCGGAAATCGCTCGAGAGCAAGACCAATTACTCGGTAATCCACTAGGCCATCCCATTCTTAATGCTTCTGGACAAATTGTCATCACTGTAAGTTGACAATCAATTAGTTGAAATCCTTCTTTTTGACACTGTTTAAGGCTATGTTTTAAAATTGAATCATCTTTAAATTCAATAGTTTTGTTGCACTGAATACATACTACATGATGATGATGGTTGGGATAAGGGTGGTTTATTTCATAATGTTTATGGCCTTCTGCTAATTCTAATTCTCTTAAAATCCCCATTCTTGCCATTAATTTTACGCTTCGATAAATTGTGGATAAGCTAATTGATTCCCCTCTTTCTTCCAAAAGATTGTACAATTCTTCTGCGCTAAGATGTTCTCCTTTTGGTAAGTTTTGAAAGACGTGTAAGATGGTTTCTCTTTGGGGAGTCATCCTCCATCCTCTAGCGTTTAATTCTGCTTTTAGTGATGCGGCTGTATAAGAAGGCATATTATACTCTCAATTGACTCTATTTATTGACAATGATAATCCTAATTATAATTTATTGGCAAGAAAGCTTAAGAATTGATAATTACTTTTTTTCGAGCTGCTTCTTCCTGAAATAACTACTATATATAGTAAATAGCACAAATATATTAATTTTTTTTAAGTGTTCAATTATTTTTAAATTCTATTGGATGTGCTTATCTTGATTGGATTAGTTGCCCGGTTGAATTTAGTTGCTATGATTGCATTAAGTATAACTTTAATTCTACCATGACAATAGACAAATTGATGTAATTAGAAACTAGATTAAAGAATAAGAGAACTTTTTTAGATAATTTTAATCCCTTTTCTTAAATTTTTTCAATTTTTTTATTGCATAATAATTTTTCTTTTTGAGAATAAGCACCCTCAAAATCTCTTGTCAAGAATTTTCATTTTATAGAACTTTCAGGATAATAGATTTATTAGAACAATCAATTAATAAAGGGAGAAATCTAAAATAATGAAATTATATGGACACGAATTGTCTGGAAACAGTTACAAGGCAGAACTTTTTCTGAATTTATTAGGGCTAGAATATGAATTTGTACCAGTTGATTTGATGAAAGGGGAGCACAAGAATCCTGCTTTTCTAAAACTTAATCCTTTTGGCCAAGTGCCGGTTTTATCTGATGGAGAAACCATTATTTGTGATGCTCAAGCTATTTTAGTATATTTGGCTCGTCGTTATGGGAATGAGGAATGGTTACCTCTTGATGCTGAACCTTTTAGTCGTATCATTCGTTGGTTATCTACGACTACAGGGGAAATTAGACAAGGGCCTGAATTTGCTCGTTTATATTATTTATTTAATGCGCAAAGTGTTAATATTAATATTGCTAAGGCTAAGTCTGAATTTATTTTGAGTCAAATTGATACTCATTTAAAAAATAAAAATTGGTTGGAGTTGGGACATCCTACTATTGCTGATGTTGCTGCTTTTCCTTATATTGCTTTGGCTCGTGATGGTAATATTAATTTGGATCAGTATTCTAATATTTTAAAGTGGATCCATCGCCTTAAAGAGTTACCCGGTTTTATTGCTATGACTGGAATTTAAATTAATTAAAATGGGAATAAATCTGTATTCAAAATATCTAGTTTCTGGAGGTAAATAATTATGTCTAGGGAATTTGCTAAGTTTGCTTTTACTCCTGAGGTTAAAACTATGCAGGAGCGTTATGATTCTCGTCAAATGTACGAAAAGTTTGTGGAAAAAGGACCTGCTAATAATAAACTTGGTGCTAAAGAAATTACTTTAATTACTAATCAAGATAGTTTTTATATGGGTTCAGTTGGTAGCAATGGTTGGCCTTATATCCAATTTCGCGGAGGTAAAAAGGGTTTTTTAAAAGTTTTGGATGAGGAAACTTTGGGTTTTGCTGATTTTCAAGGGAATTTACAGTATATTAGTGTTGGTAATTTTTCCTCTGACAATCGAGTGTTTCTATTTTTGATGGATTATAGTAATCGTCGGCGTTTGAAAATTTGGGGAAATGCTCAAGTTTTTCACAATAACCAAGAAATTTTGCAACAAGTTGTGGATTCTGATTATTCCGCAGAAGTTGGAAGGGCAATTTTGATTAAGGTTAAAGCATGGGATTGGAATTGCCCTCAACATATCCCTATTAAGTATTCAGAGGCTGATGTTGCTCAAATGATGGCTCCTTTGGAAGCTCGAATTAAGGAGTTGGAAGCACAATTAAAGAATATTTCTGGCAATGAATAATGGATCATTCACCAGTAAATCTCTCTAATTAAGCAACAACTGATAATCCTCCGACAATGAGTGATGGTGTATGGCAGGATCCGCTCCACTGAATATCTTTTCCTAAGGCAATTAATTCTTTAAGGGCGGTATATACATTACCGGCAATCATAGTATCTTTCACTCTGCCTACTATTTTTCCCTCTTTTACTCCATAACCTAATTCTACATTCACTGAGAAATCTCCAGATATATCTGCACCTCCTCCTAGGATTTGATCGATCATTAATCCTTCATCTAAACTTTCTATTAATTCTGCTAGGGTACTTTTTCCTGGTTCAATTAGTAAATTAACTAGGTCTGGTGTGGGATATCTTCCTAATCCTGGTCGGAATCCGTTACCTGTGGTTTGTTTTCCTAACTCTCTAGCAGTGACTCGATCGCTATAAAATTGGTTTACTTTCCCTTGACTAATGAGTTCCAATATCTGAGTTGGGGTTCCTTCATCATCGAATGGGCAACTATAAGGACCAATATCTGGTGTTTGTGAAAGGTTAAGTTGAGAATCCATTACTAATTCTCCTAAACTTTCACTCCAAGGTGAGGATTTTTCTAACACTCTTTTACCACTTAAAGCATCGGCAATGGTACTCCAAAGCATAGTTGCGGCATTTGCTGTAAATAAAATTGGTATTTTTCCTTGGGGAGATTTGGTATTAGATTCCGCCCAATGAAGTCTTTTTAAGATGGATTCAACTGTATTTTTAGTATTTATTTGGTTTTTAGTATATTCGCCGTCATAAATTCCTAAAAAATCTTCACCTCTAATTAGTTCTACTCCTAGAAAATAACTTAAACTAATATCTGTATATTGGCAATGTAACCCTTTAGAGTTGATTAGAGTTGTGGTTTCTTCTTCACATTCAAATTCGGCACTACAAATTGTTTCTGGATAAGCATCCCGAATTTGAGCGATGGCTTCTTTTCCTATTTCCATCATGTTTTCAATGGGAAGGGTTTTTCCTGATGGAGGGTGAATTAAGGTATTATTAGAGTTAATTTCGATGATTTCGGGGGGATTTAGGTGAGATAAGGCCATGGCTT
Source organism: Prochloraceae cyanobacterium PL24a_bin.78 (assembly GCA_028281945.1). GTDB lineage: Bacteria > Cyanobacteriota > Cyanobacteriia > Cyanobacteriales > JANQIW01 > JANQIW01. Next base: position 5,551 of record JANQIW010000103.1, read on the forward strand.
TTTCTACTAATATCTCTGTTTCCACCTCTCCAAATGCTACTGCTAAACCTGGGCATCCTTCCCGCCACAATCTCAAGGCGTATCCTTCTGATTGGTTTGTCTCTAGTTGTTTGAGTCGATTGGCTTCAAAAATTATTGGGCGAGAGAAGGATTTGACGTGATATACTTCTGCGTCGGTTGCGCCGCTGGCTAAGGCTTTTTCTAATAGTTTTTCTGCTGTCATAAGTAGTTTATCTTGGTTGTAAGTTACGATTTTAGCTTTTTTTATGGTGTTTTGGTGGGATTTGCTAGTTTATTTTTGTTGGCTATAAATGGGTTATTTTGTGTTAGAAATTATTATAATTGAAGGGAATGAAATTTGAAGATTCTATCCTAAGAAAAGTTGTTTTTAAGTTTAAATGGGTATCTAAAAAATGAATGAATCTAAATCTAATATTAGTTTGAAATATGGTGATATTGCCATCGCTTATACATTATTGAGAATTCTTATTGGTGCCAATTACTTTAATCATGGTTTCACTCGCATTTTTGATGTGCCGGGTTTTGTAGAAGAAACAGTTTTAAGGCTTCAAGATTCCTATTTTCCTGAGTTTTTGGTGCGAATTAATTCCTATTTAGTGCCTCCTGTTGAGTTAGCTGTTGGGGTTTTAATGATTCTGGGTTTGGCTATGCGTAGTGCTGTTATTATTACTTTGGGGTTGTTGGTTATTCTTATGTTGGGGATTACTTCTATACAAGAATGGGGTCCGGGGAATTCTATGCTTATTCATGGTATTGTTTTGTTTATTTTATTGGCTGGCCATCGTTTTAATATCTATTCTGTTGATGAATTAATTAGGAAAAGATGATTATTTAAATCTAAAGTAAGATTAAATCTACTCAAGATACCAAAAAATTTGATTATGATTAAAGATAAATTCTATCTTATAAAGATATTATCTTGATAAAATTTAACTAAAATTACACTTAGTATTAATTAATCTATGGCAACTATTCAATCAAAAACTTATATAGAATACAGAAACAACGGATATTGGATTGCAGAAACAAGAATTTCCTTAGATTCTATCATTCATCGCTTTTTTAAAGGTTTATCACCTGAAAGTATCCGTGAATCTTTCCCACTACTAACTTTAGAATAAGTTTATGGTGCGATCGCTTTTTATTTAGCTAATCGCAGTGAAATCGATATTTACTTAGCAGAAGAAGAGGAAGCATTTGAAAATATGCCACAACCTCTAAAAACTAGTGATCCTGTTTTATATCAAAAATTGATTCCCGTCAAAAATCAAACTCTAACTTAAACCATGATTATTTATTATATTGACTTTAATTAATCACTAATTTTAATAATTATAAAGACCCTTTTAATAACCAAAAACCGGCAAAAGATTGGGATTCAGGGGAAGATTGGATTGCCAAAAAATGAACTTGACAAGCATTTTCCTTAGCCTCTTGAAACTCTTTAGCCTCAGCCAGGGTTTTAGAATTAGTAAGATTAGCCAAAATCCAACTATCACTTACTCCAGTTTCCAAACGCATTTTAGGAAAATTGCCCATTTCTAATTGAAGAAAACCTAAATCTAAACCAGATATCCAACCAGCCAAAGGAAGGGCGCGCGGTGAAAACATAATTAATCCAGGGATTTTCATTTCTGGGGTAACTCCTACCATGGAAAGGGGAAAGGCTTCCTTAAAACCGATATCCCATTCATTCATATCTAGGAATTCTGAGGCTTCTAAAGCGACAAATGTCCATTTATCTTTACGATCGCCTTTAACCGCATCAGGCAAAGGAGTGGCATTCATAGCTGGATATTGCACAGAAGCGGAGTTAGCTGCTTTCATATCGTAACCTTCTTCATTAGGATAAACATTTTTGTTTCGTTCCTCAAACCAAACATCCAAGGCATAAGTGCGCCTGCTAGGAACGGGGGTTATATCTAATTCGTTACAAGCTTTAGTAATCATGTTATTCATTTGGCGGCGAAAAAAGCGAATTTTTTTAGGAGGATCAGGAGCTTCACTCATTGCTTTTTCTAAATTTTCCCGCAACCAAAGGGAATTAACTGTGGTACTAGAGCAATATTTTGAATATTTAAACAAAGAATCTGGTGTTTGTTCTATGTTTTTAGGGCTTTCACAAATTAATAATTCCCATTTTTTTTTCCCATTTTCATCTAGAATTGGACGTGAATAAAAATCTATTTCCCAAGTTGTTGCCATTTTTAATCCTCATTTTTGTTACTAACTATTTCTCTTACACGATAAATTGGTCGATTTTGCGATTCATGATAGGTTCGCATTAATAATTCTGCTAGTAATCCAAAGCTAAATAATTGTACACCTGTCAGAATTAATACCACCGCTAAAATTAATAAAGGTCGATCTCCAATATTTTGAGCTAAAATAAATTTGACAAAAGTTAAATATATACCTAATAATGTTCCTAAGCCAAAAGAAATCATTCCTAAAAATCCAAAAACGTGCATCGGACGAGTTAGGAATTTCTTCATAAAAAATACAGTTAATAAATCCATTACTACTCTAAAAGTTCGCCATATACCATATTTACTTGAACCATAACGACGGGGATGATGACGCACTGGTAATTCTGTAATTCTTGCTCCTTCAATATAAGCTAAGGCTGGTAAAAATCTATGCAACTCTCCATATAAATTCATATCTTCTACTAATTCATTCCGATAAGCTTTTAGAGAGCATCCATAATCATGTAATTTTACTCCAGTAACTCTTCCAATAATCCAATTGGCAATTTTTGAAGGTAATAATCTGGTAACAGCATGATCTTGTCGTTTTTTGCGCCAACCGCTCACAAGATCGTAACCTTCTTCTAATTTGGCTAATAACATGGGTATATCAGCGGGATCGTTTTGTAAATCCCCATCGAGAGTCACGATGGCTTTTCCTCTGGCGTATTTAAAACCTGCTGCCATGGCTGGTGTTTGCCCGTAATTTTTACGGAAGATTATGGCTTTGAGATCATGACGCTTGGATGCCATTTGGCGAAGTATCTCTGTTGAGCTGTCTTTGGAGCCGTCATCTACACATATTATTTCATAGTTGAGGCAATTTTCTTGCAAAGTTTGTGAGATTGCTTCGATTAATTTGGGAAGGCTTTCGGCTTCGTTGTAAATGGGCACGACGATGGATAAATCGGGGATGGATGTATTAATGGAAGCTGTTAGGCAGAGGTTTGATAATTGACTCATTGTTTTCAACTGTTTTTTCCAAGGATTATAGCAAAAGGATAGATGAATTCATGGCAGAAGGATGACAATCTGTCGTCAGATTATTTGTTAAGTTACCATAGGATGGTGAAATTTGATTGAATTTAGATATGGGGTGAATCATGGAAGGGAGACTTTTAAAAAAATTGGAATTATCTTTATTGATTTTGCGTTTGGGGGTGTTTTTGGTTTTTGCTATGTGGACTTTAGATAAGTTTATTAAACCAGATCATGCCGCTAGAGTATTTGAAATTTTTTATAAAATCCCTGGATTGGGGACGATCTCTGTGTATGTTATTGGAATACTTCAACTTGTGATTACTGTTGCTTTTTTGCTGGGAATTGCTAAAACTTGGAGTTATGGGGCTATTTTAGTTTTACATGGGGTTTCCACTTTATCTTCTTATGAACGATATTTTAATCCTTTTAAAACTCCTAATTTACTATTTTTTGCGGCTTGGCCCATGTTGTCTGCCTGTTTTGTCTTGTTTTATCTCCGTAGTTATGATACTTTATGGACTATTGATATTTTAAATAATAAAAAACAAAGGTAATCTTTAGTCGTAAATGACTAAAATGTATACATTTTTATCGTTAATGAAAATAGATATTATTTATTAATTAGATTAATTATCTATAATTCTTAACTTATTAGTTATTCTTTATGGTTTTATTAATTCTTGTTTTTTTACTTATTACTTCTTATTTATTAACTTAAATACGGAGAGGGAGGGATTTGAACCCTCGTCGCTGTTACACGAAGCGGTTTTCGAGACCGCCGCAATCAACCACTCTGCCACCTCTCCAATGGTATCGGTTTATATAGACAGGATTTTTCCTATCTTAATATTTCTCCTATTATAGTATGTTTTGACCAAAATTGGCCAAGAATTAATTTATTCTCTGCTGAAATCTTCATCTTCTATGGCTAATGTGGTTTGAAATGAATTTTTTGGACTCCATTGGATTCCTCCGTCTCGTTTTGTCCAGTACAATTGTATTCCTTGTCGTTCCAATTGTTCTTTTGTAATATCTTTGATTCCGTTAGTAGCGGCGATCGCTACTTGAGGTTTAAGTATTTCTAACCATTGAGGATCTAAACTTCTTGTAGTCCATAACAATACATTAGGAGTATAAGAAGAATTTTCTAGTAAAAATTGAGGTATTTTGATTTTTTTATCATCGCGAGGTAAGAGTAACCAATTAAGTTCTTTTGTTTTTAATTCTAATAAAGGTGGACGATCACTAATTAATTTTATCTCTATATTCTCTAAAGATAAAGATTGATTGAGATTAAAAGGTAGATATTTATTTTGGGTTTCTAACTCTAAACTACTGAAGAAATTTTTAACAGGAATTGTATCAAAAATTGTCTCCCAATTATTAACTTTATTAGATTTAGGATCAAAAGCAATGCCATAATCGATCTCATTAATACCTTGTTGTGCCAAAAAAGGTTGGACAGCATATCTAAAAGTATTAGGATATTGTCCACTATTAATTAAAATAACTTTCCCTTTGTCTTGAATTACAATTACTTGCTCTTGTCTTTGGGCAAAAACTGTAACTTGTACTAAATTTATCCGAGCATAAAAAATAGGAATTACTACCAAAGAAATTACTAAAATTCCAGCTACAAACCAGCGACGTTGCCACCATTTATTTAACCAAACTAAACCAATTAATCCATAGATAAAAATCAAACCCCATAGAGAAATTTTGCCCACTGCTAAATAACTTCCTGGTAAAGTAACAAAGAATTTAACAATATTAATTAACCAATTAATAGGAAAAGATAATAACCAAGCAATTGCGCTTCCTATTGGGGGATAAACTAAAGCAATCAAACCACTAATCATACCTCCTAAACTAATAATAATAACCAAAGGAATAGTCACAATATTGGCAATAATACTATAAGAAGTAATGGTATTAAAAACATAACTAATCAGAGGAAAAGTCCAGATAAAAGCGGCAAAAGGAATCACTAAAATTGAGACAATTGTAGGTGGCAACCACTCGATTTTTTCCTGCATAGGTTTGACGCTAATAATTAATCCTAATGTTGCTAAAAAACTCAGCTGAAATCCTAAATCTCCAATCCATAAAGGGTTAATTAATAAAAGAATATTAGCAGCTAATAATAATGCACCTAAAGGTTTTACTTTTCGATCTAAAACTATTCCAGTTAATGCTGCAACTCCCATAATTGCTGCTCGCATTACTGAGGGATAAATACCAGTTAAACCAACATAAATAGTTAAAGTTATTAACCCAATAATAAATTGCCATCTACTTTCTAAATTTCTAGTTATTACTAAAATAATTCCTAACAACAAAGAAACATGAAAACCTGAAGCAGCTAAGACATGAGCCAATCCTGCTTTAATAAATAAATCGTAAATATCATAGGGTAAATTAACCGCTCGCCGCCCTAAAACTATGGAACTTAATAACTCTCCATTAGGGCTATTTAACCATCTTGAATGGGAATTAATAATCCTTTTTCTGAGTTTCCAAAGTGCAAATTTTGGCTTTATATTTTGATTTTGTAAGTTAACTTTAAATCCTTTTAATCCAACAAAAACTCCTTGACGAGTTAGATATTTTTGGAAATTAAAACCACCTGGATTAGTAGAGGTTTTCGGTTGATATAATATGCCAAATATAGAGATTTTTTGACCAGGATATAAATCAATATTTTCGTTTTGAGGAATAGTTACATAAGCTTTACCAGTGACTTTTATATCTTTGATTTTTTTCCCTTCAATTTTGTAGGTTTCCAACAAGAATCTCAAATTATTACTGCGATTAAGTTGGGGTTGAGTTAGGATTTTTCCTTCCACTACTACAGGGGAATTAATTGTTAATTGATTGCTGATATCATTATTATTTGGTTGAGGCAATCTCAATTGAAAATAAACCATTGCTAAAAAGGCAATTAATCCTGCAATTAACCAGGTTTTTATTCTTGGACTTCTCCTCCAAAATCGTGGTATAATTTTAGAGATAATGATAGTTATTAGGGAAAAAATTAAAAATATTCCTAGCCAATGTTGCCAATGATGTAGAGGGAATTCTAATAAATTGGTAATTAATAATCCCACTAGATAGGCTAAACAAAAAATTATAGGATTGTAACGAGACATATTCCACTTAATAATTTATAATGAATAAAACTAGATATAATTATAATTTAAAAAAGGGCAAAGCGATCAAATTGCCCTAATAATAATATAAATTGATATTTTTTTGAAAAGCTTTAATTTAATCTAGAAACAATCCAATAACAAATTTTAAATGGAAAATCCTAATTTTAAACCTAAAATAGCATGAATTATGAGAATCCCAAGGGCAATACTGCCTAGATAAGCATGAAGATTACGTAAAGAACTTTGATTGCCACCGAAACCAGTAAAAGAAATTAACCCATTAAAACCTAGTAAAATAATAACAATAGAACCAGTCCAAAAATGAGGGCTATTAAAAATTGCCTTCTCTTGCATAACTAAAGATAAAACTCCTCCAGTATAACCCAGAGTAATAAATAAAAACATCCAAGGTGCAAGCTTCCGATGACTGGCACGACTTTCCATTGCCACACCTTCATCTACTGCCACTCTCCCGCGCCATCCCACAAAACCAACAAAACTCCCCAATACAAATACAACAGTAGCCATCATAGCAGGATGCCCCCAGTGTATAATAGGTTCTGGAAAATTGAAAGTGGCAAACCAAGCAGCAATTGGTTCAAGAAATTCCTTTAATTTTTCTCCCATTTTTTACTTTACTTTTCTTAATATTGTCTTTTTTATTTTATAGCAAAAGGGTATCTATAAATCTTTTCTCTATTACGTTTTTTTGTCTCTACCTTTGCTGTATTTTTGGCTTCACTTTTGGTAATCTTTAGTTTTATTTAATTTGATTGTTAAGTAATAATACCTTTATATAATAATTTTTGTTTATTTCCAAGTAAAATTTTAGCTTTTATTTAGGAATTTTATTCTCATCTTTATGTTATTATAAAGAAAAGAAATCCTAGATGTAAATAATTTATTACTATGGTTAATCGTATAATGGGACACAAAAAACTAATTCAATCCTTCGTTTGCGGGATATTAAGCTTCACTGCCCTAACTAATGGAGAAAATGTAAAAGCAACTACATTACAAACATTTTTTAATAAAGAATCCTTCCTTGAAGCAGCAGGAGGAATTGAGCTTACTATGGTTGATTTTGAGTTAAATAGTGAGCCTTTACCATTAGAGAAACTAGATACCAATACAAAATCTGGCACAGTGAAACCAGGAGATATTCCCCCAGGAGTTGTTTTTAGTTCAACAGGAGGAAATTCTAATGACTTATTTTTGGTTCCACCTAACTTTGCTGGAAATAAATCTATTCTCACTTCTTCTCTTTTCACTGCTTTTAGTAGTCAACCACTAATTGTGAAGTTTTCACCGGGAGTTACGGCTATTGGTTCTGATGTTTTCTCATTCTATTCCGCATCAACTATTGTTATCACTGTTGTAGATGAAGAAGGTCAGGTTTCTGTTTTTAATGTGAACCCAGAAACTGCATTTCCAAGCTATTTTGGTATAGTTGTGACCGAAGGTACTATAACTCGAATTCAATATGATCCTCCTAGTGGTTTCACGACTGGAATAGATAATTTTCAGTTTGGAAGAACAATTACTAACAATATAACAATACAAAATCGTGAGTATATTCTAAGCTTATTAGATGATTCAGAATTAAATCATTGGTTTAATCCTTCTTATCAAGAAGAAAAAAAGCAAATAAAGTATTTCCTAGAAGTAAATCTTATATAAGAGGATCAAGTTTAAAGTTTAATGAGTTTTCTTTTTATTAATTGAAAAGATTTCATCCTATTACTTGATACCCTTTCCCTCTTAATTTATGATTCTAATTCATAGTTAATAAAATCCCTTCATAGGCCGATTCAATTTGTCGGTATTCTGATAAAATATTGTCTTTTAAATCTTGCAAACGCTTCGATTCTTTATCTTTATCTATTTGAAAAGATTCTTGACTAGCGACTAAATTTTCCAACTCACCTTTACGAGATTTAATATCATCATTAATCCTTTTTATAACCTCTAATTCATAATTTTCAAAACAATCTTTAACAGTAATATAGATAGAATCCCAATATTTATTAGCCAACTCAGGGAGATATTTAACAAACTCTTTTCTAACAGCTTTAATAAACTCTTTACGCCCTTCTTCTGCTTGAAAAGCCCCCACTCCAAACCCAATTATAGCTAAACCAATAGGGCCAAAAAACATCCCTGTAAAGATTCCTAAAAAAGCAGAAATTCCAATTACTCCTAACCAATTAACCAAGATATTTTTCCAATCAAAACCCGCCCCTGCTAACACTATTCCAGCCACATTAGCAGTAGCTAAAGATAAAAATCCCATGGCCCAACTTGCCCAACTGGGAGATGTATCTTTTTCCCTATTAATATTAGGATTAACTTCTTGCCCTAACAATTTATCTGACATAGAAACTAATACATTACTATAACTTGTAGCGTAATTTTCGGCACTTCTTACTAGTTGCTCAAATGTTTGACTAATTTCTCTTTCTGCTGTCAATTCCCAATTAGCAATTTTATCTTTGAGATAATCTTCAAAAGCTTTTTTAAATGCTACTAGAAATTCTTCTCTCTTATCTTGACGGAGAAATTCTAAGAAGGCTAAATCTGGTTGATAGCGCAAGAAATCTGTCTCAAAACTATTATCTAAATTTAAAATATAAGACTTCCAATAATCAGCAGTTGCTTTTGCTTGTCGATCACCAATTCTTTGGATTTCTGCTTGAAAATTATCTCTAATTTCCATTAATTTTTCAAATTCTGGAGTTACTAATCGAATCTTTTCTTTTAACTCATTGAGATCTTTTTCTAGTAATGGTAAGCGAATATTAATGGTTTCTGATAAGCGATTTAAACCTTGCTTTGCTACAATTTTAGCTTGACGAAATTCTGTAATTACTCTTTCTTGAATAGATAATTTATAAATAGCTTTGATTAACTTTTGAAACTCCCTATTATCATCCAAAGAATCAGGATTTTTCAGACGTTGACGTAAAGCTATTAAAGAAGAAATCTCAAATACTCTTTCAGAATAAATATCATTACTATCTTGCAGAAAATATGGAGAAAGATTAGCTTTAAAAACCTGACGTAATTTATTCTCTGCTGCTTCAATTTCCTCAGAATCTTCAGGATCAAATACTTGTTTTTTGATTTCATCCCAAGCATTTATAATAAAGAAAACATCAAAACCTCTTCCTTTAATGTAGTTATCTAAATAGCGACGCTCTTTTAAAGTAATAGGTTGAGATGCCCGCAAAACAAACAAAATAGCATGACAATTATTCAGATAATTAAGAGATAATTGATCCCTAGCTTCCGTATCATTTAAGCCAGGAGTATCCACAATTTCGATGCCTTTATTTAATAATTTTAAAGGGCATTCTACCACAGCATAATCTACATTAGGAAAAGCCAATTGATTGCTTTCTTCTAATTGTTTACCCTCATCTGGATTAATAGTATATTTATCCTTAAAACTATCAAAATCTAATTTTTCTGGAGAGGTATTATCTTTAAAATAAACAGTAACTTTTTTTTCAATTCCATAGCGTAAAACTGTTAATAAAGCTGTAGAAGGATTGACATCACTAGGTAAAAGTTTTTCTCCTAATAAAGCATTAATTAAAGTGCTTTTTCCTCGTTTTAATTCTCCTAAAACAACTATTCTAAATACCCCTTTTCTTAAATTTTGACTAACTAAATTAATATCTTGAATCTCTCTTTCTAATCCTAATTTTCCCGATAGTTTTTCTCCTTCCAATTCACCTTTTTGTAAATTTTCAGCAATATTAGTTAGGTGATTGGCTATTTCAAACTTTATTTGTGCTACTCTTCCTAAATTTTCTTCTGAGTAAGTCATTTAAAACCTCAATTTTTAAAATTATGCCTTATTTTTTATGTTTATAGTAAATGATATAACCAATACTGGCAAAATATCTATCGAATATATTACTTGATTTATGCTTTAAATTCTTTTTGAGAAATTTTCTATTCTTTAATAGTTATCTTAATTTTTTTTTCTTCAATTTTCCCATGTATTAGCTTTGATAAAATTCTTTTAACCTACTCCTATTTTATCAAAACTGATGAATTTTTCATCTTTAAATATAAGCTTTAACCGTTATGTCTCATCTCCAAATATGAAATATATAACTAATCCAATAATTCCAGCCATCAACAAACGAGAAAGTACATAACTTATAAGAATACTTAGTTGTACAATGGTTAAACCAACTATTACAAAACCGAAAACTTTAACTAATTTCGTTAATTTGTGAGGTATAAAAATTCCAGAATTATTTTTAGTAGATATCTTATTATGCTTAAAAGTTGGATAAAGAGGAGCTTCTTGCTTTTTTTTATCCTTTTCATATAATTCTATTTCTAATTCTCTTAATCTAAGATCTTGCTCACGTTTTTTTAGTTGGTCTTCTCGATGCTTAAATTCTTCGTTTGAGTTATTAAAATCTTCCATAATCTTGATTGATGTAAAATTAGGTAATATGATTGATAGATAAAATTTGATAGATTAAAAACAGAAAAATCTTTAATATAGATATTATACTTCAAAAAACAAACTCCTATAATTTCTTGTTGATTAAAAATTAAAATTCAACTCGTTTTAAAAATTATTTAGCCTATAATTAGAAATATATTTTTTATCTAGCCAAAATATTTTGTTTCAAAAAATATCGTAAGATTAAAAAATCATAGAAAAATGCAAAAGTATATCCTATTTTATAAACCTTATGGTGTATTGTGTCAGTTTACAGATGAAAGTGAAAATAAACGCTTTACCCTTAAAGAATATATTAAAATACCATCAATATATCCTGTAGGGCGTTTAGATTTAGATAGTGAAGGATTATTACTATTAACAAATAATGGAAAAATCCAACATCTTATTTCCCATAGAAAATTTGCCCATGAAAGAACATATTTAGTACAAGTAGAGCGAATTCCCGACGATGAAGCTATCAATAAATTGCAAAAAGGTATTAAAATAAAAGACTATTTTACTCGCAAAGCTAAAGTAAAAAAACTATTAGAAGAGCCAAAATTACCACCTAGAAATCCACCAATTCGTTATCGAAAAAATGTACCCACTTGTTGGTTAGAAATCACTCTCACAGAAGGTAGAAACCGTCAAGTAAGACGCATGACAGCCGCCGTAGGATTTCCTACCTTAAGGCTAGTAAGAATATCAATTGCTATCAACCAACAACAAAAATTATTATTACAAGGATTAAAACCCGGAGAATGGCGATATTTAACATCTTTAGAAGAAAAAGCCCTTCTATCAATACAAAATTGCTAATTAAGAATTGACAATAAAATAGGATTTTAATTTAAAATTTGTCTCTATATTAATTTGATATCTAGCTATTAGCTTATATTTGTATATTAACTATTATAATGCACTATAATTTTTCTATATCAATCCTAGGAAACCATCAATTTATTTTTTAATAAGCTTCAAGAAATCAAAGTTATAATGTATTAATAGCTTTAGCAAATCTGCCATCAAGAGAAATCAAAAAAAACCAAATCAAAATATCTAACATAATGAAAATTAAACCAGCAAAAATTAGTAAAGTATTACCCAATTCCATTGGAGAAGAAATAGGATTTGAAGCAGGAGACGCAATCCTATCTATTAATGGAATTAAACCAAGAGACTTGATCGACTATCAATTTCTTTGTGCAGAAGAAATACTCCAATTAGAAATACTAGATTCCCAAGGAAAAATCCATAATCTAGAAATAGAAAAAGACTTTGATATGTCATTAGGATTAGAATTTGAAACCGCCCTATTTGATAGCTTAATTCAATGTAATAATAATTGTCCTTTTTGTTTTATAGATCAACAGCCACCAGGCAAAAGGAAAACTCTTTACCTCAAAGACGATGATTATAGACTTAGTTTTCTCTATGGAAGCTATTTAACTCTCACCAATTTATCACCAAAAGAATGGCAAAGAATCGAACAAATGCGACTCTCACCATTGTATATTTCAGTGCACGCAACCGAACCAGAAATAAGGAAAAAATTACTAAAAAATCCTCAGGCAGGAGAAATCAAAAACCAACTCAAATGGTTTGAATCAAAAGACTTACAAATTCACGCCCAAGTAGTAGTTTGTCCAGGAATTAACGATCAAAAACATCTACAAACTACCCTATTAGACTTAGCATCATTTCATAATAAAGAATTTCCTACCGTAATTTCAGCAGCAGTAGTGCCAGTAGGATTAACACGTTTTCGCCCAGAAAAAGACGAATTAATACCAGTAAATCCAGCCAAAGCAAAAGAAGTAATTGCCCAAGTTGAAAGCCTACAAAAAAAATTTTATCAACAATTTAATAGCAACTTTGTTTGGTTAGCCGATGAATGGTTTTTAATCGCCCAACAAGAATTACCATCAGAATTTCACTACGAAGATTATCCTCAAATTGGCAATGGAGTAGGATCAATTCGTCAATTTATTAAAGAATTTCAACAAATAGGAAAAAACCTCCTTCCGCAAAAAATAAATACCCCAAAAACCTTAACTTGGGTAGTAGGAAATGCAGTAGAAAAAGCCTTTCAACCCCTAGTAAAACAACTAAATCAAGTAGAAAAATTGCACATAAAATTAGCCCCATTGCGTAGTGAATATTGGGGAGTTGATATTACCGTAACAGGATTATTAACAGGGCAAGATTTAGTAAAAAATTTAAAAAATCAAGACTTAGGAGATGGAATTTTAATTCCTTCCTTAATGTTAAAACATGACGACACAGTATTTCTTGACGACATGACAATAGAAGAAGTATCAAAAATATTAAATACTTCTATATTTCCCGTCAATGGAGTTGAAGAATTAATTAAAACTTGTATCTCAACAGAGAAATTCGACTCAATTTAATACACCATCAAAATTTTAGACAATCTTAAATTAATCTAAAAAATCAAACAAATAGGCCCTTAATTCGAGAAGATAAAAAAATGTCCACAATAAACTTATATAGGAAATTAAACATATGTCACTTCAATTAGGAGATAAGGTACCAGATTTTAAACAAGCCTCCAATGAAGGAGAAATTTCCTTCTACGATTGGGCAGGAGACAGTTGGGTAGTGTTATTTTCTCATCCTGCCGATTATACCCCAGTATGCACCACAGAATTAGGAGAAGTTGCTAAATTAAAATCAGAATTTGACAAACGAAACGTTAAAGTAATTGCCTTAAGTGTAGATGGCGTAGAATCCCACAAAGGCTGGATTGGCGATATCGAAGAAACTCAATCTACTTCTATGAATTATCCCATATTAGCAGATGAAGACAAAAAAGTATCCAATTTATATGGCATGATTCACCCTCAAGCTAATGCTTCTCTCACAGTTCGTACAGTATTTGTTATCGATCCACAGAAAAAATTACGATTAACTATCACATATCCACCAAGTACAGGTCGTAACTTTAACGAAATTTTACGGGTAATTGACTCTTTACAACTCACAGATAACCATCAAGTTGCAACTCCTGTGAATTGGCAAGATGGAGATGATTGTGTTGTTGTACCAAGTATTTCCACTGAAGAAGCTCAAAAGAAATTCCCTAAAGGTGTAAAAGAAGTAAAACCTTATTTACGTATGACTCCTCAACCTAATAAATAGGTTTTATCTTGAGAAATATAAGGGATAAATTATATAAAACTAACAAAAACATAGGGGAAAAAGTAAAATTCATTTTCTTGCCCCTAATTCTTTCGCTTGTGATAGTTTACATATAGGATATTTAGTAACTATTTCCCATGCTGTTGTACTACTAACTATTATTTGATCATTGGGGTTTTTGATAATTTCTCTACTCAATCTGTCTAATTTAGGATCATCAAACACCCACCAAAGCAAAATACGAGTATCAATTAAATATCTCTTTCCCATTGTTGTAATTCTTCTTCTGGCAATGCTTCAAAAAAAGCGTCTCCTAATTTTCCCTTAAGAATACCAGGGCTACGAGGTTGTTTTTGTTCAAGAGTTAATCCCAAACGAAAAGAGTGAATTAAATCATAAATTTCAGCTAATTTATCTTCCGGGATATTTTGAATTTCTTCAATTATTTTTTCTCTTAACATAGTTTTTTAACAATTTACTTTTGTTTTACTTCCATTGTTAAGATTAGGCTCTAAATTTGACAATTATTTTTAACTTCAATATTAAAATAATTAATCCTTGATCATTAATTTGTTATTGAAAAACGGAAGCCTCGATCGAACTTCTCCCCAAAATGTTAAAATAGAAAAATTAAGCCATTAAAAAAAACTTTAAAAAACATAGACAAATATGGATATAAAAGACGGCTTTGTAGCTACAGTAGGAAATACACCCTTAATCAGATTAAAAAGCTTCAGCGAAGAAACAGGTTGTGAAATACTAGGAAAAGCAGAATTTCTCAACCCCGGAGGCTCAGTAAAAGATCGAGCAGCCCTTTACATCATCAAAGATGCCGAAGAAAAAGGAATACTCAAACCAGGGGGCACAGTAGTAGAAGGCACAGCCGGCAATACAGGAATAGGCTTAACCCATATTTGTAACGCCAAAGGATACAAATGTAAAATCGTAATACCCGAAACCCAATCCCAAGAAAAAATCGATGCCCTAAGGACATTAGGAGCCGACGTAATGACCGTCAAAGCAGTTCCCTACAAAGATCCCAACAACTACGTTAAAGTATCAGGGCGAATAGCCGAAGAAATGGAAAATGCCATTTGGGCTAATCAATTTGAAAACCTAGCCAATCGCCAAGCACACTACGAAACCACAGGAGCCGAGATTTGGGCACAAACTGACGGCAAAGTAGATGGTTGGGTAGCAGCAACCGGTACAGGTGGAACATATGCCGGAGTATCCTTATACCTCAAAGAAAAAAATCCCCAAATTAAATGTGTACTAGCAGATCCCATGGGAAGTGCACTATATAGCTATGTAAAAACCGGAGAACTAAAATCCGAAGGTAATTCATTCACAGAAGGAATAGGCAATAGTAGAATAACAGGTAACATGAAAGATGTACCAATAGACGATGCCATCCAAATAGACGATCAAGAAGTACTGCGAATAATATATCAATTATTAAGAAAAGACGGATTATTTATGGGAGGTTCAGTAGGAATCAACGTCGGCGCAGCAGTAGCCTTAGCCAAAGAAATGGGACCAGGACACACCATCGTTACCGTCTTATGTGATGGAGGCGCAAGATATCAATCTCGACTCTTCAATAGTCAATGGTTAACTTCCAAAGGATTCACAGTTCCCCAATAAACCCCAACATAATAGCCTATAATATAATTTGCTCTAAAATAGAACAAGCAGAAACTACACTATTAAATTAAAAAAAAATCAGCAGAAACTAAACCTATGGATTTAATCACCTTACAAAACCTATTAGATAACACATCCTTTTTAATATTATTAGTAACAATGCTAATTTACTGGGGAGGAACAGCATTTCCCAACATTCCCCTACTCCAAACCCTAGGAACCACAGGCATGATTCTAGCCAACCTTTGTATCATGGCCTTACTATCATCCAGATGGTTAGAAGGAGGATATTTTCCCCTCAGTAACCTCTATGAATCCCTCTTCTTTTTAACCTGGGGAGTCACCACCATCCATTTAATCGCCGAAAGAATGAGTCGATCGAGACTAGTAGGAGCCATAACCAGCCCCATAGCCATGCTAATAACCGCATTTGCAGCCCTTTCCCTACCCCAAGAAATGCAGCAAAGTGCACCATTAGTACCCGCCCTCAAATCCAACTGGTTAATGATGCACGTTAGTATTATGATGCTAAGTTATTCAGCCCTAATGGTAGGATCTCTCGTTGCCATAGCCTTTCTCATCGTCACCCAAGGACAAAAAATCGAACTCAGAGGAAGTTCAGTAGGAACAGGTAGTTATCGCAATAAAGAAAACATAACCTGGATAAATAATAGTTTTGCCACCAATCTAGAAAACAACAACAACTCCAAAAAACCCATCAATAGCAGCCTCAATGGCGGAAATGGAGGAAGTGCCACCGCAGTCATAGACGCAACCATCACAGATACCTCATTATCTACCGAAAACAATCTCTCACTTCAACGCCTTAACCTAGCTGATACCCTAGATAACGTTAGCTATCGCATCATTGGATTAGGATTTCCCCTCCTAACCATTGGAATTATCGCAGGAGGAGTTTGGGCCAATGAAGCATGGGGATCCTACTGGAGTTGGGATCCTAAAGAAACCTGGGCATTTATCACCTGGTTAGTCTTTGCAGCCTATCTTCACGCCCGAATTACCAAAGGTTGGCAAGGAAGAAAACCCGCAATTTTAGCTGCTGTAGGCTTTCTCGTGGTATGGATTTGCTACTTAGGAGTAAATCTTTTAGGTAAAGGATTACATTCTTATGGCTGGTTTTTCTAAATCTAGTTTTTCCCAAACTAGAAATTGGACACTAATTCATGCCAGACTACATCAAACCCTACGACAAAGAGAGCTGTTGAAGCCCGGTAGTAGGGTTTTAGTTGCAGTTTCAGGAGGTCAAGACTCACTCTCATTAATCAAATTATTATGGGATTTACAACCTAAATGGGATTGGGATTTAGCCATAGCACATTGTGATCATGGTTGGTCATCTGATCAAGGGATTGCCGAACACGTAGAGAAAATAACAACTTGTTTTGGCATTCCTTTTTATTTAAAATCAACACAAAATTTAGAAGAAACCGAAGCCGCCGCCAGAAAATGGCGTTATCAAACCTTAGTAGAAATAGCCACAGAATATCGCTTTAGTCACATAGTTACAGGCCATACAGCCAGCGATCGAGCAGAAACATTATTATACAATCTTATTAGAGGATCAGGAACAGATGGAATGCAATCACTTACTTGGCAAAGATATTTAACCTCAGAGATAGAATTAATCAGACCAATCTTAAATATCACCCGTGAAGAAACAGGAAAATTTTGCCAACAATTCCAATTACCCATATGGTTAGATGCAGCAAATGATAATCTTAAATATGCTAGGAATCGAATTAGAAAAGAATTATTACCATATATAAAAACAAACTTCAACCCAAAAGTAGAAACACTTTTAGCTCAAACCGCCGAACTTTTACATGACGAAGTAGATTATCTCAACTTTCGTGCTAATCAAATTTTACAAGAAGCTTTAACAGAAGACGGAAAAGGATTAAACCGTCACCTAATCAACACATTCCACATCAGCTTACAAAGAAGAATAATGCGACAATTCCTTCAAAAATTGCTCCCCATCGCACCTAATTTTGAGCAAATCGAAGCAGTAACTAAATTAATTAACGCCCCCAACAAAACTCGCACCTCTACCCTTCCAGGGAAATTGAGTGCAGAAGTCCAAGATAATTATATTATAATCAACCCATCTTAACTTAAGCTTCTCGAAACTTATATTTATAAACTCCCATTACAGACCAATAGTTTCTTTAATTTCAGCAATAACTTGCTCTCGTTCCTCATTTGTACTTTGACTACTATCAATTAACTCCTTGATAGCATTTAACTTTTCCTTAGTTTTATTAAGAGTAGTTTGTTCTTGTTCTAAAATAGCTTTATATAAAGCAATCTCAGCATTAATTCCAGTAAGTTCTGTTTTTAATCCTTGATATTGTTGTTCTTGTTGTTCCAACTGTTCTTCTTTAGTTTGATGAGAACTAACTTGTTTCCCAATCATTTCACGGATTTGCTCTAAACTCTGTTTAATATGTTCTATTTCACCTTCCAATTTTTGTTTTTCTTCCGTTGTATTATCAGTTTGTTCTTGTAACTGATTTAAAATTGGCTCTAAATCTATTTCCTCATCAGGATTATTTTTAATATCAATTAAACCTTGTCGTCTTCGTAAAATCTTGAGATGTTGACTTAAAATCTTTTGTTGTTTACGTAAATTACGGCGTTGGCCCAAAAGAGTTTCATCAAGCATTTTCGTTCTTTCTTGTTCATCAGCCAAATCAGTTTCCAAACTAAAGCGCTCAAGATCACCTACTGATTTGATTTTTTCTTCTAACTCTTTAACTGTCTGGTATTGTAGAGTTAATTCTTCTTCTTGATCATTAACAAAAACCACTAATTTATCCATTTCTTTTTGGAGATTATTAACGATTTCTTCTAACTCTCCCAATGGCATATTTTCTAAACTATTTAAATCTAATCGATCTTCATCAGAATCTCGATCGGGCATTACCTCTTGAATAGATTCTTTAAGTTTTTCCGTCGTTTCTAAATAAAGATTTAGTCTACTATAAGCTTCTTGTTTACTTTCGAGAACTTTTTGTTGCCCTTCTAAATTTCTTTTAGCCTCTTCTATTTCTATTAATTCTGATTTCAACTGACTTTTATAGTTTTTCAGTAATTCATCTTCTCGATCTACTTCTTTTTGTTTTCGATCTTTTTCAGCTTTCTTTTGCTCTAATTGTTGCCAATTCTGATCAAAATAACCTTGAAGAGTCTCAACTGTTTCAAAAGTTTCTTGAAGTTTTTCCAAAAAAGAATCAGTCCCCATTACCTTGCCTAATAGAGAATCCATTAATTCTTTTAATTTAGAAGCCTGTTGTCCATCAAAACTAACTGATTCTTGAAGATTTTCCAGTTTTTCTTGTTCTTCTTCTATACGTTTCTTATCTTCCTCTAGGCGATCGCGCTCAAGAGATAACTGCTCATATTCCTTTTCCTTTTCCTCAAGTTGTTCAAGCCTAGACTCCATTTCCATTTCTCGACGAGCCAATTCCTGACTTTGATAAGTCAAAGATTGTTTCCATTGTTCAATTTCTTCTTCTTGGCCCTTTGATTTTTCAATTATTTTAGAAAAACTTTTTAAAAGATTTACCAATCTAGAACCAGCTAATTCTGGCTTTCCCTGTATTTGCTCATTCCCATTTATACTAACAATAAATAGAGCACCTTCTCCATCCTTGATTTGAGGTATCTCTTCAGAAGTAACGATCTTTTCTCCTGTAACTGCCGACCAAGTTTGGTCGTTACGTTGAAAAGCTAAGAGTTTGAGTTCCGATCTCAAGGCTCCTACAAACGGTTTACTTTGTTTTTTTATTTCTGCTAGGTGTAGCACGAATCAAATCCTTTTTATTTTTTTATGGTGATATATTTTCCACCCTTAATCCATAGAATAAGGTATGGAGGGTTTTTTTTAAATTAAAGTTGTTTTAGAACTTTTGTATAGATACTTAAAATAGCTAACTACTATTAATGTAATTAAAATAGCAGAATTTTTATTTCTGTCAACGAAGAAGAAAATTAACCAATTCAGAAAAAATCGTAACTAATTTAAGATAATAGCTGAAATTTTTGATTTTACATAAAGCATAATTAGACCAACAAAATTGTAATTGTAACTTCTATGTTTAACCATCCTCATAGATAATTCCTTAACAATTGACAATATATATTCTCAATCTCTATCCATTCTAACTTAAACTAATTCCCCACAACAATAGATTTTTTTTGACATTCCAAAATAGAAACCATCGTTTAATGGACAAGTTAATTAATCAAAGATTTTCAAGGGATATTTTTAATAAAATGCCATAATATTATACCATTAGTAACAACATAACAATTTCATGGAAAATAAAATTTTAGTCCTAGCTGTGGAATTTGCTCAAAACCTATCTTAACTAACAAATCAAAGATCATCTTCAAAGGCTTGAT
>JANQIW010000109.1 GCA_028281945.1 Prochloraceae cyanobacterium PL24a_bin.78
TCCAAGTATAAAAAGAAGTCATAATAAATTAGAATTAGATAGTAAAATAGATTATCTAGAATTATAAATATTTTTATTTTATTATTATTTTAGCTTAAATTATATTAAATTTATTTATAAACAGATTCAACAAAAGTATCAAGAAATAAGATAAAAGTCAACAAGAATACAAATAATAATTATTAAACATAGAAAACTAAACAAGTTTAACCTTATATCAAATTGTCTTTAATAATAATATAGTTTAAAAATATCAAATCAAAGATAATTAATTAAAGAAAATTTATTTTCTTTACTCCCCTCTAACAACAGATAATTCCCAATCTCCCAATCTCCCAATCTCCCAATCTCCCAATCTTCCACTCTCCCAATCTCCCAATCTCCCACTCTCCCACTCTCCGTGACAACCATTCCCTTTGACAACCATCTCAGTAAAAACCATCTCCCACTCTCCCACTCTCCCACTCTCCCACTCTCCCACTCTCCGTGACAACCATCTCAGTAAAAACCATCTTCCAACTCTTCCCATTCTGCATCTCTATCACTAATTACAGAAAAAGCAAATTACCATTTAGTTTATACTTCAGTTAAAACTCAACTCAATTTAATTTTTATCATCAATTCTCGGTAACAAAATTAATTATAATTAATTCCATCTATCGTTAACAGAATCAATTTATAGAATTAATATGCCAATAGTAGCCATCGCCTATGGAATTTTAGCCATAGTAGGAGGAATCATCGGATACCAAAAAGCTGGTAGCAAAGTATCTCTAATTTCAGGAATTGTCAGTGGTATCTTATTAATCTTAGGAGGTTTAGCAGGCCTTGTCGGTTTTGGATTAGGATTAATATTAGCTAGAGTGGTAACAATAATTTTAATCATCGTCTTTGGAATTCGCTTAGTGAAAACAGGGAAATTTATGCCAGCAGGGATAATGCTAATAGCTGGAATTATTACCTTAATACTTATTTAAAACCTAATTAAATTCAATAGAAATACGTGAAATTCCAAACTCCATACCTCAAAGAGTGTTTAATTCATAGAGAAACTATTAGACACTCTTAAATTCAATTATCTTATATTTAATTCAAACAAATGTAAATAGTATATAATTAAGCCAAAGTTTCCGGACAATAGCCCAAGCCTCTAGTAAACTGTTGACGGAAAGCTTCAATATCACTAGTATTAGGATTCCCATGAGAAACAATAGCCACTTGATAACGACGCATAACTTCAATAGGAGATTGCCCAGTTTCTAAACTCCACAATACCATTTGTAAGCGCATTTCTGGCTCGTAAGGAATACCCAACTCATTCATAAAAGCTTTAAAGTTCCCATCATTTTCACAAGTAAGAGGATTAGCAAATTTTACTTTAACAACCCAACCATTGATTTGATGAATCACCGTCATAGAAAGTACTGACAAATGATTCATTTTTTGAACATGTTCGATAACTCGTAAAGTTAGACTAGCGTTAGCTAAAAAATATAAGTAATTCATGATTGCAGTTTACCCACTAAATTAAATTTAAGAAATATTTATACTTTTAGTGTGGCTGATTATAAGACTTATGACAAGGGGAAAACTCCCCCATTTAGAAGATAGGGATTGGGGGGATTTACCCAAAATTTAAAAAATTATGGAAAATAAAAAGGATTTTTGATTAATACCAAATCATGTTGATAATGGAAAAATAATGTTAAATTTAATATTGGACTATGGTTAAACTCTCAGTATCTTATGTTAACTTATCACCATCGAAGTGCAAGCCTTTGTTTAATTTCAACGGATCTACCTATGGTATCTAGTTTTGAAACAGCAGCTACAGTATATCAGAAAGATCAAGAAAAATTTCATATCTTGTTAAGAGAACCAAAATCTCCTCAATCAGTAGTAGAATCAGATATTAAGCCAGAAAATACCTGTAAATTTCTTGGTAGTAAAACTAGATTAGTCTGGTTAGAAATTTATCCAAAGCGAGTAGTGATGACTGTCCAATCTAATGATAAATTAAATTATCGTCATTGTTGGAGTCTTGGAGTTCATAGTATCAGTCGTTATTGGTTAAATGGAAAATCCCATCCCCAAAATAAATCTTTGCACTTGCAAAATTTTACTAAAAGTTTGACCCTAGAAGGGAATTGTTTTCCTCAAAACTTGCGAATAGAATATCAATTATGGTCTGATCAAGTTAGTCTAGGAAATTATGTTTTACATTTAGAGATTATTAACTAAAACAATACAATACATAGGATAGAAAAAAATCAATGGCAAACCAAACAATCACTTTATTATCCAGTCGAGAAATAGAAAAAATGCGTAGGGCAGGCCAATTAGCTGCTGAACTTTTAGATCATTTAGAGTCTATGGTAAAACCTGGTGTTAGTACCCTAGAAATTAATGATGAGGCTGAAAGATGGACTCTCGAACATGGAGCTAAAAGTGCTCCTCTAGGGTATCATGGTTTTCCTAAATCCATTTGTACCAGTATTAATGAGGTAATTTGCCATGGCATTCCAAATGACAAGGAAATCCTCAAAGATGGAGATATTATCAATATCGATGTAACTCCTATCTTGGATGGTTATCATGGTGATACTTCCAAAACTTTTTTTGTGGGCACTCCTAGTAATACTGCTAAAAGATTGGTTGAAGTGACAGAGGAATGTTTATACCGAGGAATTGCTGCGGTTAAACCCGCCGGTAAAATAGGCGATATTGGTGCTGCTATTCAAGAATATGCTGAAGCACAAGGTTTTTCTGTGGTTAGAGATTTTGTAGGTCATGGTGTTAGTAATGTATTTCATACTCCCCCTCAAATTCCTCACTATGGCACTAGAGGCAAAGGCAAAAAGATTCGCCCCGGTATGGTTTTTACCATTGAACCCATGATTAATGAGGGTACCTGGGAGGCTGAGGTTATGGCTGATGGTTGGACTGCTTTAACTAAGGATCGTAAGTTATCGGCTCAATTTGAGCATACTTTGGCTGTCACTGATGATGGTGTGGAAATTCTTACTCTCAAAAAGTAATTGAGATTTTTATAGGACAATGGAAAGCAATAATCTTCAATAATCTATTGTCCATAATCGATTGTCCATTTTTGATTAATTATGCTTATCTTCATCAATGTCTTGGCAATTCTTAACTTATCTTCGTCAGATAAACATCTGGAATTTGATGGAACAATTATAAACTTAGTAAGTAATAAATAATGATTATAAGAGCTATCATCACTTATTACTTTTAGTGTTTATTGGTACATAGAATTAGGTTCACCAAATAAGACTACAGAACAAGAAATCTCTTCAATCACTCTTGTTGTGATATCACTTACCGCTAAACCTCCTGCAGTACGACGACGAATCGATCGTAAAACCACTAATTCAAAATTTCGGGCAGTATGAACAATAGCCTCACTGGCATTATCATGACGCATCAATTTGAGATCGAATTCCACTTTAGGTTGAATTGTCTCAAGAGCCTTTTTGAGATTTTCCTCAAAACTATAAAGTTCATCTTTAGATGCTTTACGATCTTTAATATGAAGTAAAGTAACTTGAGACTGATGAGTATCAGCAAAAAGCATGGCAAAACGAACTGTTTCAAGAGTTTGAGGACTAATATTTTTCATAGGAACAAGAATCTTATGAATATTAATTGGCTCTTCTAACAATCGCATAACCGCTACTGGACAATGACTAGACCAAAAAACATTATCAATGGTATTCCCAAACAAACGAGCTTGAATGCTATTAGTAGGACTCCAACCCATAACAATTAAACTAGCTTCTTTCTCTTTCGCACTGCGACTAATACCATGGGTAACATCATCATCAATTCGGGTAAGGGTTTCTACCTGAACTTCAAACTGAGAAGCAACTTCTTTTGCCTTTTCCAACAATCTTTCACTAATTTCAATGCCTTGGTCTAATTGAGGTTCGTCCATATGAACATGAGCTTTAGTTATAGATAAAGGCACAACTATTCCCTTTTCATGATGAGCTAATAAAGAACCCATCTCCACTAAATATCTCTGAGTATGAGGATTACAAATAGGAACTAAAACCGTAAAAGGGCGATGGGAATTTACCTTTCTAATTGCTTCTTTATTGAATTCTAATCCCCCATCATCAGGTTGAGGAGTAGTGGTTTTCAGTTTTCTGGCAAAGCGAGTAGTTAATATAGGCCCTGAAACAGCAGTTACTAGCATCAAAACAATCACAATATTCAAAATCGATTCTTCGATCAATCCTGCGTTGAAACCAGCCACAGCAGCGGCTAAAGTTGCAGCCACCTGTGGTAAAGATAAAGACCACATGGTCAATGTTTGATTCCAATTATAAGCATATATAAACTTAATAAAAAAGGCAGCAAGAAACTTACTTACAAATAATACTCCTACAATTGCAACAGTCAAAACCAATTGACTAGGTATAGTAAGAGTAGAAATCATGCTAGATACATTTAAAAGCAGCCCCATGCCGACGAAGAAAAAGGGTATAAATAAAGTACTACCAACAAATTCGATTTTATCTTCTACAGGTGAACGACCTACTACATCATTTACTGCTAAACCTGCCAGAAATGCCCCAACAATTTTATCGACATTAATAATTTGTGCCCCTACGGATGCTAAAAATACTGCTAAGAGAATAAATAAAAATTGATTACTTTCTTCATCCCCAGTCCTGCGAAAATATTCTTTCCCTGCCCAATCAAAACCAAATAAAACAATGGCAGAATAAATAGCTAATGAACCTAACTGAATTACTAAACTAGCCGCAGAGAAATCTCCTCCATGAATAGATACACAAATTGCTAAAACTAATAAAGCGGCAATATCAGTAAAAATTGTTGCACCAACGGTAACAGTAACAGCTTCGTTATTAACTACTCCTAAACGGTTAACTATGGGATAACCTAAAAGAGTATGGGAAGCCAGTAATGAGCCTATTAAAATTGAAGCATTCAAGCCCATTCCAAATGCTAATCCAACCATTGTTCCCATACCAAGAGGAATTAAAAAAGTTAAGACTCCGAAGCTAAGCGATCGATCTTTGGTTTTACGAAATTCTTCTAAGTCTATTTCCAAACCTGCTACAAACATTAGATAAATTTTTCCGATGTCTGAGAGCAATTTCATCGTGTCCGATTCTGCATTTAAAAGCCCTAAACCATCAGGTCCCAAACATACACCTGCTACTAACAAACCTACTAATCCTGGTAATTTTAGTTTTTCAAAGATAGGGGGAACAAATAAAATTACTAAGAGTAAGATAGTAAAACCTACTATTGGGCTATCTGGTAATAATTCAAGAATGTTTTCCATAGTTTTTTTTCTGTTGATTATTGGTTATTTATTATTTGCATATTTATATTTTTTGCTAAATTTTTCCAGAGTATTTCACTTAATTAGTAATAATGAACTTTGCTATAATTACTAAATTTTTAATGTTTGATCTGGGGTAAACTCGTTTACTATATAATTTTACTTGGTTTTTAATTATATTAAGAGAGTCTTTAAGATTGGTAGATTTGAAAATCTTATATTTAGTATAATTAACCAAAATTTATTTTCCTTACTATCTCCTAATTCCAAGGATAATCTCTATATCTCATCTTCCCATTCTCCCTATTCTCCTTATTCTCCTTATTCTACATCTCTATCAGTATTAAAGAAAATTGTCTATTATCTCTTATTGAATTTTTATTGTGAAAATCTTCCTCAGAAAAAATACTGAAAAACCTTTTGGTCGTGCGTTTTTTAAATCTAGGAGTTTGTTGATAATGAAAAGTTAGAAATCTAAATTTCTCAGTAGCTTCGGCAACTTTAGTAAATATTTGAGTCACACAGAGAAATAATACCATGATTACTAGGATTGAAAGAGTTTTTTGAACAATTCAAGATTGTAGAAGTCCTATTAATTTAAATTTGGTAAATTTTCTTAGATAATTCCAGACTTTTCATCCAAGGACAAACTTATTTCAGCCAAAATTAACTACTTTCCCAGTGGGATGGATCTTTGTTTATATACTTGCAAAATTTCCACTGCTTGTTCAAGAGCCTCAATACAAGAGTTAACTAAATGTTCTTGAGGTAAAAGATTCAAAATTCCCAAGTTTTCTAAACGCTTCTTAATTTTACCAGTAGCACCAACGATAAAGACTTGACGACCTTCTTCAATAGCTTCAACAATAGCATTTTCAATAGCAAGAGAGGAAGTTACACCAAGTAAAGGAACTTCAGTTAAATCTACAATTAAAATATCATGGTCTTTCATCGCTGTATGTTGACGAGAAATAGCTTTAGATACACCGAAAATCATAGGGCCACTGAGATGGAATAAAAGAATACGACCTTCCCCTTGCTTTAATAAATCTTTTTCTTCTTTAGTAAGAACAATTTGATCATCAGCATCACTAATAGCATCATCGCTAATAGTTTTAACACTTTGTGATTGTAAACTTGTTAAACGACTGATAGTTAAGATATTAGCCACAAAAACTCCGATACCAACTGCGGCGATTAAGTCTACAAATACTGTCAAACCAATCACAACATACATAATGCCAGCACCTTTAAGGGATACTTTGTGAGCACGCTTAAGGAAACTCCAATCGATGATATCGATCCCAACTTTTAGAGCAATACCTGCTAAGACTGCCATGGGAATAACTTCAGTTAGAGGACCAGCCCACAAGACAACAACCAGCAAAACTAAAGCACGAGTTAAACCTGAAACTGCAGTTCTTCCACCTGTTTGAATGTTAACAACTGTTCCCATGGTTGCACCAGCACCGGGTAATCCACCAAATAAACCAGATACAATGTTAGCGATTCCTTGACCGATTAATTCTTTATCTGAATTGTGTTGGGTACGAGTTAAACTGTCTGCAACTGTGGAAGTAAGTAGAGCATCAATACATCCGAGCATACCTAGAACCATAGAATCGATTAGCATTATTTGGAATTGCGCTGCACTAAATACTGGTAATTGGATTTGTGGTAAACCTCGTGGTATTTCACCAATGCGTCGGATATCAACATCTGGGAAAAACACTAAGGAAACAACTGTTCCAACTACTAGAGCTACTAATTGTGGGGGTACAAATTTTTTCAACCTAGCTGGCATTAAGAAGATAATTACCACTGCTAAGATTGCTAATCCGGTTTCTGTTGGATTAATATTTGAGATCAAATTAGGCAAGTTTGTAATTGTACCAAGTACCCCACCACCTGGATTCTCTTGTCCTAAAAATGGTGAAATTTGCAGAATTACCAGAATGATACCGATTCCAGACATAAAGCCTGAAATTACAGTATATGGCATTAGGGTAATATACTGACCCAATCGGAAAACCCCTAAAAGGATTTGAAATGCCCCTGCCATCATTACTACAGTGAATGCCATTGCTAGTCCCATTTCTGGGTTATCTGGGTTCGCGGCTGTTAAATTTAGAATAATTGCCGTAATTATTACTGTCATAGGCCCTGTTGGTTCGGAAATTAGGGTTGGTGTTCCTCCAAATAGGGCGGCAAAAAATCCTACTAATACTGCTCCGTATAATCCGGCAATGGGTCCGGCTCCGGATGCTACCCCGAATGCTAGGGCTAAAGGTAGAGCAATAATGGCGGTTGTTACACCCCCAAATATATCCCCCTTTAAATTTCTGAAATGTATTTTATTGGTTATTTGCATTGTTAAATTGGACCTTATTAATTATATGGTGTTTCTGATTTATATTGTGTTTCTAATCTGATAGAACAATTTCTATATATTTTTTTTGTTCCATAGAATTTACTCTATTTCAAATCAGAATAACACGTTATTTTGGTTTGAAATCTTTTTTTTTATTATAATTGCTTATGGTAATCTTAAGTTTTTTTTATTAATTTTTCTTTTTTTTCTTTAAATTTACTTTTAAAGCATGATTTTTACTTGTTTTAAATTCCGAGTAGGGTCTTAGTGAGATTATATCCTGAATCATCCATTGTGTCTAGTCTATGGTTGATTTTTTGGCGAAATTTTTGTTTTGTTAATTATGTGGTATAATAGTATTCAATAATATTAATTAAGAATATTAATAATCACAATTAATAATCAGGACTTTGCATCTGTGAGTTGCCCCATCAAAAATATAATTAGAAACATAGTGTAATAATGTATCAAAAAAATTATCAAGAAAAACAATTACCAACCATGTACGATCTCAAGAGTGAAGATCCAGAGGAACCAGGAGTGCCAGACGAATTTCATATCTTACAACCACAAATTTTGCAAGAAACCTTTCAACCAGCAAATTATCCTCCAGAACAAAGATTTACAGCTATCGACATGAATTTATATTATGATTCTGATAATCCTAATTGGTATAAGCGTCCTGATTGATTTGGAGTTGTGGGAGTCGATCGTTTATATAATCAACAAGATTCTAGATTATCTTATGTGGTATGGGATGAACAAGTAACACCAATTATCGTAGTAGAATTACTATCTCCGGGGACAGAAAAAGAAGATTTAGGCGAGAAAGTTCGTAAAATTAATCAACCACCAACTAAATGGGAAGTTTATGAACAAATCCTAAAAATACCTTATTATATAGTATACGATCGTTATACAGATAAATTAATAGCTTTTGAGTTAACGAGAAGATCTTATCACGAATTAGATGTTAGTGAAGGAAAAGTATGGATAGAATCTCTTCAAATGTATTTAGGAGTATGGCATGGAAGGTATAAAGGATTAACTAGAGAATGGTTACGTTGGCTAGATGCTAATCAAAACTTGATTCCTTTGCCAGAGGAAAAACTTTTAGTAGAAGAAAGACGAGCAGAAAATGCCGAACTAAGAGCAGAAAATGCCGAACTAAGAGCAGAAAATGCTGAACTAAGAGCAGAAAATGCTGAATTAAGAGCAGAAAATGCCAAACAAGAAGCATTAACTCAAAGACAACGAGCTGAAAATTTAGCCCAACAATTACGGGCATTAGGAATAGACGTTGATTGAGAATTGATTAAATCTCTGGCAAAAGTATTTTTTATGTTATGATTAAAAGCTTCATAATTTAATATAAACTCAATATCTTAAAGTGTTTTTTCTCGTTTCCGTTGCCATAGCCTTTGGGAAGCGCAAATTTCAGACTCGATGGAGAAGTCTATTAAAAGGGAGGATATCCCTGTTATTATATCATTTTTATAAAAGAATGATATACAATGCTTAGGAGTAGAGAAGAGGGACAAGGAGGATAAGAAGGATAAGGAAGAGAGGTTTTGGGTTGAGAATCGTGCCGATTTTGAATAACTTTAACTCTATCATCATTAAAGACAATTTGGTATGAGAATACATAGAGAAAAATTACTAAAAAACCTTGAAACCAAAGCCATTATCAATTGTCAATTGGTTTAAATATCATTAATAAGTTTTCCTTATATATACTAAAAACTATATCTTATCAAAAAATGATTGGCTAAAGTCTATAATTAGAGCTAGAATTTGAAGTGATAGCCATTGAAAAGGGAGATAATATCTTTGATGCACGCAACCTTACATCAGTTAAAAGTTTTTGAAACCACTGCAAGACTTGGTAGCTTTACTAAAGCAGCAGAAGAATTAAGCATTACTCAGCCAACAGTTTCCAGCCAAATTAAACAACTAAGTAAAGTTGTAACTTTACCATTGTTCGAGCAAATCGGAAAACGTCTCTATCTTACTGATGCAGGCACAGAATTATTAGAAACTTGCCAAGAGATATTTGAAAAGTTAGAAAACTTTGAAATGAAAATAGCAGATTTTAAAGGAACAAAAGAAGGGAAATTAAGTTTAGCAGTAGTGAGCACTGCCAAGTATTTTATTCCTCGTTTGTTAGGTTATTTTTGTCAGGAATACCCTAATATTGATGTTTCTTTAAAAGTAACCAATCATAAGGAAATAGAACAAAGAATGGGAGAAAATGCAGACGATCTATATATTCTGAGCCAACCGCCACAAAATTTAGATCTCTTTACTAAACCTTTTTTAGATAATCCCTTAGTAGTTTTAGCACCTAGCAATCATCCATTAGTAAATGAAAAAAATATCCCCATTAAATGTTTGGATGGAGAATCATTTATTATGCGAGAAAAAGGTTCTGGCACTAGGGTAGCAGTGGAAAATTTATTTGCTCAACAGAATGTTTCCGTTAGAGTTCGATTGGATTTAGGTAATAATGAAGCCATTAAACAAGCAATTGTGGGAGGTTTAGGAATTTCCGTTCTTTCAGGTCATACTTTAATTTCCCAAGGAAATACAGACGATTTAGCTATTTTAGATGTGGAGCATTTTCCCATCAAATGTCGTTGGTATGTGGCCCATCTTGGAGGTAAACAATTATCTGTTATTGCTCAAACTTTTTTGGAATATTTACTGGAAGAAAGTCAAAAAATTCCTTTGCCCTTTCAACACTTTCTCAATTCAAAAAAACAAGAAATTTCCCTCTTAAACAACAAAAAACATTTTGAGCTTGTTAATTAAATATTATATCTATAGTTAATTGATACATGAAATTTGTAATTTAAAAATGGAGGAAATTAGAGTTTTTTCTAATAGTAATCTTAAGGTTGTTTAAGTCCTATTAATTAAAGCTAAATTATGGAGTAAATAATAGAAAAATAATTGAAAATAACTAGTAAAATTCATCATAAAAGATAGAGGGAAATTAGAAAATTTTATCATACTAAAATTACTATTAAAATATTATGAAAGCTCATAAATCTAGTAATGTTAAAATAGATAGAAATGAATTGATAAAAACAAGATGAACTCAGCATTAACCAATTTCCCTAGTTCAATACAAAAAAATAATCAAGATAGTTTTGCTATTACTTTTGCCCCTCTTTCTTTAGATGAAATCTATGCTTTAGCAGATGATCCCAGCAATGGAGCCATAGTGATTATGAGTGGTACGGTGCGGGATAATACAGATGGGAAACCAGTAGTTTGCCTAGAATATCAAGCCTACGAACCCATGGCTAGAGAAATATTTAAACAAATTGCTACTAATATTCGCCAACAATGGAAGGATACGAATCGAGTAGTAATACATCATCGAGTTGGAAGGTTAAAAATAGGAGAAATCAGCGTTTTAGTAGCCGTAGGTTGCCCTCATCGTCGGGAAGCTTTTGAAGCTTGTCAGTATGCCATTGATACTCTCAAGCATAATGCACCTATTTGGAAAAAAGAGCATTGGCAAGATGGCACTAGTAATTGGGTGAGTATTGGAGCTTGTGAAGAAAATGAAAACAATTGATTATTAATTATTGGTTATTGGTATTTTAAGAATTTTCAAACCAAAAAAGTTTATGTATTCGTAATATCAATTTTCCAAAAGTACGATAGACTTAGTTGGGAAGGAGACAAGGAGGACAAGGAGGACAAGGGAGATAAGTTTTAGGTCGAGAATCTACTAATTTTTGATACTTTTAACTCTATCATCATTTTTAAAAATTGGTATAAAATAATGAATTTAAAAAATATAAATTTAGTCAAAAAAAAAGGTATTATCCATAAAGCATAAAAACTTGCCTTGATTTTTATTGATAATACCAATAACTTAACTTTAAATTCAAAAAATAAATTATCTTATTTCAATACTTCTATCAAATGTTCACCCACCCTTAAAGCATTAGCAATTACCGTTAAAGCTGGGCTTACAGCAGGATTCGAGGGAAAAAAGCTGCTATCTACCACATAAAGATTCTTAACATCATGAGTTCGGCAGTTCACATCTAAAACAGAAGTTTGAGAATCCGTGCCAAAACGACAAGTACCGCATTGATGTGCTACAACTTCAATAGGTACTCCACCGTAAGGATGAATCCCTCTAGATTGCTTATCCGTAGCTTTAAAAACTTCTTGCCAATTATATAAAAGACGATCGTGAGCTTCTAAATTGTTGGCAGTATATTTAAGATTCAACCGAGATTTTTCTACCGTAACTCGATTCTTAGTATCTGGTAAATCCTCCGTTTGTAACCACCAACCAAGAGAGCGTTTAGCCAACTGCTTCAAACCAAAACCAGGCATTAACTTCGCTCCAATAGATAAAAGAGGTGGAGACTCAGAAAAAATCACATCGATGAGGATTCCTCCAGAATCTTGGATATGCCCCAGAGGATAGGAAAAATCCTTGTACCCCCAATAAAAATCATTAATGGAAATACTGCGTTGAAATAAACCAGAATTAGGTTGAGGAGATTGCTGTAAAATCACCGTCATGAGGTGTTTCATCAGATTTCTTCCCACTAAATCCGAATTATTGGCAAGTCCTTGGGGATGTTTTTCATTAGCCGATCGCAATAGTAAAGCAGCAGAATTAATTGCCCCACAAGAAAGCACCACAATATCTGCGCTAAATAAATAAGTATATCCTTTAATTACAGCCTCAACACCTTTAACCTCTGTTCCAGAAGAATTAGTATGAAGAGCCACAACCTGAGCAGAAGTTTTTAAAGTCACATCCATACCAGCCCGAATTACAGGACTAATTCCCGTATCTTCCGAATCTGTACGCCCTTCATCCCCAATACCTATGGGTAAATAAGCCGGATGGAGTCCATATTCAGCCAGACGATCGCTAACTTCTTGCACCTGAGAGATACGCTCAACTGGAGGCAAAGGATAATCACAACTTCGAGGAGGTTCAGTGGGATCATCACCTGCTTTACCATGGGCTTGATACAGCTTTTCCGCTTCTGTGTAATAAGGCTCAAAATCTTGATATTTCAAAGGCCATTCAGGGGAAATACCATCAAGATGCTGGACTTCCTCAAAATCCCTTTCTCTGGCACGCATTAAAACACCATTGTAGATTTTGGTATTTCCACCGACACAATAGCTAGTTTGGGGATAGAAAAGCTCTCCTTGTGCATCATACCAACGTTCAGGGGCATGATAATCTTCTTTTTTATATAATTCTGCTTCAACTAATTCTGAGCTTTCTTTTTCGGTAAATTCTCCTTGTTCTAAGACTAAGATTTTTTTGCCTGCTTCTGCTAATTTGCGAGTTAAAGTACCCCCACCTGCTCCTGTGCCTACTATAATTATATCATAGTGTTGATCATCAATAATCATGATCTCTCCTTATTCATTCTTTATTTATTTTTTTTCATTTCTGGATATAAAATACAACTCAAATATTAATCAAAGTATCTATCAAATTTTAATTAATATTTATATCATTTATCTTTATTAATGATAGAGTTACAATTTCCTAATTTTAGGGTAATTAAGAAAAACTTTTTCCTTAATCTCAGTATCAAAATCTACTTCCCATTCTCCCCATTCCTCCCATTCTCCCCATTCCTCCCATTCTCCCCATTCCTCCCATTCTCCCTATTCCTCCCATTCTCCCTATTCTTCATCTAGATAAGAAATAATATTCTAATTCTGCTAAAGGTTGTTATTTTCAGTATTTATAGCAGAATTAGGATGAGCTATTGCCAAATGTAAATCAGGATAAATAAAACAATCCAAATCACATCTACAAAATGCCAAAACAAAGAAGTAGCTTCTACACCAAATTGCCCTTTTTCATAATTATTAGGATAAAAAGAACGAATCAGCATAATTCCCTGAAGCAGAATACCACTAATGACGTGCAAACCATGAAAACCAGTGAGGAGATAAAATGCGCCTCCAAAGACACCAGAGGTAAAACCAAATTCCAATCCACCCCATTCTACGGCTTGCCCATAAACAAAGTAACTACCCATTGCCATGGTGAGTAACCAAAAAATCCGAAATCCCCAGAGATTGTTATTGTGGAGATAACGCTCGGCAATATAGATTACAAAACTACTAGATACTAAAATTACGGTATTAATAGCTGGTTCTTTCACTTCTAATCCTTCAACCCCAGCAGGAAGCCAGTCAGAGATTGCTATGGAAGTTTTATAGACGATATAGCCTGCAAAAAAACTCAGGAATATAACGCTTTCTGAAAGTAAAAAGACAATGAACCCAAACATACTATTACCAGCTTCATCATGTTCATGTTCGTGATGAGTTACATGAGCTTGGGTTTCTAATTTCTCTTGATTAATGGTGCTATCTATTGAAGTCATATTTTTTAATTGTAAATTGGTTAAAAGTTCTGATTTTAATGAGATTCATTCGGTAAAACAAGTTTGCAGGTAGATAAATAGAATTTAGAGAATCTTGGCTAATATTAGTTAGCTTAATTATTTATCAATTGGTAAAGTAAATAAATAAGGAAAAATATAAATATTAATTATCGTGTTAATTTTTTACTAATTCTTACTTATTACTTCTTACTTATTACTTCTTACTTAAAAAATCATCCTCCCATATTTTCCGTTAATGGTTCAGACTTACCATAACCATAGGGTTCAGCGATTACGATGGGAAGTTCTTCAAAGTTTTCCACATCAGGAGGGGAAGAAACCAGCCATTCCAAACCAATTGCCCGCCAAGGATTATCAGGAGCATCTTTTCCAGAAATCCAAGAAGCAATCATATTAACGATAAAAGGTAAGGTTGACATCCCTAAGATAAATCCCCCAACACTTGCAATGACATTCCAGAAAGCAAATTCTGGGTCATAGGAAGCAACTCTTCTAGGCATTCCCATTAAACCTAAAGGGTGCATGGGGAAAAAATTCAGAGTAGTACCAATAAAAGTTAACCAGAAGTGTAATTTTCCTAATCCTTCGTAGTACATTTTCCCTGTCATTTTCGGGAACCAATGGTAGATTGCGGCATATAAACCAAAAACGATCGCCCCGTAAATCACGTAATGAAAGTGACCCACCACAAAATAGGTATTATTAACATGAATATCGATGGGTACAGAAGAGAGCATAATGCCGGTAATGCCTGCAAAGACAAAATTAATCAAACCACCTAAAGCAAAAAGCATGGGGGTATCCAGACGGAGTTTGCCATCCCAAATAGTTCCCACCCAAGCAAAGACTTTAATTCCTGTGGGCACAGAAATAAGCATAGTGGAGAACATAAAGAGGATTCGCATCCAACCGGGAGTACCACTGACAAACATATGATGTACCCAAACCACGGCACTTAATGCTGTAATAATCAGGGAAGAAATGGCAACTATTTTGTACCCAAACAGAGGTTTTCTGGCATATACTGGAAAGATTTCTGAGAAGATACCAAATACTGGTAAAATCATCACATATACAGCGGGATGAGAATAAAACCAGAAGAAATGTTGAAATAAAACCGGATTCCCACCTTGGGAAGGATCGAAAAAGCTTGTCCCCACGGATAAGTCAAATAACAACATCACCGCACCAGCAGTTAAAGCAGGTAAACCAAAGAGTTGAATAATTTGGGCGGCAAAAACTGTCCAAACAAAGGCGGGCATTTTAAACCAACCCATGCCAGGACAACGCATTTTCACGATGGTAGTGACAAAATTTACTCCCCCCATAATGGAGGAAACCCCTGAAATAGCCACTGCTAACAGCCAGATAAATTCACCATTGAATAATTGACCGCTAGGATTTTGGATACTTACAGGAGGATAAGACCACCAACCGGCTTGAGCGGGTCCTCCGGGAACGAGAAAACTGATAATAAATAAGATACTAAAGACGGGAACCATCCAGAATGCTACGGCATTGAGGCGAGGAAAAGCCATATCTCGTGCCCCAATCATTAGGGGGACTAAATAATTAGAAAATCCTAGTAAAACTGGAAATGTCCAACTAAATAGCATAATGGTGCCGTGCATGGTAAACATGGCATTATATACTGTGCGATCGAGCAAGTCTGGTTCTGGGGTAATTAATTCTCCTCGCATAATCATGGCCAAAATTCCAGCTACGAGGAAGAAGAAAAAAGCGGTGACTATATATTGAATACCAATGACTTTATGGTCGGTACTAAAACTAAAATAGCGTCGCCAACTAAGAGGTTTTTCGTGGTGATGTTCCTCTGTTTTTGAGGGATCTAATGTAATTTGAGACATAAAATTTCGAGAGTATTTGTCAATGTGATTGTGTTTTATTGTGTTTTATTGTGTTTTATTGTGTCTGTATATGGAGTAAGACTAAGTTAAATTTTTGGTTTTTGTGAAGATTATCCCTAGTTATGGTTTAGTTTTAGCAGGAAAAAATGAATCTTATATCAATTGTCTAAAATGATAATGGAGTTAAAAAATCCTAAATCTAGCATAATTAACCAAAATTTATTCTCCCCATTCATCCCATTCTCCCCATTCATCCCATTCTCCTCATTCATCCCATTCTCCTCATTTATCATTTTCTCTATTATCCTTGCCTTATTTTTTATTTTAAGGATGATAATTAACTATTGGTTCTGGAGCCGGTTCAACGGTTGCCCATGCTGCTTTAGGGGAATTTTTTTGTCTTTGGGTATATTCACTAGCTGCCTGATTTGTAGCAGGTGAGGGATTAGTTTTTGCTGCTTGAGCGAGCCAATTTTGATAGTTTTCCATGGATTCTACTACCACATCTGCCTGCATGGCGGCAAAATATGTTCCACTATATTCAGAGTCTCGGAGACGATATTTACCTGTGAGAATAGGTGTAAATTCAAAATCTATGTTTTCTTTAGGGATAACATCTTGTTTAACTCTAAAAGCGGGAATATAAAAGCCGTGAATCACATCAGTATCAGGTGTTCGCAATACTAAATGGGCACGTCGATCGACTGGGAGATGAAGTTCGGTGCTTGTCACATTTTTTTCAGGATAACGAAATACCCAAGACCATTGTTTAGCTTCAACTTCGATATTTGTCATAGGATCGACATTTTCTGCTAATTGTTCTGGGGAGGCAGGAGGATTTTTATCTGACAGATGATGATGTCCCATTGCCATTGGACCTTTAATTGACATTTGGTCATAGGTTTGATAACTATATATTGCAATCCAAATTACTAACACAAAAGGTATTGCTGTCCAGACTATTTCTAGAGTTATATTCCCTTCTACGTGAGGACCATCACTAGTATCATATCTTCCTGCAC
Source organism: Prochloraceae cyanobacterium PL24a_bin.78 (assembly GCA_028281945.1). Lineage (GTDB taxonomy): Bacteria > Cyanobacteriota > Cyanobacteriia > Cyanobacteriales > JANQIW01 > JANQIW01. The sequence goes on from JANQIW010000109.1 coordinate 17,022, forward strand.
GCTTAAGAGCGATAGTATAGATTACTGCTCCTGTGACTCCTACAAAAATGAATGTTCCCAAGGTCACCAAGAAGCTGAATAAATTATCTACCAATTTAGATTCTAGAGAAGCTTGGGGAGGCAGCCAAGAATAGGATAATTGACCCACTACAATACTTATCCCACCTAAAATTAGAGTGATAATTACTAAAGTTATAATATTCTTTTTTTTCATATTTCACCTCATTTTAGCAAAGCATTAGGGTCTTGCCCTAAACGCAACAGATGGTCTGCTGTATTATGAACGCCAAATTCTGCTGCTAGTTGTGCCCCTAAAGTTCCGTGGACATACATTATGAACATAATTAGGAATCCGGCAAATAAATAAATCCATTGTACTTGTTGAGAGTTATTATTGCGCCAAATGAAACGTTGAAAACCACGCCAGAGAGTCATTCCTACAATTAATGTCAAGAGTAAAACTCCCCCTACACCATGCCAGAGTAAGGTTTCCATGGATTCTAGATTCCATGCGCTTTTGATATCTGGTGGGGAATCTACTAACATAATTTCATACAAACCTGTTGCTACTGTAAAGAAGCTAATAATACAGGCTGCTAGCATATTGTACCAACCTACATCAAAGAAGTTTGAACGACTGGCAGGTATGGCTAAATATTTAAATATTGGTTTTTCAAATACAAATAAGACTCCTACTACATCAAAGGCGATGCCAATGATAAATAATCCTAGGGTTAAGTGTACTAAGTTTGGATGAATAGGGAGGGAATAAGGTAGTGCATTTACTCCTAAATCTAATTGGGCAATTGTTTCTGGATACATTATAATAAGCCCTCCTTCGCTGCTTCTACCATTTCTACTGTATGCAGCCCATAAACCCAGACTAATTTATCCCCAAGATAGACTTGGAAAAAGACGATGGCAGTTAATACTAATCCTAAACCTAGATAGGGTAGGGGTATTTTTTTAGGATTTTTCGATCGAATTACATAACGCCAAGCTGTAGCGGCGGCAATAACTCCGGAGAGAGACCAACCAATGATGGTGTGGAGATTTAAAACTGGTTCTACGGCATCATAAGCCATTGATAAACCTGCTTCTATTTGTCCGAAGATGATGGCTATAAAGATGGAGATGGTGGCAACAAACATATTCCACCAACTTACCTCATATAGTTTATAATTACGTGTTAGTAAGCCTGTTATATCGCAAATAAAGGCAAATAACACCATAGCGATCACAAAATGCACCACAATCGGATGGATTGTATCTGGATAGGGAAGATTGTGGTCATTTAGTGATGGCATTAATTTTTCAAACATTGTATTCTCAATTACAATATTGTAGTAACACTTTACACTATAACATCTTCTTTACTAATCTTTACTGTATTTAATATTCTCTTTATTTGTTTTCTAAGTTTTATAGGTTTAATTTTACGATGTGTCGTAATTATACACTAACAAATTACAAAGTTAAGTTCTGTAAACATAGTTACATAATTTATTATATTTGGATATATCTGGAAATTTTAGTAAAAATACTTAATTTTGGGTTATTAATTGAGTTTATTCTAAAACTATGTATATAGATAGATTTGAAGGAGAAGAATCTATTTTGAATCTGGTTTTTTAGATTATCTCTTTTTTAAATTAATGTTTTATTTTTTTGCTAGGAAGAAGTTGAGGCAAAATTTATGTTTTTGGTATTTTATATAAGTTTCTTTTAGTTGATTGTTGAAAAAATATTACCTGTTCCCGTTCTCCATATTCTTACCCAAAACTAAAACTTTTTTAAATTAAACAGAGTGTCTCGACAATGTATAGATAATCTCCAGACAAAAAAAACTAAATTTTAAAAGTTTATCATTTCACCAATCCTATCGAGAACGAGAACTTTTATTAAGTAATAAGTAATAAGTAATAATATTCTCCCCATCTCCCATTCTCCCAATCTCCCCATCTCCCATTCTCCCATCTCCCCATCTCCCATTCTCCCCATCTCCCATTCCCCCCATTCCCATCATTACCATCAATTATCCTCAAGAAAACCATTCCTCCCATTTCTTAGTCTCTCCTTGGAGGAATATAGCCCTCTGGAAGTTCATCTCCGGGGAAAGGTGGCGGGGTATCTTCTCGGTTCAGAATTCGATCAAAAACCTCCTCATCAGCCAAATCCATACGTTCTTGCATAAATTTAGCAGTGCGCATGACAGCAAGTTTCTCAGCTATAGCAACAACTGCAAATTGATTCATGCTGGTGTTATCTTCTTTGGCAACGCGGGATAACTCTTCTTTAATTGAGCGAGGTAATCTTAGGGAAAAAATAGTAGTATTATCTGTCATATTCTTATCCTTTCAAGTAGTTGTTTCGGGGTGAGAGTGGCAACACCAAATTGTTGAGGTGCATTCCCATAATCTCTAGTGTTAAAGGTTATAATGGCATTGGCTTTCCCATTTATGGCAGTTTCAAGAACCATTTCGTCATTAGGATCTCTAAGTTGAGGTCGCCACATGAAATACGGTGTTACTTTGTCAGCCATTTTTACGATCGTACCAATAAAAGCTCTGACTTCAGTCTGATTTAAACCACAGGTTGCCAGATGTTGTGGGCGCAGACAAACAGCTTCGTACTCCAGTACTAGGGAAGTGCTTACAACCAATTGGATATTACCAACTCTCCCTTCTTGCAAGAGAGCGGCGGAAGCCCCTTTTGAACTACGCATGGCTGCAACAATAACATCAGTATCGAGTACAACTTTTATCATGATATAACATCATATAGGATGTTATGAGAAAAAGCAACTCCAAAGTTTTGACATCCTCCCCACTCTTGATTAAGTAATAAGTAATAAGTACATAAGATGCACTTTTTTCTCCTTTGTCTTCCCCCATCCAAGTATGTATATCTAATGGATAAAATTATATAATCTCCCCATCACCCCATCTCCCATTCACCCCATTCCTCCCATTCACCCCATTCCTCCCATTCTCCAAGTCTCCCATTCCTCCCATTCTTCCCATTCTCCCCATTCTTAAAAAAAACCATCACCCATTATCATCATCACCATAGACTACACTATTAGAAATAGTAACAAAATTAATAATGATGACAAACTTTACTGTTGCAATTCCTACATTTAATGGTGGTAAAAGATTACCATTAGTTCTGGATAATTTACAGTCTCAGATTGGAGTAGAAGAATTATTTTGGGAAATTATTGTTGTAGATAACAACAGCAAAGATAATACTCAAGAAGTAGTTAGAGAATATCAAAAAAACTGGCCTGACCAAATTTTGTTAAGATACTCTTTTGAAGCACAACAAGGTGCAGGGTTTGCTAGAAAAAAAGCAGTAAGATTAGCAAATTCACCTTTAATTGGTTTTCTAGATGATGATAATATTCCAGCACAAAATTGGGTAGCAGCAGCTTATGAATTTGCTCAAAAATATCCCAAAGCCGGAGCTTATGCTAGTCAAATTCATGGTGACTTTACAGGAGAATTACCCAAAAATTTTGAGAGGATTAAACCATTTTTTGCCATTACTGAAAGAGGTAACAAAGCCTTACTATATCAACCACCATCGAAGGTAATACCTCCTTCTGCTGGATTAGTAATTCGACGAAAAGCTTGGTTAGAGAGTGTTCCCAAACACTGTATATTGAGTGGTAGAAAACCAAATTCAATGTTAACTGGTGAGGATACAGAAGCTATTAGTTATATTCAACAAACCGGCTGGGAAATTTGGTATAATCCAGCAATGGAAGTAATTCACAAAATTCCTAAACATCGATTCGAAAAAGATTATTTGATTTCTTTTTTCTCTGGTATTGGTTTGAGTCGTCATGTAACCCGAATGGTTGGTGTTAAGCCGTGGTTAAAACCATTGTTATTTTTAGCTTATATGGTAAATGATATTCGCAAAATTATCTACCACTTACTTAAATATAACTATAAGTTACCGACAGACTTAGTAGCAATTTGTGAAATAGTATTATATATTAATAGTTTAAAGAGTTTTTTTTATTTGTGGAGTAATCATTATTTTGATAAAAATAAAAATGATGATTTTAGTATATCATTAAAAAAATCAATTTAAGTAGGATTTAATTAAAGTGTATTTAAGTATTTATTGTTAATATAATTTTAGGTAGTGAAAAAATAATGATAGATTTTACTATTGCCATACCAAGTTATACCAAATTGTCTTTAAAGATGATAGAGTTAAAGCTCTCTTTTCCTTGGTGATACCCAACCCAAAACCTATCTCCCTTGTCCCCCAAGTCTACCAAGTCTCTCCATAGTCATTCATTCTCCCCATTCCTCCCATTCTCCCCATCTCCCATTCACCCCATTCCTTCCATTCACCCCATTCCTCCCATTCTCCCCATCTCCCATTCACCCCATTCCTCCCATTCACCCCATTCCTCCCATTCACCCCATCCTTGATTTAAGTAATAAGTAATAAGTAATAAGTAATAAGTAAATAAGATGCACTTTTTTCTCCTTTGTCTTCCCCCATCCAAGT
>JANQIW010000115.1 GCA_028281945.1 Prochloraceae cyanobacterium PL24a_bin.78
TGGGAGGATTGGGGAGAATGGGAGGATTGGGGAGAATGGGTGAGTTGGTGAGTGGGAGATGGGGAAGACAAGGGAGACAAGGGAGACAAGGGAGACAAGGGTGAGTTGGTGAGTTGGTGAATCGGTGAATCGGTGAATGAGGGAAATATACTCGATATTCTTACCTTTTAATTTTTACTTTTTACTTAAAATAATGGGTAGATTATTCAACATTTTAAAGAGATTTGGGAACAGCAGCACTCAAAATTTCATTTCCATCACCAGTAACCAAAATATCATCCTCAATGCGAATCCCAATTCCCCGCCATCTTTCCGGAATTTCCGGTTGACCTTCAGCAGGTTTAAGATTAGGAGAGATATAAATACCAGGTTCTACCGTAACTACATTACCCGTTTCAAGAATATACCAAGTATCTTTATCAGATTTATAAACACCAGCATCATGGACATCTAAACCTAACCAATGACCTGTTTTGTGCATATAAAAAGGTTTATATTTTTCTTCTTGAATAATCTCTTCTATATTTCCAACTAACAACCCTAAGTCTACCAGTCCTTCTACAATAATTTTCACAGCTACTTCATGAGACTTATTGCAAGAATTACCTTTTTTTACCTCATCAATTGCCTTTAGTTGTGCTTCTAAAACAATATCATAAATCGCTTTTTGTTCAGAAGTAAACTTGCTATCAACTGGAAAAGTTCTCGTAATATCCCCATTATAATAATTATAAGAACAACCAGCATCGATCAATAACAGATCTTTCTCCTGTATTTGTCTATCATTCTCAACATAATGTAAAATACAAGAATTAGCACCAGAAGCCACAATAGAAGGATAAGCCGGACCCATTGCCCCATTTAAACGGAAAGTATGTTCAATTTCCGCCTGCACTTCGTATTCATAACGACCAGGTCTGGCAAATTCTCTCGCACGATTATGAGCTATTGCTGAAATCGAAGCAGCTTTTCGCATCATTTGGATTTCAGAATCACTTTTAACTAATCTTAAAGGGTGAATAATATGATTAGTATCTTCTAAAGCTACTGGTCCAGTCCCTCTTTTTGGGTAAGCTGCCATAAATTTTCGCCACATATCAATAATCGTATCATTAAAAATCTGATCGCGACCTAAATGATAATAAATTCGATCGGCATCAGCCAAATACTGAGGTAACTTTTCCTTTAGTTCAGTGATAGAATAAACTGCATCTGCTTCAAATAAATCCTTAGCAGCTTCCACCCCGACGCGATAACCAGTCCAGGTTTCTTTCTCACTATCTTTAGGTTGAACGAATAAAATAAACTTATGTTCATCATGATGAGGTGCTAAAACTGCAACCGCTTCAGGTTCATTAAAACCTGTCAAATAAAAGAAATCACTATCCTGACGAAACACATATTCAACATCATTGTGCATCACAACCATGGGAGCACTACGAAAAATTGCCGTACCATGACCTATTTTTGCCATTACATTAGAGCGGCGTTGACGATATTCTTCTTTCTCAATAGTCATTTAGCTGTTTTGAATAATATTATTGTAATTTAAAACTTTAATTATTGTTCCTTCACTAGGAATTTGGCTTGGAGTAAAAGTAAATTTATTGCTATCAATTCTTTCTACAGTCATTTCCCCTCTAATTTTCAAAAACTCATCCACCGATACCAAATCACATTCACTGAGATTAGCAGCACTAGTGAGATATTGAGTAGGAATTACTACTTTAGGTTTCAGGACTTCAATAGCACTTTTTGCCTGTTGAGGATTGTAAGCTTTAGGTCCGCCTCCTACAGGAATAAATAACAGATCAGGACTTCCCATCAAAATTTGTTGTTCAAAAGAAATGTCATCGGCAGCACCTCCTAAATGAAGAATTCTTACTCCTCCCATTGTCCAACGCCAAGCTACATTAGTGCCGAACCTTCTCCCACCAAAGCGATCGTGAGGAATAGCGATACCTTGAAGTCTAATATTTCTAAATTCATAGACACCGGCATCAGACAATAATTCTGGATCACCTTTCAAATCTTGAGGAGAGCCTTCATCTAAAAGTAAACTGCTAATCAAAACTAAATCCACATTTTCTCTAACGGGGCGATAATTTTCAGTGCAACCAATGTTAAAAAAAGGATTCACCAGAATTTCTACACCATCACTTTTAAACAAGAAACAAGTATGTCCGAGCCACTCAATTTTTACCTTTGAGCTTTGAGCTAAACTAGATTTTGATAGTAGACTATGAGAAACCATAGCCCCCATTAATCCAGCACTTGTTAATTGAAATAACTTGCGTCGTTTCATAAAAATCAACTCCGTTGTGTCATCTCAATTGAGAGATTTAAGAAAGTTTGCCAAAAGTTGTTTTCCAGAAGCAGTTAAAACACTTTCTGGATGAAATTGAACACCTTGAATATGAGAAAACTGACGGTGTCTAATCCCCATTATGGTACCATCAGAGGTCCAAGCAGTGATTTCTAAAACATCAGAAATAGTGTCTTTTTCGATTACTAAACTATGATAGCGAGTAGCAGTAAAAGGGTTTTCTATCCCCTCAAAAACTCCCACTCCTTGGTGGTAAATTTCGGAAGTTTTACCGTGCATTAAAACAGGAGCCAAGGTAATTTTTGAACCAAAAACTTGACCGATACTTTGATGTCCTAAACATACCCCTAAAATTGGGAAAGATTCCCCTAGCTTCTCAATTAATTCTAAACAAATTCCTGAATTTTCAGGTCTTCCAGGGCCGGGAGAAATAACAATACCAGAAGGTTTAAGATGAGAAATTTTCTCTAAATCAATTTGGTCATTGCGATATACTTGGATCTCTGAAGCTACAGGATAATCTGCTCCTAACTCTCCTAAATACTGTACCAAGTTATAAGTAAAACTGTCATAGTTATCGATCACGATAATCACTCTTGATAATCCTCATTTAATCAAACTAACCCAATCTAAAGCTAATAGAGGAGGTAATAAGATAAAACCTGCAACTATTAAAGCCCCCACGGCTGCCATAAGCACTGCACCAGCAGCACAATCTTTAGCAATTTTAGCTAGTTCATGATAAGATTGTTTGACTGTTAGGTCAACTACTGATTCTATGGCTGTATTCAACAATTCTAAAGCCAATACTACAGCCGAAGTCAAAGCAATAATAGCCATTTCAATATGGCTTATGTGTAAAAAAGCACCTAGACTCAGTGCGATACTACCCATTACTAGGTGAATTCGGAAATTTCTTTGAGTAATAAAAGTATAATTTATTCCTGCCATAGCATATTTAAAACTTGCTAAAAGATTTGGTGCTATTTGCCAAGCATAATCTCGTTTGATCTCAGAAACCTTTTCTCCTTTTTTCAAAACAAATTTATCAATATTATTTAATATCAAAGAATGATATTTCAACTGTAATAATCCTACAAATAGATATTCTTCTGAATTAAAATTATCTATCCTCACATCTATCATAAAGCCACCTCCTTATTCACACTTAATTCACAATTAAATTCAACTTGATTGAAGTTCTATTGAGAGTGATTACCACAGCTAATTCCCAATAATTGCAATAATATTTCTTGTTGGGATAACATCAATAGCAAACTTTCTTCATCTGGATGATCCCATCCTAAAAGATGTAAAAATCCATGTGCTGCTAACCAAACTAACTCAATTTTTAAAGAATGTCCATATTTTTTTGCTTGACGAGATGCTGTAGGAACTGATATTACTAAATCTCCTAGATATAAAGGTTCAAATGATAGTAACTCATCTGTTTTAGTTGGTATTTCTAATTCAAGAGCCGCAAAAGCTAAAACATCTGTCGGTTGATTTTTATGACGGTATTGTCTATTTAAGGACAATATTTCTTCATCATTAGTCAAACGTAGACTAAGTTCATAAGCATCTGCTTCTGGTATATTCGGATGGAGATTTTCTAACCAGATTCCAAACCAGCTTTTCCAAGTATCTTCTTCTATGGAAATTTCATCCCCCTTTAATGGAGAATTAAAGACATTTTGAAGATTTACTTCAACTTTAAAATTTCCTGAGGTGGATTCTAACATAACTAATTTATTTAGCGAGTTAAATAAGAAATACCAATTAAGAATCCTAATAAGCCAACGGTAGTTAGGAAAAAGTGTTTAAGAGATATCCCTTTTTTCTTTACCATATTGCGCATTGCTAGTTTAACGTAACTTGGTTTTGGTTCATTTGTAGAACTTTCATTTGCTTCTGGTTGTGATTCTATATTTTCTTGAGAGGTTGATTGATTTACCTCTGATTCTGATTTTAAATTTTCTTGGGAAATTGATTGATTACTCATGATTGCTGATGAAATTATATTTACCTTTAAATTTTGGATATTTTAAGATTAAATCTTAATGTTACAGATTGTTAAAAATTATAACAAGATTAAGTCAAATCTTCCAACATCTAGATACTAGAGTTTTTAGATTTTTTTAAGAAATCCTTAATCCTCTTTGGTTTATCTTATGGTGATAGTGATTAAAATACACTGATATTGATTTATATTTGATTGATCATTCCATTACATCAATGCTGATTTCAGATTTAAGTTGATTTAGAAATTTTCTAACATAAAGTTAACACTGATGGAAAGGGTTTAAGCCTGTAAATACAGATAAAATCCCCAATGGCTATCAAAGTAATTTACTACGCAATAGTTGTAGCAGATTTTCTATGATAATAATAGGGTTAAAACAAGCAAATTGGGATATTTAATGCTGCTATCTTAGAAAGTTTTGTGGTTTTGCTTATAATCCAAGTCTTTCAAAAAACTAGAAAAATGATCTTAGTTTAAATTTTTAGAAAAAATCCACAAGTCAATAGTACAAAACTACTCCATTTCTCAAAACTACCATGATAGCTACTACTATAACTCAAGGAGATTTTCCCTAGACTTTACCCAAAAATTTTTCAAACAATATCATCAACATCTGGGTTGTTGATCAATCTATCATTAGATGACTTAAATTTACCTTTTTAAATCCTCTTTCCTTTGTATCTAGAGTGTTTTTTAGATTAATTACAACTGACTAGAATTACGAAGATAAGCTTCTATAAATTCATCAATAGAGCCATTCATGACATCATTAACAGCAGTAGTTTCAACATTACTACGTAAATCCTTAACCATTTGATAGGGATGAAAAACATAATTGCGAATTTGATTTCCCCAAGCAGCCTCTACTATATCTCCTCTAATTTCTACAATTTCAGCAGCCCTTTGTTCTTGGGCGATAACTAATAATTTAGCCTTTAACAATGCCAAGGCTTTCTCTTTATTTTGAATTTGAGATCTTTCTTGAGTACAACGTACGGCAATTCCTGTGGGAAGATGAACAATTCTCACGGCCGTTTCTACTTTATTAACGTTTTGTCCCCCTTTTCCCCCCGATCGAGTTGTACTAATATCTAAATCTTTTTCTGGAATCTCTAGGGTAATAGCCGATTCTTTTAAAGCAGGCATTACTTCCACCCCAGCAAAACTTGTTTGTCGCTTACCATTAGCATTAAAAGGAGAAATTCTTACCAATCGATGAGTTCCTTTTTCCCCCTTGAGATAACCATAGGCATAATTTCCTTCAATTTCCAAAGTAGCTGATTTAATTCCCGCTTCATCACCTTCAGAAATTTCTGCTAAATGTACCTTATATCCTTGTTTTTCTCCCCAACGAGTATACATTCTCAGAAGCATCTCAGCCCAATCTTGAGCATCTGTGCCGCCCGCTCCTGCATTGATAGTTAATACTGCACCAAGACGATCGTAAGGTTCAGATAAAAGTTGTTGTAACTCCCAACTCACTAATTCTCGATCCAACTGAGTTAAATTGGTTTGAGCCTCTTGGATTAATGAAGTATCGATATCACTCTCTAGTAATTCTAGAATAGCTTTAGTATCTTCTAAAGAGAGAATCCATTTTTGGTATTGCTCTAAATTAGATTTGAGATCATTTAATTCTTGAAGAGTTTGTTGTGCACTATCTTGATCATCCCAAAAATCAGGTTGTGCGCTCAAATTTTCTAAATCTTTAATTTTGGCCTTAGTTGCAGGGAGGTCAAAGATATTCCTGGGTTTTTCCCAGGCGTTGATCAATATTTTCTAATTCTTTTTTTAGTTCTGTTGTTTCCATATTTTACTAATTTGTCTGGTAGATTGAGATTTTTTTGTCAAAAAATTTGAAACAAGATGGGTTAAGATCTATTATAATCAATTTTAAGTTCAAAAGGATTAAATAATTAAGTGCAATTAATCCAACACTAGTTAAGGTTTTATTTTAAGAAAACTTTAAGCAACTAATCAATAAATCTAATTTAAAAGAAGATACTGAGTTGATGAAATATCTAAACTTTTGCCGATTGTACTTACAAAATATCATTAGCTTTAGTCAAAACTATCCGCCTCTTTTTATTGAGGCTTTAATGTTGTTTTTGGCAATAATATTCTTAATCATCTGGTTTTTTACATTAAAATGGGCTTTTTTAAGCTTAAGTTTAAGTTATGTAATAGGAGCCTCGGTTTCTGCCTTAATACGTGAATTTTTATTCCCTTCTTATCAGAGAAAAATGGTAAGATCCATTAGTATTATTAGCTTAATAATAAGTTGTTATGGATTTATAGATATATTTCGCTATTATTAGTAACAATGAAAAAAATAAAAATACTGTGTAAATTTTTTTTAATTTTTGTAGTTGAATTAAAATAGATAGAAAGATAACGAGGAAACACTGAATAATGTTATAATGGAAATTGATTCGGGAGATCGTGATTCAGATTTAGGAGTAGGTTTTGTTGATGATTACATAATCAACTGAAAAAAAAGTGTTGATCACCAAGAAAATTAAAATAAATAAGAAAAAATGTTAGAAATTGGGAAAATTACCAGTTGTTTTAATTTAATCGAAAGTAATGCTCAGATTTATGAGGACTAAAAACCTTGAGAAAATGTGGATCGATACCTTTAATTGGTAAAATTGTTTCAAAATCCATCTGGTTTTTACTGTTGGAAAATCAAGATTAACAATCATCGAAAAATCTCAAGTGTAATCTGTTGTCCCCGAAGTAAGGACAATTATTAATGCGTATTATAAGTCGCAGGACACTTAAAAAATTTTGGCAAAAACACGCTCGTGCTAAATGTGGACTTTTGCTATGGTACAATCGCTTATCTGAGGGTGATTTCAGTAACTTTAACGAATTACGTCAAATTTTTGCTTCTGCCGACGTAGTAGGTAACTTTACAGTATTTAATATTTGTGGTAATAATTATAGATTAATAGCATACTTAGATTACGAAGAAAAAATAGTATTTGTTCGCGCTGTACTTACTCATACTGAATACGATAAGGAAAATTGGAAAAATGACGACTGGTTTTAAAATTCGCGATTTATCATATATTGACCTAATTGCTCAATTTCCTCCCAGACAAATTAGCAATGAAACAGAATTATTGGCAACTTACGCTCAAATAAAAAATGTTTTGGAGGAAAAATTAACAGTAGACTCAAAAGAATACTTGAAAATTTTATGTAATTTAGCATATGATTATGAAGAAATTTCAGAACCAATACCAGAACTAAAAGGAAGGGAATTAGTTAAAGCTTTATTAGAAGAGGATAATATCCCTTTTGAAAATCTAATACCTATTTTTAAAAATGAATCAGAATTATTAAATTACCTTGAAGGAAAACAAGATTTAAACCAAGAACAAATAAAAAAACTAGCTAATTTCTTTGATATTTGTGAAGAAGAGCTTAAAACCATTGAATAAATAATTTTAAAGAATCAGTAATAAATAATTAATTAGTTAACCATAGCAAATGAGTAATAATCAAATATTGAATTCACAAACTTTGAAAATATAATCAAAATAATCTAAGTTATTCCAGTCTCTAGCTAAATATATGACTCAGACAAAAATAAAATCAGAATCAGAAAAAGAAAACAATTTAGAAGATTATCTTAATGAATGTCCAGATGAAGTAGAGATGAGTTTTTTTGATCATCTCGAAGAATTACGAAGAAGAATTTTTTATGTTTTAATTGCTGTAGCAATGGGAATTATTGCCTGTTTTATCTTTGTCAAACCCATTGTTAACTTTTTAGAAATACCAGCACAGGGAATTAAATTCCAACAATTAGCTCCACAAGAATTTTTATTTGTCTCTTTCCAAGTGGCAGGTTATGGAGGGTTATTATTGGCTACTCCTTTTATACTCTATCAAATTGCTCAATTTGTTTTGCCGGGGTTAACTCGTAAAGAGCGTCGTTTTTTGGGACCAATAGTTTTTGGTTCAAGTATTCTCTTCGTAGGAGGATTGGCTTTTGCTTATTATGTGCTGATTCCAGCAGCTTTAAAATTCTTTCTCCTCTATGGAGCCGATGTGGTAGAACCAAATTTCTCCATCGATCGATATTTTAAATTTATTTTGCTGTTGTTATTCAGTACAGGATTGCTATTTCAATTGCCGGTAATTCAACTGTCTTTAGGACTATTAGATATAGTTCCTGTAAAAAAAATGTTATCTGCTTGGCGTTATGTGATTGTTATAACTCTTGTAGTAGCAGCAATATTTACTCCTTCAACAGATCCTCTAACTCAATCCTTATTAGCAGGGCCGATTTTAGCACTTTATTTTGGCAGTATCGGATTGTTAACTTTGCTAAAAGGCTCTAAAAATTAAGATGAATAAAACAATATTTTCCCCAATCTAAATAATAAGAATGGGGAATTTCTCAATATTTATCTCTAAAAATTGGCAAATCCACTAGCTGCTAGATACATCTCATTCCAAGAAGGTGACCTAAAATCTTGGTTGAAAGCACGATCGACATATTTAACCACTGAAGGCAATTCTTGTGTAACTATTTCACCTTTAAGGAACATTTTTAATTTATTTTGCCAGTCTGGGGGATAATCTCTAATAATAGGATGTGTAATCAACATTGATTGATATTGCCCTAATTCTGAATCGATAATGGCATCCAAAGTAATAATGGCCAAAGGCCGAACAAAAATTCCTGTACCAATAATCTCAAAACTTCCATTAACTAATCTTTGTCGAAGAATGACTACAAAATGTCCTCCTTTGGGAATATTATAAATTAAATCACTTTTGTCTTTAACCGGTTCTACTTCAATGTTGTAACCTCTAGTCAACCCTTCTTCTAAGGTGACATCTTCATATTCTTGATCTGGATGGGGTAGATAAATCGTAAACTTATGTAAATCGAGCCAGAGATTTTCTGCAACTTCGTTAGTAGATTCCTTCCAAGAATTGTATTTTTGACGCATTTCTTGACCGACATAACTTTCACTGTCACAGATATTAATTAGACTCATATTAAGAGCACATTGCTCGAACTTACTAAAAGTTCCTAAGAATTGCATATTTTTTTCCTTTTTGTTGGGTTCTTAATTTTCTTGAGATCCTATTTTCACTTTAATAAAGTTGAATATTTGACTTAATTTAAGATTTTCCAGATATTAGTAGATACTTAAAAGAAATCTCATCAACTTACATTAAGGTAAATAAGTTTTTTATATCCTCTTTGAGGAGTTTAATATTGCAAAAATAACCTTTTATGATCGGCTTTATTGCCTAGGCTTAATTCATGTTTTAATTTGATATGATAGGATTTATTCTACTTTTATCTTAGAAATAATCATGGTTGTTAGTATTCTTAAAAATCTATAAAATTCAATTAAATACATTTTTAGTTATTAATTGTTTATTACTTAATTAGTTAAATAGGGATAATACTTTCTATACCATTGTCCAAATCAATAAAAACCATGAAACTATATACGTTCATTTTAACATATATTATTAGGTATTAAAAAGTAGTCCATGTTACATTCATGATGGACTAAATTATTATTTAGATATTTTTCAAATTTTCTTATAGTTTCTACACTTCAAATTAAGAAAGATTATGAACTACCCCAGCGCAAGGCGAGTGGGGGTTTCCTACCCAAAGAAGGGAATTCTTTGACACTCTCGTTAAAGATCTCCTAAAATCCACTCTGAGGCAAGATCTCCTAACTCAAGAGGGATACTAACAGCCTTTCCTAGACGAGGGCGAGATTTAGTCTGATGGATGTAAGCTTCAACAAAAGAGGCATTATTCCAAGCATTAAGATAATTGGCAACAGCATTAAGATTTTCAAAATATTGATCTCGTGAAAGGGGGAAAGAAGCTTGTTCTAAATATTTCCACATCACTTGGACGTAGATTTTACCTTTAGTTTGTCTAAGCTGAATATCGAAAGATTTTCCCCATTTATTTAATAAGAGTTGGTGTAATTCTGCTCCAGTCATAATTAATCCATGAAATACTTGACAATACAAAGTTTTTTATGATTAGCAGTAAGATTATGCCAATTTTAGTTTTGTTACAAGTTTATCAAGTCTAGCAAGGGTTTGGAAAATCAAATCAATAACTTAAGAAGCTATAATACAGATAAGGTAAAGAATTCTGATTGATCATATTGTGCTAAATTATCAAAATTATCAGAATGTCTTTACAGAAAAGCACTAATTGAGATAAGTTTTATAATATTCTCAGAATCATTTACAAAAATATACAAGATAAAGCAAAAGCTCATTTTATGACACAAATTTCTGGAAATGCAGATGTCCCAGATATGGGGCGACGCCAATTTATGAACGTGCTAACTTTTGGAACCATCACAGGAGTAGCATTAGGCGCACTTTACCCTGTAGTAAAGTATTTTATTCCTCCCTCCTCTGGAGGAGCAGGTGGTGGAATAACTGCTAAAGATGCTTTAGGAGATGACATCATTGTTAGTGAATTTTTAACTGAACATATTAGTGGTGAAAGAGTTCTTGCTCAAGGATTAAAAGGTGATCCTACTTATGTGGTAGTAGAAGATGGAAATACTATCGGGACCTATGGATTAAATGCAGTATGTACTCATTTAGGTTGTGTTGTACCTTGGAACGGTAGTGAGGAAAAATTTATTTGTCCTTGCCATGGTTCTCAGTACGATAGTCAAGGAAAAGTAGTTCGTGGTCCTGCACCTTTATCTTTAGCATTGGTGAATGCCAAAGTAACAGAAGAAGATAAATTAGTATTTACACCTTGGACTGAAACAGATTTTCGTACTAATGAAGATCCTTGGTGGACATAATTTCCATCAATTAAGATACTTTGAAAAATTCGTTATAAATAGTTTAACTTTTGAGATGAGAACATTCCCAAATATATTGGCAATTGGCACAAAAGTACAAAAAGCGATTACTACAACTATGCTGGTTGGTATCGTTACTCTTGTCACTTTCGTATTTAGCGATTTGGTATTACCCCAAGCAGCGGCAGCATATCCTTTTTGGGCACAAGCAACAGCTCCTGAAACTCCAAGAGAAGCTACAGGGCGTATTGTGTGTGCTAACTGTCACTTAGCAGAAAAAGCAGCAGAAGTAGAAATTCCTCAATCTGTATTGCCAGATACGGTTTTTGAAGCAGTAGTAAAAATTCCTTACGATTTAGATAGTCAACAAGTTTTAGGTGATGGCTCTAAGGGAGGATTAAATGTAGGTGCTGTTTTAATGTTACCTGAAGGCTTTAAGATTGCTCCTGAAGATCGTATTCCTGAAGAAATGTTGGAAGAGGTTGAAGGGCTTTATTTCCTACCATATTCAGAAGAGAAAGAAAATTGGGTATTAGTGGGTCCTTTACCTGGTGAAGCTTATCAGGAAATTGTTTTCCCTGTACTTTCTCCAGATCCTAACACTGATAAAAATATCAATTTTGGTAAATATCAGGTTCATTTAGGAGCAAATCGAGGCAGAGGTCAGATTTATCCTACTGGAGATTCTAGTAACAATAATGTCTTTAAAGCTTCTGTAGCTGGTACTATTTCTTCTATTAGTGAAGATGAAATCGGTGGCTATGAAGTTACTATTGATACTGAAAATGATAGTGTGATCGAAACTATTCCTCCGGGTCCTGAATTAATCGTTTCTGAAGGAGAAGAGGTTGAAACAGGAGCTGCTTTAACTAACAATCCTAATGTGGGTGGTTTTGGTCAAAAAGATGTTGAAGTGGTATTACAAAGTCCTACTCGCATCAAGTTTTTGATCTTATTCCTTAGCGGAATTATGCTTGCTCAAATCTTCCTAGTTATTAAGAAGAAACAAGTGGAAACAGTTCAAGCGGCAGAAATGGAATTTTAATTTTAATTGATGGATTTTTTGATTTTTTGAGGGCAGACTTAAGTCTGTCTTTTTTTTTTTGAATTTTCTAGGATATTTTGTGTTATTTTGTCTTTAATTTTGGGTAAGCTTATTACGCATTAAATTTTATTATTATATGGAAAAGAAGAGGGATCAATTGTGGTATCTTATAAACCCAATTTTTTGGGTGGTAGATAGATTGTATTTGAAAAGAGTCTAAGTAAGACTTTGAAAATTCAAATTTTTTCCTTAAATTTACTTATTTATAGAACTTTCTGTGGAGCTAGAAAGATTATTGCTAGAGAGAAAGTTTATATATTTTCTGATTACTATACAATATATTTCATTTTTAATTAAATTTGAATAACTAAATAATACAGACTGATTTATCTATTTTCTCAGTATAAATACTTTTTTTAAGTATCTAAAAATCTTATTTTTGATTTTTCAGTATATATACCATTTATAAACAAACAAATAACGTATTAATATTAAAGTGAGAAAAATTGAATTAAATAGAATCTTAAAAAGTTAAAAAAAAATGAGCGAAAATTTATCTATAAATAGTAATCAAAATGAAATATATTTAGAGACAGTAGAAGAAAATACAGAAATATTAAGTATTAGTTCTATTTTATCTTCTGTAAGTACCACCAACTCTGATATTCCAGTACAAATATATGGTGAAGCAATTCCTATAGAAGAAGATGAAATAACATTAGAACCCCTATTAGCTCAATCAACTGATTTAATTAATGTAGATGATTTTCGCAATGATATTAGATTTGAAGGAATTGATGGAAGTGGTTTCGCTACTGTAATTATTGATACAGGAATTGATTTAGATCACCCATTTTTTGGTCCAGATACTGATAATGATGGAGTTGCCGATCGCATTGTTTATCATGAAGATTTCGCTGATAATGATCTTGATGCTAGCGATCGTAATGGTCATGGTACAAATGTAACCAGCATTGTAGCATCATCAGATTCAGTTAATACAGGAGTTGCTCCGGGGGCAGATATAATCAATCTAAAGGTATTTTCTGATAGTGGTTCAGGATCTTTTGGAGATATCGAACAAGCCTTACAATGGGTAATCAATAATGCTTCTACTTACAACATTGCTAGTGTCAATCTTTCTCTAGGAGATACTCGAAATTGGAATACTCCTAGACAATTGTATGGTATTAGTGATGAAATTGCGGCTTTGGCGGCATTAGATGTCATCGTTGTATCGGCATCAGGGAATGATTTTGGTAGATTTGACAGCACTCAAGGGGTAGCTTATCCTGCTGCGGATCCTAATTCCCTTTCTATTGGTGCAGTCTTTGATTCAAATGGCAGTGGTTTTAGTTATAGCGGTGGGGTACGAGCATTTAGTAGAGTTTTCGATGCTATTACTCCATTTTCTCAACGCCACGAAACTTTAACCACTGTTTTTGCACCGGGAGCCCCCATTAGAGGTGCTGGGTTAAATGGCCGAACTTCTGTATTACAAGGGACTTCTCAAGCTTCTCCCCATGTTGCAGGTGCTGCTGTTTTGGCACAACAATTAGCAACTCAAGAATTAGGGCGTAGATTAACTTTAGATGAGTTTAGTAGTTTGCTGGTTTCGACTGGAGTTACAATTAATGATGGTGATGATGAAGATGATAATGTAACTAATACTGGGCTTGATTTTCAGAGAATAGATGTGTTTGCATTAGGAAATGCAATACTTGAATTAGGTGATGATTCTTCTAATAATGTTCCAATGGCATTAGATGATTTATTTTCTACATTAGAAGATACGTCTTTAAGTATTCTTTTTTCAGAAATATTAAGTAATGATAGTGATATTGATGGTGATAGTTTAACTGTTATATCAGTAGAAGATCCTAGTGATGGAACGATTTTATTACAAGATGATGGATTTATATTCACTCCTGATCAGGATTTTAATGGTAATACAAGTTTTGATTATACAGTAAGTGATGGCAATGGTGGAATTGATACTGCAACAATAACAATAAGTGTTGGTCCTGTAAATGATTTACCACTAATATTGGACGATAATGTTACTACAAGTGAAGATAATTCTTTAAGTATTTTGCTAGCAGATTTATTAGCTAATGATACCGATGCTGATTTTGATTCTCTTAGTATTATTGGGGTAAATGGAGGTTTAGGAATTGTCACCTTTGATAGCAATGCCATTAATTACAATCCTAATGGGGAATTTGAAAGTTTAGGAATTGATGAGACAGCTACAGATAGCTTTGAATACACAGTAAGTGATGGCAATGGTGGCATAAATACTGGTAATGTTATTGTTACGATTACAGGGGTAAATGATTTACCAGTGGCGGTAGAGGATGATTTTTCTACTGAAGAAGATACGGTTTTGATAATCTCAACAGAAGATTTATTGGTAAATGATAGTGATATTGATTCTGAAATTCTCACTCTGACATCTGTAACAAATTCCATTAATGCTGAGGTGATATTAAATAGTGATGGAGAGATTATCTTTACTCCAAATGAAGATTTTAATGGTGTTGCTAGTTTTGATTACACCCTAAGTGATGGTAATGGTGGGGTA
>JANQIW010000120.1 GCA_028281945.1 Prochloraceae cyanobacterium PL24a_bin.78
TAAGTAATAAGCTTTGATTAAGTAATAAGTAATGAGTAATAAGTAATAAGTAAATAAGATATACTCTTTTTCTCCCTTGTCTCAAGAAACTCCCTTGTCCTCCTTGTCTTCCTTGTCCCCCTTGTCTCCTAAGTCTATCATACTTTTGGAAAAGTGATATTACTCTCCCATTCTCCCATTCTCCCATTCTCCTCATTTATTCCATTCTCCCCAATCCTTCCAATCCTTCCATTCCTCCCATTCTTAAAAAAACCATCCACCTAAAAACCATCACCCATTCTTCCATTCTCCCCATCTCCTCACTTTATGGGAAAAGGGAACTTAAGTTGCGACTGAAAACTCTTCGGGATCGACTCCCCAATTAGTCCAACTAATAGCTTCTCTAGCAGTTTTCATAGTAGGAGGAACTCGCAATACATGAATATGTCCTGTAGAAGGGCAAATCATCTTTAAAAGATAGATTGGTTCTACATCTACATCTGAATTTATTTTTAATAAGGTATATTCTCGCCACGAATCTAATTCTATTGCGCCTAATTCTTGGCAAATTCTACCATAACCAATTCCTTGGATTAATACTCTTCTTAATTCGGCGTTTGTCTCGGATAATAACCAATAAGGTTGCCATTGATGGGGATGAAATCGTCCATATTTTTCTGGTAAAATAACGTTTTGATAGGCAAAAATTTGATAATTATCTAAAAATTCTATGGCTGCTTCTCCTTCTCCGTGAAGGCGGTTTTCTTCATCAAATAATAATTTGGTGGGGCGATGGCAAATTACACAGGTTTTCTCGAAAAAATACACCCAGCCACAATTAGTTACTAAAGATTCTAAAGCTTTCCATTTTTTTTCATCGCATTTCCAATTTAAAACAGAAACACAATAGTCAATTTGAGAGATCAAAGAGATATCTATATTAGAGCGTAAAATACTATAACCAAAGCCAATACTATCAATTATTTTGAGCCAAGGTAGAAAATTTTCTTTGAATTCTTCTTCCCAATTTTTTAGCATAGGTTGATTGGAAATTGTTTCCACTACTGGTTCTCCAAATTGATGCCAAATAGGCTCTCCTACTTGCTGCCAAAGGAAATCTCCTGCTTGGATGAAGAAATCTCCGGTTGGGATTTTTTGGATTTCTTTTTTGAATTCTTGTTGCCTTTCTTCCCAGAAATGATTAAATAATTCTTCTCGCAATTCTTCTTGGAGAATTTCTAAATTTTGCCATTCTTGTGGGCTAATTTGAGTTGCTAAATCTTGGATTAATGCGGCGGTTGGCTGTAAACTGATATCTCTTGATTCTTCTGGCAAACGCCATTTTTCTTGTAATTCTTGCCATAATTGTTCATCATTTTTTTGTGGTAATTCTGCTAGTAATTCTAAAGATAATGGAACTATTAGTAGTGGTGCTCCTAATTCTTTTGCTAGTTGTTTGGGGTTGGATGTTGCTATTTCTAATTTGATGGCTCTTGGACTATTAAAAAAGCGGATTTTTGGCTCTTGTTTCCCCATCAATTTGTATACTTCTCTGACTGCTTTTGTTGCTAAGAGAGGATCGATTTTTTTTGTGGATAGGGCGATGGCTTTCCATTTATCTTGATAAGCGGGAATTAATGATTCTTGTAATGAATTGATTTTTTCCATAGTTAATTTTTTTTTATTTTCTGGGATTTTCTGGGATTTTTTTTAGTCTTTGATATGGAGCAAATATTTTAAATTTATTAGTAGTCTAATTATTAATATTTATAATTTAAATTTGATTTTTGATAATGGAGGAAAATTTGTTAAGTTATCAATTATCAATTAACAATCAATAATTAACAAATCTATCGTTTTTTTCTTTAATTTTGTTGTAGAATTTTGGGAAAAATTTGATTAATCAGCAACATAACGCCATCCTTCTGGTTCATATTCTCGTTGAATGCGTACCATCCAATTCCCTTGAGGAATTTCGATTTGATGATGCTCTTCATGGGTTAAAGTAGCTGTATCTGAAAGCACTCGTAAATAGAGAATGCCATCTCTTTCGTATAATTCGGCTTGGCCATTACTAATGCGGTGAGAATGCCCTGTTACTTCTCCTTCTGCTAGGGTAAGGTGGTTTAATTTTTTCCCTGTGGCATCGGCTATAGGTTGTAAGATTACGTCTCCTTGTCTGATTGGTTTCATGAATTTTTACCTCGATTATGTTTGTCTTACTTTTTTACTACTTATTATAACACTGTTTCTGAGAAAATAATAGTTGAAACACTACTATTGAAATTATTCTTCAGATTGTTGTTGTTGTGCTTTCAATTCTGCTAATTGTGCTTCTAATTGAGCGATACGATTTTGGGCAGCTATATTAGCGGCTTTTTCTTGATTAGCAAGTAATTGGGCTTCTTCTCTTGCGAGATTTAACTCTTCATAGGTTAATAATTTCTCTCCTTTAACTGGATCGAAAAATCTGAATTCCCCTGAATCTAATCGTAAATCTAACCCTAAAACCTCACTTCTAAGAGAAAATTGAGCATTTGGTAAAGCTATGGCTGGAATTGCTACATAATTTCCTGCGACTAAAGTCCAACCTTGAAGTTGTGGTTTGAGATAATCCGCAGTGGGATCATATTGGAAATATTCTTGTACTTGTAAAAAACTATATATTCCTTTTTTTGCTCCTTGGTCTTTGGTATAGGTGCTTTTGGATGTTATTTCTAGGACAAAGTTTGGGGTTTTATCGTTTTCTTCCCAGACTTTATATGATTTTCTTTTTTTCTTGTCTACTCCAAAAATAACAAATGTATCTGGGGCTACTACTGCTTCTGGATTATTTTGTTCGTAGTAGATAAACATATTCCCGGAAATATAGATATCTTGACGGTTGTGAAAATATAATTCAAGTGCTTTTACGGCATAAATGAGAGAATCTCTTTGAGCATCACCTTCTGCCATAGGTTTACCATCCTCATCAGGGTATAGGATTTTGGTGCTAGGATAATCAATGGAGATTGTCATAAATTTATCTTAAGTATCTGTATTCCTAACTTTACTCCTATTAGTAATATACCATAAATTTAGAGTTCCTCAGATGGAGTGAATGGGAGTTTCTTGAGACAAGGAAGACAAGGCAGACAAGGAAGATGGGGAAAATGGGAAGAAATTACTTATTACTTATTACTTATTACTTATTACTTAAATCTTGGATGGGGAGAGTGGGGGAATGGGAGATGGGGAGAGTGGGAGGAATGGGAGGAATGGGAGGAATGGGGAGAAATTATTGTACTTATTACTTGTTACTTATTACTTATTACTTAAATCTTGGATGGGGAGAATCGGGGACAAATTATTTTAGAAAAATGGTATAAGATGGAAAATTTTTGAGGGTAATTAAATTGATTCAATGGAAGGAAATACAAAAAAAACATAAAAATTATAGATTGATGAGAAAATAGGAAATATACTCCATAGATGAAACAATTGTCAGAACAGAAAAAACCATTAACAATTAACAACTTCTATTACGAGTTAGGTTGTATAGATAGTTTTTGATTGAGAGATAAATATTTAGAGTATAATTACGATGGCGAAGTATTTTTTAATTGAATCGAGATCCCAATTTGATGCAACGGAAGTGAATAATAATTATCAATTAGCTTTAGATTTAGCCCAAAGTGGACATGAAACAACTTTATTTTTAGTGGAAAATGGTGTTTTAGGTGCTAGAATGTCGGCATCTACAGGGTTAGCTAACTTAAGTTCAGTGAAATTATTAGCGGATGATTTTTCCCTCAAAGAAAGAGGAATCCTAGAGTCAGAATTAGGATATGGGGTTGAAATCGCTAGTATTGGTGCAGTAATTGATGCGATGACTGAAGGGCAAAAAACCATTTGGCTTTAAGATTTGAATTAAGATTTGAATTAAGATTTGAATATTAAGATTTGAATTAAAATTTGGATGGAAAAAAATAGTTAATTTAAGTTAGAAAAAAACAGATGAGGAGATTTGATAATGAGTAATAAAACTTTGACTTTTTCTATAATGGATGGGCCTTTTGAAAGGGCAAGAATAGCAACTACTTTTAGGATGATTCATGAAGCTATAGAGCGAGGATATAATGTTAATGTTTTTGCTTATGAGGGTGCGGTTTCTTTGGGATTTTC
The DNA here is from genome assembly GCA_028281945.1 of Prochloraceae cyanobacterium PL24a_bin.78. Lineage (GTDB taxonomy): Bacteria > Cyanobacteriota > Cyanobacteriia > Cyanobacteriales > JANQIW01 > JANQIW01. Next base: position 4,144 of record JANQIW010000120.1, read on the forward strand.
TCTACAAAAAGGTCATGCTAATAGTATGCATGGTAGAACGATCGAGGAAGAAGATCATCCTTTACCGAAGGAATGGATTGAGTCTTTAATGGCAAAAGCTGAAGAAAAAGGTGCTATTTTTAATTGGATTAATTGTGGACTTTGTGTTGATGAAAGAGGGGTAAATGAATCCATTGAACAAATTAAAAGAGGTGCTCCTAAAGATCTTTGGCAATGGGCAAAGGATTCTGATGGTGTATTAATTATTGGTACTAAATAATTGGTAATTATTGATTATTAATCTTAATTTATTTGAGAAAAATAACTATTAATAATTTAACAATTGATTTTTAAAGAAATTGATATTTTTGAGGAGAAAAAACAGAAAGTATGAAGGCTTTACAAATAATAGAATCTGGTTATCGCTGTACAATTGAAGAACAAGATGATCCTTGTCTTTGGATTACTCAAAATTTAAAGGTTACGGCAGGTGCAGAGGTGGATCTTTTGCTTCGTGGGAATGCGGTTAATTATATTCTTTCCACTCAAAATGCTTCTGGTTTAGTGTTTGGTTCTAAAAAACAAACTCAACCTCCGGAAATCGATCGGGATTTACTTCACGCTATTTCCCATGGTATTAAGGTTTATGTTATTACTGAAGATTTAGATGCTAGAGGTATTTCTGATGGTAATGCTATTGCCGGAATTACTAAGATTTCCCGTAAGGAACTTCCAAATTTATTTGAAGAATACGATAGTATTTGGCATTGGTAATTCTTTAAGAGTAAAAAAATAAATATGATAATTGTTAGTATAATAATCTCAAGATAATTTTTATACTAATTAAATCTTAATTTATCCCTTATATTTTCTAATTTTGATAGGGAATTAGTAAGAATATTAGGGATTTTTTATGATTAATTGCTAGTGATTAGTTATTGATTGTTAATTGTCATAATAGCTTTTGTGATAGAAATATTATAGAATATCATCATCGTTAAAGCTCATAGTAAATTTATTATCTAAAATTTCTTTTCTCTAATTTTTCCATTCGTTTTTTAAGTAAAAAGATTGATGTAAAAAGTTAAAATATATACTCCTATTCCCCCATTCCTCCCATTTCTCATTCTCCCAATCTCCCAATCTCCCAATCTCCCAATCTCCCATTCCTCCCATTCCTCCCATTCCTCCCATTCTAAAAAAAAACCATCTACCTTAAAACCATCACCCACTCTCCCATTCTCCCCAGTAAAAATCTATTATTATTAAGAAAAGTATATTAGGAGTGGATTTTTAATGAGTTTAGAGTCTTCAGTTACTGAAACTTCAATTCAAACCAATTTAGAACAATTTTTAATTGTCTTATCAGTATCTTTAAGTGTGGCAACGGTATCAAGAATTTTTAGCTGGTTTCGTCAAATTCCCTATACATTATTGTTAGTAATTGTAGGACTTTGTTTAGCATTTGTGGATATCCGTTTGGTCAATCTTTCCCCTGAATTAATATTAGAAATATTTTTGCCTCCACTATTATTTGAAGCGGCTTGGAATATCCGCTGGCGATCGTTAAGAGAAAACCTTTTACCAGTAGGTTTATTTGCAATTGTGGGGGTAGTTATTTCTGTCATTGGGATTGCTTTACCTTTGAGTCAATTTACTAATCTTTCTTTAGCTACAGCATTATTAGTGGGAGCATCTCTTTCTGCGACGGATCCTGTTTCTGTTGTTGCCTTATTTAGAGAGCTTGGTGCGAGTAAAAAGTTAACGATTTTGATGGAAGGAGAAAGCTTATTTAATGATGGAGTTGCGGTGGTAGCTTTTGTTTTATTAGTAGGTATTCCCTTAGGAGTTAAAGAGTTTTCTTTGCCCAATACTATTACTAGTTTTGGTACTTTTGTAGGCATTGGAATTGGAATTGGATGTTTAATTGGCTTTGGAATTTCCTATTTAACTCAGCGTTTTGATTTGCCATTAGTGGAGCAATCTTTAACTTTAGTTTCTGCTTATGGTACTTATATAATAACAGAAGAATTGGGAGGATCTGGAGTTATTGGAGTTGTAACTGTAGGCATGATTTTGGGGAATTTTGGCTCTAGAATTGGCATGAATCCTCGCACGAGATTATTGGTTTCTGAATTCTGGGATTTCTTAGCTTTTTTTGTTAATTCTATTGTTTTTTTACTAATTGGAGATCAGATTAATTTTTCTAGTTTGGCTGCTAATTTTAAACTGATTTTAGTGGCAATTTTGGCGGTACTTTTTACCAGAATTATTGTTATTTATGGTTTGGGTGGATTGACTAATTTATCAGGAAATACTGATATTAGTTTAAAAGAACAAACTGTTTTATGGTGGGGCGGTTTAAGAGGTTCGGTTTCTATTGCATTGGCTTTAAGTGTACCAGAAATGTTGGAAGGTAGACAAGAAATTATTGAAACAGTTTTTGGGGTGGTTTTATTTACTTTGTTGGTGCAAGGTTTAACAACTCAATGGTTTTTGGAAAAGTTGGATCTCATTGGGGATCAACCTTTAAGGCAGAAATATTCAGAATTACTTGCTCGTAGAACTGCTCTTAAAAGAGTTTTAGAGTATTTAGCTAAGTTGGATGAATCTCCTGATATTGATTCGGAATTTTATCGTTATGAGCAAGAATTGGTAAGAGGTGAACTTAAAGCTGTAGATGAAGAAATTATTAGGTTACAAGAAGAATATTCTCAGTTAAGAAATCTTGATATGGAACAATTAAGGGAGCAATTATTGGATATTGAAGCTGATACTTATGCTGAATTTATTCGAGCGGGGCGTTTAAATAAAAATCTTTCTCCTACTTTACAAAAAATTCTTGTTGAAGCTGAAGTAAAACATGAAGAGTAATCACAATATTTATTAGGAAAACTATTAGGAAAACTATTAGGAAAACAGTTAATAGTTAATAGGTAAATCATTAAAATTAACCATTAACCGTTAACTATTAATTATTGATTATTAGCTTGGGTGATTGTTGTGGAGATAGACGATTGAATGCACTTTTAACAAAGCTTTCTAAAAAGGCTTTTCTTTGATTTTGTTGGAAGATTTGTTTTAGTTTTTCTCCTAATCTTTGCATATTTAATTCTTCTCCTGTTTTGGCACTAATGTCTAATTCTTGAAGGTATTCTATTAGGCTTAATCCGGCTATTCTGGTTAAATAAGCGGCACTAATTCCTTGGGTTATTCCTCCTGCTATATAGGTGACTGTATTGGTTTTGAGGATACTACTAATAGTTTGGGTTGATAGTTCTACTAATCCTAATTTTACCATTAATTTTCCAATAGTTATTGAGGCTTTTTTTGCGGCATCGAGACTAATTTTTTGTTGATATATTTCGCTTAAATCTATTAACATTTGAGCGTTTATAGCGACTGTTGCTAATAAATCTAAGGCGGCTACTGGATTGGTAAATGCTGTTGCTGCTGCTATCCATTGGTATTTTTCGATGATAGGAATTGCTTGATTTTTTCTGAGTTGATTTAATTTTGCTTTGGCTTGTTTTTTAATTGCTATTGCTTTTCGCCACTGGGTTGCCCAAATTAATTCTTGTTTTTGTTGGCTAATAATTTGAGTCAATATTTGTTGAAGATTTTCTAATTCTGAGGGTAGATTTTCTATCCATTCTTGAATGCTTCCATCTGGTTGATGTTTTCTTACTTTTAAGGTTGGTGCCGAGGCGATACTAATTACTTCTTCTGGTGAGATTAATTCTTTTACTCTTTGTTGTATTTGGTTAAAAATTAAGGCTCTTTCTTCGGGAATATATCTATCTTTTTTGTTGAAAATTATTAAGATACGGGAGGCATTTGTTTTTAATTGTTTGATGATTTGCCATTGGGATTCTTTTATGTCTTCATCTGTTAGGAATAATACTAATTCTGACGCTAAGATTTTTTGGTAAGCTAGGTTATCATTTGCTTCTGTTTGTGTTAATAAGGCTTCGGTTTCTATAAATTTTATTTTATTATCTACGGTTAAATTTTGTTTTTCTAAAAGTTCTAATAAGGTGGTTTTTCCTACTTTTTTAGTGCCTGTAATTGCTATTTGAATTTCTTCTCGATTGAGGGATTGTTTTAAGTTATCTAGTTGTTTTTGTAATTGGTTTAAATCTTGGGATTTGAGTTGATTTTTGGGTTGATTTTTGACTTCATTTTGGAGATTTTCTATGGTTAATTGGGCTAAGTTTATTGCTTTTTCAACATCTATTTGATTGATAGTTTCTGGTAAAATTAAATTGGGTTTATTTTGCTTTTCTTGAAGTAACCAAAGCGCGGCACCTAAGCCTATTGTTGTTAACATTCCTATTTCACCCATTCTTACCATTGAATCTGCTATGATTTCCCACACCCATAAACCCATAGATAGGCTGATTCCACCTAATAAGATTGGTTTGCGTAGTTTGACTTTCATTTTCTCCTTTTCTCCTTTTCTTCTAAGCTATTTTTAGTTTTATTTTATCCTAGTTTAAGGCTTAATTGTTAAGGATAGATAATTATTTTTTGGTGATTTACTAGCTGATTTATTAGCTGATTTACTAATTGATTTTATTAATAATTTGATGATTATTTTCAGTAATATTGTAATTAATATTTTGATTAATACTGAAGTGGTTTTATTTTAACAACATTCGTAGTTATAAATTATATCGGAAAAATCTAATTTTTTTAAGGCTGATTCTCTAATATAAAAAGTTCCTAAACCACCATCTCCCCACATAATATTATCCATAGAATCCATTTGTAATAAAAGTATATAGGATTCTTCTGATTTTTCTCCCTCTTGTTTGGCTAAAATTTCTAAACGAGGATCGCTTTGTATGATACAAGGATATCCACCGATTTTATGTCCATCACTTTTCCATTCTTGCTCATATTTTTCCATAAAATCATCATAAATATTGCGATTTTCAGAGGGAAATTCTCCTGCAAAAAGCTCATTAAATTGGTAATCCCATGGAGATATTGGTGCGGTTTTTCGGGCAAATTTTAAGGAATAACTATCATCAAGTGGTAATTCTTCTTCTGGTGGTGGTAAAAAGTTAAAGTCAGTAATGAGATTATTAATATCTTGAATTATTTGGGGAAAATACAATATTCTAAATCCTGTTTGGCTGGTTAAATTCTCTAAATCACAACCGTATAAGTCATCTCCTGCTATATAAAATTGCAAGATTCCTTGTTGGGGAAAGTTTTCTAAGTGGGGTATTTCAGCAAAGTTTAATTGGGCGAGTAAATAAAGATATTTTCCTTGTGGAGTTTTGGGATATTCAAAGTTTTTTGGTAGGTAGGGTAATCCTCCAAATTTGCTTTGCCATAAGGTTAGGTTTTGGTTAATTTCTGCTTGTATTTCTACATAAGGCTTGATGGTTGGTTCGATTTTTGTTCTGAATTTTTCTAATTCTGGTATTAATTCTTTTTCTATTTTATAAGTCATTTTTTTTCTCTTTTTTCTATTTTTCTCTTAATTATTAATCAAAATATGGTGGAATTGATGAACAAAAGAAAGAAGTTTATCCATCAATTTTCAGTAGGTTTATGGTAGTAATTCTTCAAATTCTGTTAAGGAAGATATGACAATTGCTTGTCGATGAAGTTGTTTTAAAACCTCTAGGTTATCAAGATTATTAATGGTTTGTTTTAAGTCATCAGGAATAGAATTAAATTTGACTTCTAAGACTTCAACTACTGATTCTCTGGCTTTATTTAGCATTCCTTGTTCAATTCCTTTTTCGATTCCATGTCTTTCAATGCTAGTAATATAAGGCATTCTTTTTTCCTCCTAATTATTAATCAAAATATGATCGGATTGATGGACAAAAGAAAGAAGTTTATCCATCAATTTAAATTTGGTTTATGGTAGTAATTCTTCAAATTCTGTTAAGGAAGATATGACAACTGCTTGCCGCATAAGTTGTTTTAAAACCTCTAGGTTATCAAGATTATTAATGGTTTGTTTTAAATCATTAGGAATAGAATTAAATTTGACTTCTAAGACTTCAATTACTGATTCTCTGGCTTTGTTTAGCATTCCTTGTTCAATTCCTTGTTCAATTCCTTTTTCGATTCCATGTCTTTCAATGCTAGTAATATAAGGCATTCTTTTTTCCTCCTCATAATTGTTTAATTGTTGGTCAAAACTTTGGGCTAATTCTACTGGTAAAACCAATATCCAATCTATTAAACGAAATAATTGTAGGATATCATTTTTACTATATCCTTGTTCGTATAATCTCCTAACTAAAGAGAATTTGTAGTTTAATTTTTCTGTTGGATTATTGATAGTTTGCTTTGCCCTTAAATGGGCTGTTATTATTATAGCAAAGGGATTTTTTTCTTCCTCTAAAGTATCTAATTGAGTTTGATAATCTAATAGTTTTCTGGTGGGAAATTTAAAGTTTAATTGGCAATCCCAAAGAAAATATTGGTATTCTTGGGGTTTCCATGATGGTCGATCGTCACCTAAAATTGCTAAACTAACTATCTTGGTATTGGGTTGATAATAGCGATCATAAATGCGATAATGGTAAACAAACATTCTATGTTGGAAGAGGGAATCGTATTCACCTTGGATTTCGATGTGAATGAAAACAATAGTTTCTTCTCCTGTTTTTAACCAAACTTTTACCAGTTTATCTGCCAATCTTTTGCCTAAAGAAGCATCTCTAACTACTTGCTGCAATTCTTTGTCTAAAGATTCAAAATCTCGACTCCAATCTATATCTTCATAAGCTTCTGGGAAAAAAAATTCCATAAATTCTGGAAAATAAACATCAATTGCTTCCTTCCACGGGCTATCATAATCGTTAGTAGTATTCATTTTGAAAATTTATCATTATTGAAAATTTATCATTTTGAAAATTTATCGTTGAAATTTTGAACCCTTTACCTTCCATCTTGGTCTAAATACTTGAATATAAGATAATATTATTAAGTATAGTTAGTTGGTTGGTAAAGTTATTATAGTTTTTCTTAGAAAAATAGATATTGATATTTTTTCATCAAGGAAATTCACTAATAATTAACAACTAAACCAATAATATCTAAAGGATTAACTCTTAAATATAAATTACACTTTTATGTTACAAAAAACCCCATATACAGAAGATATAAAACCACTAGAAAAACCTATTAAAAATTCAATTAGTGTTGTTGCTATACGCCGCCATATCGGCACTTTAATGCTTACTTTAGCCCTAATTGTTGTCGGAATCTTTTTTATATTTAGACTGCAAGTAGATTTGCTTCCATCTATTACCTATCCTCGTGTCGGCGTTAGGGTAGATGCTCCCGGAATTTCTCCAGAAGTTGGTATTGAAGAAGTTACTAAACCTTTGGAAGAAGCTTTAAGTGCTACTGAAGGCTTGGTTGTGATTTCTTCTAATACTAGAGAAGGTAGAATTGGTGTTGATTTATTTTTTCAACCATCAGAGGATATTGAAGAAGCTCTTGATAATGCTAGCACTACTTTAAATCGTAATAGAAATCGTTTACCTGATACTGTAGAAGAACCGAGGATTTTTAAATTTGATCCTTCTCAATTACCTATCTATGATTTTGCGATTCAATCTCCTTCTTTAAAAGGTGTAGATTTAAGAGTCTTTGGTGAGGAAGAATTAGCTAAAGAATTAAATATTATTCCTGGAGTTGCTTCTGTAGATGTTTCTGGTGGCCTAAGGGAAGAAGTTAGAGTCAATGTTGATTTAAAACGCCTACAAGCTTTAGGGGTAAAATTAGAAGATTTGATGACTACTCTTTCTGACAGAAATCAGGATTTTGCTGGAGGAAGATTGCGGGGTGGAAATATTGAACCTTTGGTTAGAAGTATTGGTAAGTTTGAAAATGCTTCTGAAATTGAAAATGTTGTTTTAGAAAATACTAATAGTAATGAAGATGGTTTAAGAAATAAGATTTATCTTCGAGATGTTGCTGAGGTTATTGATGGGACAGAAGAACAAAGAATTTTTGTTACTTTGAATGGCTCTGATTCTGTTAAAGTTAGTATTACTAAACAACCAGATGCTAATACTTTAACTGTTATTAATTCGGTAAAAAAGAGAATAGAAGAATTAAAGGAGGCTGGCTTTATTTCAGAGGATATGACATTGGTACCGACTCGCGATGAGTCTGTTTTCATTCGTAATTCTCTTATAAATGTTATTGAATCTGGTTTGATTGGTACGGTATTAGCTGCTTTAACTGTTTTAGTTTTTCTAGGTTCATTACGTCAAACTTTAATTATTAGTCTGTCTATTCCTTTAGCAATTATGACAGCTATTATTTTGATGTATTTGTTCAATTTATCTATTAATGTTTTTAGTTTAGGAGGATTAGCTCTTGGAGTGGGAATTGTGGTGGATAATTCTATTGTTATGTTAGAAAATATTGCTAACAATCTCCACAAAGATGATGAAAATCTCTCGAAATCTATCGAAAAAAGCTCTCAACAGGTAGAGTCGGCTTTGATCGCTTCAACTACTACTAATTTAGTTTCTGTTATTCCTTTTCTCTTTTTGGGTGGGTTAATTTCTTTACTGTTTAATGAATTAATTTTAACTGTTAGTTTTGCTGTAGCTTCTTCATTGTTATTAGCAATTACTGTTGTGCCTATGTTGGCATCTCGACTGTTAACAATTAAGGTAAAGAGTGGCTTAAATCGATTTTTTCTTTTTCAATTTTTTAACTGGTGTTTGTCAAAAATTACTTTGGTTTATACTTGGTTTTTAAATGGAGTTTTACGCTTAAGATTATTTACAATTACTTTAGCTTTTGTGGTTTTAGGTATGAGCAGTTATTGGATGATTCAAGATATTCCTCAAGAAATATTGCCAAAAATAAATACTGGCCAAGCTGTTTTTTCTGCTCAATTTCCTCCTAACACTACCTTAGAAACCAATAAAAAAGTAATGGCAAAGGTAGAAGAAATTTTATTAAATCAACCTGAAACTGAATATGTTTTTACTACTATTGGTGGGGCACTTTTTTCTAATATTACTATTGAAAATTATCTCAGAAGTACTGCTGATATCACTTTAAAACCGGGTACGGATGTTTTATCTTATACGGAAAAAGTAGCTTCGGAATTTGAGAAGTTAAATTTGGTAAATATTCGTCTGAGAATTAATCCTGGAAGGGTAAGAGGAATTAGTTTGAGAAATTCTCCTGTAAATGGTGATTTGGATTTAATTCTTTCAGGTGATGATGACGCTACTTTAGAAAAAACTGGTCGTAGGTTATTGTCAATTTTAGATGAAGAGGTTACTATGGCTAGTTTTCGCCCTAATTCTGATCCTCCAGAAACTGAAATTAAAATTAAGCCGGATTGGGAACGTTTGGCAGATTTGAATCTCAATGCTACAGATGTAGGTGAAACTATTCAACGGGCTGTATTTGGAGAAGTGGCAACGGAACTTCAAAGAGAAGATCGTCTGGTGGATGTGAGAGTTCAACTTCCTTCAGAATACAGACAAAATATTACTCAATTAGGAAGTATCCCACTATTTCTGGATAATAATAATCAACCTGTTTTGTTGGGAGAAGTTGCTAGTTTGGAAAGAGGAAAATCTCCTGGAGAAATTCAACGGCTAAACCAAAAAAATGTTTTTATTATTCAAGGTTTTCTCCATAAAGACGGTATTCTCTCAGAAGCTATTGCAGAGGTAGATGAAACTTTGAACAAAATAGAATTACCTGAGGGTATTATTTTACTTCCAAATAGTGCAGGTGAAACCAATAAACAATTACAACGAGATTTAAAAGTGATTGGAGCTTTAGCTACTTTCCTAGTATTTGTGGTTATGGCTGTACAATATAACTCTTTAATCGATCCTTTAGCTATTATTTTGACAGTTCCTTTAGCTTTAGCTGGGGGTATTTTTGGACTTTATATCACTGAAACTCCAATGGGGGCTACGGTTTTAATTGGTGCAGTTTTATTAGTGGGTATCGTAGTTAATAATGCTATCGTAATGATAGAATTTGCTAATCAGTTAAAGGAAGAATTGGGTATATCTAGAAAATATGCCATTGTTAAAGCAGCTTCGGCAAGATTACGCCCGATTTTGATGACAACAATAACTACGGTTTTAGGTTTATTTCCTTTAGCTTTAGGTCTAGGTCAAGGGAGTGAATTTCTTCAACCTCTTGGGATTGTAGTATTTTCTGGGTTGTCATTTGCTACTTTGTTAACTTTGTTTATTATTCCTTGTTTTTATCTACTTTTACATGAGATATTTAGAGATACCTAAATTAAATACTAAGAACAAAAGCTATTTTTAGAGGATAATTTAGGTAAAAATCTTAACTGGTATACCATTGATAGGTATAGGTTTACAAGGTATATTGTATTTATTTTCTTAAGGAGGCTTTATTTTTAACACTTCTAAGGAATAATAAGCCGATTAATCCTAATCCTACAATGGAACCAGGTTCAGGAGTTGTTTCACTTACTATGAAATTAAATCCATATTCAACTGGTGCAACGGTTTCTTGAAACCAAAAAGTATAAGTTCCTTCTCCTAAAGCTCCAGTAAAACCAATTCCTCCAAAAGATGCTTCTCCTAAATCATCTAAAACATTATCTCCAAGTTGTGCCCCATCGGCTCCACCAACTACAGCGTTTCCTAGCAAATCAACAGGAGGATTGGCTATGATGGAAGTAATTTGAAGTCCTTGTTCAACAGCAAAGAACGATTGATCTTCAGTGGTCTCATATATTTCTAAAATAATGCTACTAAGTTCTTGTCCTGCAGGAATACTAAAGGAAAAGAAATCAGGATCGATATCTGGGTTAGGTAGAGTAGTGCCTGTGATAATGTTGGATCCTAGGGATAATGAAAGGGGTGTTGGATTGAGGTTATCACTAGATAAATCCCCTGAAACTGATTCATCAAAGACAATTTGGGCATTAACACCTGTGGTTAAAGTCAGGAAAACTATTGAGCTTAATGCTAATTTGTTGAACATTATTTTTTCTCCTCTTGAAATGGGTAAAATCAAAAATTCTTAATATGATTTTAAGATATTTTATTAAGAAATGATTTTTTTATTTAAGAGAATTTTTCTCTGGAAAAAGAAGATTTTGATTAAATTGAGAAGAATAATCACAATTTTCTAAAATTCTGATAGATTTCCTAGTTTTCAATTTAGGAAAATTTCCCAATTCAGAATGGAGAATTCTCTAACAGCCATCTCTCTCAAGATGAGAGGAAAAACGATATAAGTGTAGATACTTAAAGATTAGTTAAAAAATATTTCTTTTAGTTCTCAGAATAGAGATATTGAGTTATTCTTAAATCAAGGAGGAAAACATAATTCAATAAGATAGAGCAGCAAAAATAACGTTTATACATCAAAGATGATCCAAGCAACAATATTTCAAGGGCTTAAAGAAGTTCTGCTAATAACTTTAGATCTTTAAATAATAAAAAAATAATTTACCAACAAAGAATAAAGATATATTAAGAATTAAAGTTTTAACAGATTAATAAGTGAATCATTATTTAATTTATAGATGTTATACCTTCAACTTTTAAATCTTTTACTATTGTCTGAGGAAAATTAAATCTATTTTGAATGGAAATATTTTCTAAAGAATCTTTTCTCAAATTAACTTGAATGACTTTTTAATAAAAAAATCCCATCATAACCATTTTTAGATAGAAGATACTCTGAATTATAATCAAATTTAGTAAATAGAAATCGAAAAAATGGAGAGGGAAAATGTCAAACAACACTGGGGTAAACTATGATGTAATGTGCTATGAGCCTCAACCCTTAGACGTTATATTTACTCCTAAAAAAATTGCTTTAATTGGAGCAACAGAAAAACCTAACAGTGTAGGCAGAACTTTACTATGGAATCTCATTAGTAATCCTTTTGGTGGAACAGTCTTTCCCGTTAATAATAAAAGAGAAAGTGTTTTAGGAATAAAATCTTATCACAATATTGTTGACATTTCAGAAGAAATAGATTTAGCAGTAATAGCAACTCCTTCTCATACTATCCCTAATATTCTTCATGATTGTGTCAAAGTAGGTGTTAAAGGGGCAATTATTATCTCCGCAGGATTCAAAGAAATAGGAGAAGCAGGAATTGAATTAGAAAAAGAAATCCTTCAAATCGCAAAAGCAGGGAAAATACGAGTTATAGGACCGAATTGTTTAGGTGTTATGTGTCCTCCAAGTGGTTTAAATGCCACCTTTGCTAGTACCATAGCCCGTCCGGGAAATGTAGGCTTTATCAGTCAAAGTGGTGCTTTATGTACCGCGATTCTGGATTGGAGTTTTAGAGAAAACCTTGGTTTTAGTGCATTTGTATCTATTGGATCCATGTTAGATGTGGATTGGGGGGATTTGATTTATTACCTAGGGGACGATCCTAATACTCAAAGTATTGTCATCTATATGGAATCAATAGGAAATCCTGCTTCATTTCTTTCCGCTGCCAGAGAAGTTGCTCTGATTAAACCCATAATTGTACTTAAATCAGGAAGGCAAGAAGCAGCAGCCAAAGCCGCAGCATCCCATACCGGTTCCCTTGCTGGTAATGATGAAGTTCTCGATATTGCTTTTCGTCGTTGTGGAGTATTACGAGTTGATAACATTAGCGAATTATTTAATATGGCAGAATTGCTATCGAAACAACCTCGCCCTAAAGGCAGACGTTTAAGTATTGTTACTAATGCAGGAGGCCCTGGGGTTATTGCTACTGATGCTTTAATTAAAGGTAAAGGCAGGCTGGCAAATTTATCTCCTACTACTGTAGAGGAATTGAATCAATTTTTACCTTCCCATTGGAGTCATCATAATCCTATTGATATTTTGGGTGATGCTACTCCTGAAAGGTATGCTCAAACTCTCAAAACTGTTGCTAATGATTCTAATAGTGATGCTTTGCTGGTAATTCTCACTCCTCAAGAGATGACTAATCCTACGGAGACTGCTAAACAACTTAAATTAGTTGCCAGAGATATTCAAAATAAACCAATTTTAGCTACTTGGATGGGGGGATCTAATATAAGTATGGGTAAAGATATCCTTAGTCGTGCTAATATTTATACTCATCCTTATCCAGATACTGCTGCTCGTCTATTTAATTTAATGTGGCAATATAGTTACAATTTACGTAATTTATATCAGACTCCTATTTTAACTCATGAAACTAATTCACAGGATAAAGATTTAGCTAGCAAAATTATTCAAAATTGTCGAAAACAATACCGTAATTTATTGACTGAGTTTGAATCAAAACAATTGTTATCTTCTTATGGTATTCCCACTGTAGAAACTCGACTTGCTAAGAATCTAGAAGAAGCTGTGGAAGCAGCATCATCCATTGGTTATCCTGTGGTTTTAAAGCTTCATTCGGAAACTATAACTCATAAAACTGATGTTGGTGGAGTGAAGTTAAATCTTGGTAATAGTGATGAAGTGAGAGAGGCTTTCCTTGCTATTCGTCAATCTGTTAATCCTGATGATTTTTTAGGGGTAACGGTGCAACCTATGGTGAAAATGAATGATGCTTATGAATTAATCCTTGGAGGTACGATTGATCCTCAATTTGGGCCAGTATTGTTATTTGGTAAAGGTGGAGAATTGGTAGAAATTGAACGTGATCGAGCTTTAGGACTTGTTCCTTTGAATACTACTTTAGCTAGATGGATTATTAAACGTACTCGTATTTATGAAGCTCTTAAAGGAGTTCGAGGACGAAAATCTATAGATTTAAATGCTTTAGATCGATTATTGGTATTATTTAGTCAGTTAATTATAGAACAACGTTGGATTAAGGAAATAGATATAAATCCTATTTTAGCTTCCTCTGAGGGTTTAATTGCTTTAGATGCTAGAGTTGTTTTATTTGATCAAAGCTTTAAGGAGGAAACTATTCCACCTTTGGTAATTCGTCCTTATCCTTCTGAGTATGTTGTTGAAGTCTTAACTAAAGACCATCGTCATGTAGAAATTCGTCCTATTCGTCCAGAAGATGAACCTTTAGTGGTTGATTTTTTTAAAAATCTTTCAGATGAAACAATTTATTACCGTTATTTTCAGCTTCTTAAATTAAAAACAAGGCTAGCTCATCAGAGAATAGCAAGGATTTGTTTTATTGATTATGCTCGAGAAATGGCTTTAGTTGCAGATTATCTGGATAAAGAAACAGGAAAACATACTATTTTAGGAATTGGTAATTTAACTCGACTGCATGGTTATCCTGATCAAGCAGAATTAGGCTTATTAGTGAATGATAAATATCAACGAATAGGCTTGGGAAATCATTTACTTAAACAATTAATTGAGGTAGGTTCATCAGAAAATTTCCAATATATTTTTGCTGAAATTTTACCAGAAAATACTGTTATGCAGCATTTATGTACTAAAACAGGTTTTACTCTCCACCGGAATCAAAATATAATCAAGGCAATTTATGAATTTAAAACTTCATAGTTAGATATAGATTTAACATAACTCGGAAAAAACTTTGGGAATAGACTAAAAAATTATCAACTTTAGTTAACGAGAGTCGGTATTATGTCTAAAAAAATCATAATTGATCCAGTAACTCGCATCGAAGGTCATGCCAAAATATCTATCTACTTAGACGATAGTGAAGAAGTAGTAGATGCAAGATTTCATGTAACCGAATTTCGAGGGTTTGAGAAATTCTGCGAAGGAAGACCTTTTTGGGAAATGCCCGGAATTACCCCTCGCATCTGTGGTATTTGTCCCGTCAGTCATCTACTAGCATCTGCCAAAGCAGGAGACCAAATTCTAGCAGTCAAGATACCTCCTGCGGCAGAAAAGCTACGCCGGTTAATGAATCTAGCCCAAATCGTTCAATCACACGCCCTGAGTTTTTTCCATCTCAGCAGCCCTGATTTACTTCTGGGTTGGGATAGTGATCCTCTTAAGCGTAATGTTTTTGGATTAATGGCAGCAAAACCAGATTTAGTTCGTAGAGGCATCAGATTGCGGCAATTTGGTCAAGAAATCATCAAAATCCTTGGAGGGCAAAAAATTCATCCTTCTTGGTCTATACCTGGAGGTGTGAGAGGGCCTCTTACTGAAGAAGGGCGGGAGAAAATTCGTGGTTGGTTTCCTGAAGTCCAAAATACTGCTCTTTATGCTATTGAAATCTTTAAGCAAATTCTCGATGACAATCAAGAAGAAGCTACTATTTTTGGCAACTTTCCTAGTTTATTTTTAGGTTTAGTGAGTTCTAATGGTTTGTGGGAGCATTATGATGGTTTCCTCCGTTTTGTTGATAGTGATGGCAATATTATTGCTGATAACATCGATCCTAGTCATTATCAACAGTTTATTGGGGAAGCTGTTCAACCCGATTCTTATTTAAAATCTCCCTACTATCGTCCTCTGGGTTATCCCGATAGTTCCAATCAATGCCATTTGCAAAGCGGAATGTATCGTGTTGGTCCTTTAGCACGTCTGAATGTTTGTCATAGTATGGGTACGCCTCAAGCAGATCAAGAGTTACAGGAATTTCGTCATCGTTCAAGTAATACAGTTAATTCATCCTTTTTCTATCACTATGCCCGTTTAATTGAGATTATTGCCGCTATTGAGAGAATTCAAATTAGCTTAAATGATCCTCAACTGCTTTCCCATCGATTGCAAGCTCATGCAGGTGTCAATCAACTTCAAGGAGTGGGAGTTAGTGAAGCTCCAAGGGGTACTTTATTTCATCATTACTTAGTTGACGAAAATGGTTTAATTCAAAAAGTTAATTTAATTGTTGCTACTGGTCAAAATAATTTAGCGATGAATCGTACTGTAGCTCAAATTGCTCGGCATTATATTCATGGGAAGGAAATTCCAGAGGGGATGCTTAACCGTGTGGAGGCAGGTATTCGAGCTTTCGATCCTTGTCTCAGTTGTTCTACTCATGCTGTTGGTCAAATGCCTTTACATCTTGAATTAGTGACAGTGGATGGAAAAATTATTCATCAATTATACCGAAATTAGAATTAAAATCAAAGAGAATCAAAAAAATAAAAACCACAAAATAAATACTGAGTAAAATTACGACTTAGTTTTATTGAACAGCAAAATTCATTTAATAACATTAAATAAAAGATAAAAACCATGTCAGTCAAAACTTTATCTATTAATAATCAGATTATTAGTGCTCGTGAGAATGAAACAATTCTTGAAGCAGCTAAAGATGCAGGAATCCATATTCCAACTTTATGTCATTTAGAAGGAGTTTCTAATGTTGGAGCTTGTCGATTGTGTTTAGTGGAAATTGAAGGAAATCATAAACTTAAGCCCGCTTGTGTAACTCAAGTAGTAGAAGGGATGAAAATTCAAACTCACACTGAGAAACTTAAACAATATCGCTCCATGATTATAGAAATGCTTTTCGCTGAAGGCAATCATATCTGTGCCGTTTGTGTGGCTAATGGAAATTGTGAGCTTCAGGATTTAGCCATTGAGGTAGGTATGGATAATTCTCGTTTTTCTTACTGTTTTCCCCATCGTGATGTGGATATTTCCCATCCTCAATTTGGCATCGATCACAATCGTTGTATTTTTTGTACTCGGTGTGTGCGGGTTTGTGATGAAATTGAAGGTGCTCACGTTTGGGATATTGCTAACAGGGGTAATCAGTCTCGAATTATTTCTGGTTTGAATCAGCCTTGGGGAGAGGTTGATGCTTGTACTAACTGTGGTAAGTGTGTAGAAGCTTGTCCTACAGGAGCGATTTTTCCTAAAGGCACTACGGTTGCTGGTATTAAACGCGATCGTTTTAAGTTGGAATTTCTCATTGAAGCTAGAAAAAAAGGAGAATGGATGAGGTAAGTTTTTAAGTAAATTATTGATTAATCATGGATAAATTTTAAATAATTAGAATTTTAAAGAATAATATTTTGGAATTATGAAAAAAATAAAATTAGCAACAGTATGGTTAGCAGGATGCTCTGGATGTCATATGTCATTCTTAGACTTAGATGAATGGCTATTTAAGTTAGGTACTTTTGTGGATATAGTTTACAGTCCAGTGGCTTGTGATGGAAAAATATATCCTCCAGATGTAGATATTTGTTTAGTTGAAGGGGCAGTTGCCAATGAAGATAACTTAGCCCTCATACTTCAAGTGAGAAAAAATACTAAATTTCTCATCTCTTTTGGTGATTGTGCCGTTACAGCTAACGTCACAGGTATGCGTAATTCACTAGGAAGTGCAGATCCAATTCTAAAACGGAGTTATTTTGAGCTTGTAGATGTCAATCCTCAAATTCCTTTAGAGGAAAATATCTTACCCAAATTGCTTGATCGGGTTTCTCCAGTCCATGAAATAGTACCAGTAGAGCTTTATTTACCTGGATGTCCTCCTGATGCAGAGCGAATTCGAGCAACTATAGAGCCATTACTTAAAGATAAAAAGCCTTTAATGGCAGGTAGAAAAATGATTAAGTTTGGATAAGTATTTAAAAAAAAGTTTTTTGAATTAATCAATTTTAAATCAAGAAAACAAATAAGCTACATATTTATTCAGATTAAAACTAATTAAAAAACAAAAAATAAAAATAATTTTTTTTTCAGTTATTGTTTAGTAAAAAAAGAGAAAAAATGTTAACTTTAAAAGCAGAATTTAAAAAAGCAAATTCCCAAAGAGGGAAAAAATTTCAAAAAGATAAACGCTTTAAAGTCTTAGATATCACCATGAAGCGTAATCAATATCGTCAAGATGCTTTAATAGAGATACTCCATAAAGCACAAGAAATATTTGGCTATCTTGAAACAGAAATTTTATTATACATAGCTCGAAATTTAAAATTACCCCTCAGTCGAGTTTATGGCGTTGCCAGCTTTTACCACTTATTTTCACTAAAACCAAAAGGAGATCATGTTTGTGTAGTATGTTTAGGAACTGCTTGTTATGTGAAAGGAGCTAATGCGATTATTGAAGCATTGGGGAAAGAAATAAATCTTCATCCTGGAGAAACAACAGCTAATAATCAAGTTTCTCTAATAACAACAAGATGTATTGGTGCTTGTGGCATTGGACCGGCAGCAGTTTTCGATGATAAAGTATCAGGAAAACAAACCCCAGAATTGGTGGTTAAAAATGTAAAAGATTGGCTTCAAGAATACTGACTAATCAAAAAACTGAGAAATAAAAATCAAAATTATCTTTTTCTTCTTAGAAAAAAATGAAATTAATCCCAAAAATATCCAATATCTAATAATTAATTAGCAAAGGTTAAACCGATGGATTTAAAAGAATTACTAGAAATTGCCGAACAAGAACAAAATCGTCAGAAAAAAATTCGTATTTGTTGCTGTACAGCAGCAGGATGTTTATCTGCTAATTCTAAAGCAGTGAAAAATAGTTTAGAAACAGCAGTGAAAAAAGCAGGTTTAGAGGAAAATATTGAAGTATCTAGCGTTGGTTGCCTGAAATGTTGTGGAAAAGGACCTTTAGTAGCAGTACATCCCATGGACATTCTTTATGAACAAGTTAACCCAGAAACAGCAAAAGGCATTATCAAAGAAATCATTTCAGAAAAAAAACAAGATATCTTAACAGAGAAAAATCCTCATAAATGTAATATTAACTATCCATTTTTTACAAATCAATTCCCTATTGTTTTAGAAAATAGTGGGAAAATTAACCCAGAAAGAATTGAAGAATATATTGCACAAGGAGGATATCAACAACTTTATCATGTAATTCATGAAATGACTCCTGAAGAAACTATCCAAGAAATAACTCGCAGCGGTTTACGAGGAAGAGGGGGAGGAGGCTATCCCACAGGCTTAAAATGGGCTACAGTTGCCAAAATGCCGGGCAAAACCAAATATGTTATTTGTAATGCTGATGAAGGAGATCCCGGCGCATTTATGGATCGTAGTGTTTTAGAAAGCGATCCTCATCGGGTATTAGAAGGAATGACCATTGCAGCTTATGCTATAGGAGCAAATCGAGGCTACATTTATATTCGTGCCGAATACCCTTTAGCCATCCATCGTCTACAAAAAGCCATCCAACAAGGGAAAAAATATAGCTTAATGGGCAGTCAAATCTTTGATTCACCCTTCGACTTTAAAATCGATATTCGGGTTGGCGCAGGAGCCTTTGTTTGTGGAGAAGAAACCGCTTTAATTGCATCCATTGAAGGCAAACGTGGTAATCCTCGCCCTCGCCCTCCTTATCCTGCGGAATCGGGATTATGGCAATCTCCTACTTTAATCAATAATGTTGAAACCTTTGCCAATATTGTTCCTATCATTCGAGAAGGGAGTAACTGGTTTGCTAGCATCGGCACAGAAAAAAGTAAAGGCACTAAAGTTTTTGCTTTGACGGGTAAGGTGAAAAATACTGGCTTAATTGAAGTCCCTATGGGCACGACCATAAGACAAATTGTGGAGGAAATGGGGGGCGGTGCTTCTGGTGATGGAGTGATAAAAGCTGTACAAACCGGCGGCCCTTCAGGAGGTTGTATTCCCGCTTCTGCTTTAGATACTTCTATTGATTATGAATCTTTAATTCATTTAGGTACGATGATGGGTTCTGGTGGGATGATCGTTATGGATGAGAATGCTAATATGGTAGATGTTGCCCAATTTTATATGGAATTTTGTCAGGAAGAAAGTTGTGGTAAATGTGTTCCTTGTCGATCAGGAACTTTTCAGATGAATCTACTTTTAAAGAAAATTTTGGCTAGAGAAGCTACGATGATCGAGTTAGATAAGTTGGAGGATTTATGTCGAATGGTGAAACAAACTAGTTTATGTGGACTAGGCCAAAGTGCCCCAAATCCTGTATTAAGTACTTTACGTTATTTTCGAGATGAATATTTTGCTTTAATTGTCAAGAAATAATCATGGAGTTTGCCATGTCGGAAGTTTTGGTGATTGGCTATGGGAATATTTTAAGAGGTGATGATGGCGCGGGCCGAGTTGTTGCGGATGAAGTGAAAAGGTGGAATTTGCCAAGAGTGAAATCCCATTCGATTCATCAATTAACCCCTGAATTAGCAGAAGAAATTTCTCAAGTGAGAATGGTTATTTTTGTAGATGCTTCTGTGTGTTGTTCAAAATTTATAGAGATAAGGGTTATTCATCCTCAATGTTTCAATATGGATTTAGTCCATACTGGTAATCCCTCATCTCTTCTTTTTTTAAGTGAATATATTTATGGGAATTCTCCGTTAGCTTACTGGATTTTAATTCCCGCTGTTATTTTTGATTTTGATGAAAGTTTGTCTTCTGTTACTTCTGTTGGGGTAAAATCTGCTTTAGATGAAATTAAATCTCTGGTAATTAACTCAGATACTGTTTAACAGCAAAATCACCAATGGTAATGGTATAACTTTTCTGCTGATTACTTTCAATAAAAGTGATGATTACTTCGCTAGCTACTCCCATAGCCATTATCGCCAAATTACGCGCTAAAGCATAATCACAAATATCATCGTTAGTTGCAGAAGGCACTCGATAATTTTCATTCCAAATTATTTCAGCATAATCTACATACAAACCTACATGAAGGCAGGGTATTTTCTGTTGTTCACAGTAATCTTTTACTATTTTTCTGGATACACTATTATCAAAAGTATCGATTAGTAACTGGCTTCCAGATAATAATTTATGACAATTTTCACTAGTTAATTCTTTTGAGCATCCATCAATTCCTATTCCTATGGCTCGATAAATACTATTAGTTAAGATTTTTACTTTATATGCTCCAATATCTGATTTGTAATAGGGTTGAGTGGATAAATTTCTCTCTTCAATACGATCAAAATCGATGACTCGTAATTTCCCGAAACCCGATCGAGCTAAATTCTCAGTTAAATTTCCCCCTAAAGCACCTGCCCCACAGATGGTAATAGAAAAATCTTTTATTTTTTCCATTAAAGTAGGAGTGCGATATAATTGTTCATGATAAAAAATCGACATAACCTAGTCACCTATTCACAATTATCTTAATTATTTCCTAGTTATTATTTTTTTATTACTTATTACTTACCAATCATATTGGTTTTCCATTACTCCTACAAGAGATTGTAAATCAAAATCTCTATCTCTTCCGCTCAAACAAATACCAGAACTAATTACGGTTAAATCATTTTTATTTATTGCCGAAGAATGAAATTCTCCATCACCAGTTTTCCATTCCACCTGCCAAAAATCCCCTCTATCGCGAAATCTTTCTAACATTCCCCCTCCTTGATGTAAAGCCTTTTGCAAACGCCTTTCGGAAGAAGCTTGAGACTCATTCTCTCCAAATAAAATCTCTTTATCTTGTTTACCAGTGTTATCTCTTATTTCTAAACCATATTCTCTTCCCTGTCGATAATTGGCAGTATTTTGTAAAGCCAAATCGTAAATAGTTAGCATTTCTGGAGTCATTCCTGAAAAATGAACTTTCTCTGTTTTCGTCTCATCTCTAAAAAACTCATTCAATTTATCTGCAATCATACTATCAGAGCGACGATCGATATCTTCATACCACCAACAATTACCATCCCTACGAGCGATAATGACTTCAAATCTTGCGCCTTCATCTACCAAATGAACCACAACCGGTTTAATATTACCGAAACGCTGGTGCATATCCGACTCATTTATTGGATAAGCCAACCAACTTTTTCCTTCTAAAGAATAAGCCAAACGTAAACGTAAAGGTTTTAATAACCCTAAATATTCAGCTATTTGAGGTAATGATGCCTCTTCTATCATTTCCGCTGTTTTGGGATTCACTGATTTAAATATTCCCCAACCTTCAAAATCTTCCGGTTGAGGGTTCATTGTATAAATAATTTTCTCAATACTGGTTCTCACTTGCCCTCGTTTCACGCAAGGAGCGAGAAATTCTGTTTCCAATAAGAGTTTTTCCTGTGATGCCAACTTACGCATCAACTTATGAATATCTGCCATAATTATATTTATTGGTTAATTTTTCATGGCTATTTAAAATATTTCTTTTCTTTAGCAATCATTCTAGCTGCTAAAATCCCTCCTAAAAAGCCAAATAAATGCCCTTCCCAAGAAACTCTACCTCCAGATGGTAATATTCCTAAAACTGCATTGCCATAAAATAATAATGCTACTACAGATAAGAAAATTGAAGTGAAATTACGTTGAAACCAACCTCTTAATAATAAAAAGCCTAAATAGCCAAAAATCAGGATAGAAGCCCCAATATGAACTGATCCTGTCGCTCCAAGCAGCCAAACTCCTATACCTCCTACAAGCATAGTTATTGCTGTTACAATATAAAAATCACTGGTTTCTTGAACCATTACTAACCACCCAAGAGTGATAAATGGTATAGTATTACTAATTAAATGTCTAAATCCTCCGTGAAGAAAAGGGGCAAATAATATGCCTCGCAATCCTACTATTGTGCGTGGTTGGATTCCATAGACGTTTAATGATTGTTGGAAGACAAAGATATCTAGGATTTCTAATAGCCAGAAAATTACTACAAATATTCCTAGAATCCCTATTTGCTTTTGAAATTTTGATAAGGTTTTGGATAATAAATGATTTGGTTTTTTGCTATTCATTTTTGAGTTTGTATTTTTTTTCTTTCTCTACTATAACATTTGTTTTTAGTGACTGTTTATCCCAATTTCTTAAAATAATCATAGAGTTTAAATTTCTTAAATCTGGGAGAATTAACCCTTTTTTTGAATTATTGACGAGTATATATTATATCACAAATTTCTCAATAGTGGCTTGATCGTTAATTGATTTAAAGTAAAATAATTTGTTGACAAATTTACTTGTGGTAAGTTAAAATAGTAAGCAAAGAAAGAGATTATCTCAAACATAACTAAAAGTTTATCTCTAGAAATAAAGTAGAAATTTACCAAAAAATTCGTAGTTAAAATAAAGTTTTGGAGTAAATTAATGGATTCTATTAAAATCAAAGCAGAAATATATAACTTAAAAACAGAAATTGAAAACCAAATAGAAAACCTAAAACAAACCTTACAAAAAGATATTACAGGTGCAGTAGGTAGAATTAAAAGACAAGAGAAAACCTCAAGACAAGAAGAATTTAAAGCTTTAAAGGATGAGATTTTCCAGCAAAATCAAGATTTATTAAATAAAAATATTCCTCAAAAACCTCTCACAGAAGCAGATATTGAAACGTTAAAAGCCAATATTCTCCAAGAAACTCAAGATTTATTGAATAAAACTATGTCTGAATTTTTCCCTGATTCAACCCAAGAAAACCTAACTGAAGAGTTAGAAAATTCCTTTGAAGAAGAAAATATTCCTGAAGATAATCCTGAAGATAACCAAAATAATCCTTCCTTTAACCAAAACTTAGAATCATTAGATGAAGCAAATCAAAGTAATATTCTTCAATCTCAAGCCAAACAACAAGAATTAGAAGATCAATTTGTCTCGGCAATTGCCTCTAAAGTCAACAACCCTTTAGATTTTCTTCGTCTCCTCAAAGATGAGGGAATTATCTTTGAAAATGGTGAGGATTTAGTAGTAGATACCGGGGAAACCTTAGAAACTGGAGAAAGAAACCTCAAATTAGCTACGGAATATATAGATAACCTCCTTCAAGATGAAGCATATGCCCACTTTGGTAAACCTCGCCCAGGAAGCGGCATTGGTAGTCAACTTTCCCATGACACTATCAATGTTGTTAATAGTGAATACTTTGTCAACGGAAATATTAATACTAATAAATTGGTAGAAGGTTTCAAAACAGGTAAGGGTGATTCTATTCTTAGAGATTTAAAGCAACATATAAAAAGATAAAATCTGAAAAATAATTCTGTTATTATAAAAATAATCATTCCCGTTAACTCGATTTTTAGTTTTTGTAGAAAAACTTAACGGGATTCTTCTTTTTAAATCTAAAAATAGCAAAATAATTATCTATTGATCAAGATATATTCTAATTAAAATCTGGGATTGTTTTTCTTGATCTACTATTATCTTTCCTTTGAGATTTAGTACTTTGTTCTAAATTAATAGCTTTTTGTTCTTCAAGTTCTTTCTCTTCTTGAAGAGCATTAATTTTTCTAAATTTTTTGTGATATTCTCGACGAGAATCTTCCAAGATAGAAATTGCTACTTCCATTTTTTCATCCTCAGACAAATTCTTGGCTAAATCCAAAATAGTCAATTTAGGAGAACATATCTGCTTTTCTGGCTGTGGTTTATTATAAATCACATTCATCAAGGCTTCTAAAGGCTCTCCTCGCATTTGTGCTAATTTAGCTAGGTTATCAGGTTGAGGAATGGTATTTCCTTGTTCCCAATTTCCTACAGCTTGTGCACTCACTCCAAAGTATTTGGCAAATCTAGCTCGACTCAACTGTCTTTCCTCCCGTTCGTCGATTACTAATAGGGCAAAACGTTGACTATCGGTTAATTCTTGGAGTTTTTTATTTGCCCATGATGGGCGACTAATGTATTGGTAAACCATAAGTTTTCACTAACCTTCTTTAATAACAAATAAATTTACTTCTATATTCTATCACCTCTAAAATCAGATTGTCTTGATTAATTTAAGTTTTTTTTTAACTTGCCAAGTGAGAAAATCATCATTTGCTTTGAGGCACTAAGGTGTGACTGATTTTGGGAGATAGTATTCAAAGTTACTGTTTAATTAATAAATTAATGATAGCAAATTCTTAACTATTTTGGGGATTGCAAACTATTAACTATTGAAACGTTGAAGTTAATTAGAAATCTTAAATAATTATATTTAATAATTGGATGTGTTGAAAATAATTCTTGTTGTGCTCGAAATATCCCAGTATATTTTGAATCTAGATCCTGATTTATCCAAAAAAATTCTTGATTATCTAAAATTGAGTTATTTTCTAGTTTGTCTCGAAGATAAAAGTATTCACATATTAAATCATTAAAGTTGTTTTGAGTATCTATTTCCCAATCATCTCTAGAGATTCCAGTCAAATTTGCTCCTTGAAAATTAGTTTGAAATGTTGTCACTCCATAAAAATTTGCTCTATAGAAATTAGCTTGGGTACAATTAGTTTTAATTAAATTGGCATAGGATAAATTCGCTTCCACAAGATGAGCTTTAATTAATTTGGCTAGACGAAGATTGACTCGGCTTAGGTTTCCTTGAGCTAAATTGCTTTTGGTAAGGTTAGCAAGATATAAATTCCCTCCTGTCAAGTCTATATTCTCTAAGTTGGTTTCGATGAGAATTGCTTCTATTAAGTTTGCTTGTGAGAGATTGGCTTGTGAGAGATTGGCTTGTGAGAGATTGGCTTGTGAGAGATTGGCTTGTGATAAGTTGGCTTGTGATAAGTTGGCTTGTGATAAGTTGGTATTACTGAGGTTAGTATTACAGAGATTGGTTCGTGTCAATTTGGCTTTGCTGAAGTTGACTCCAGATAAATTCGCTCCAGATAAATCTGCCCCTACTAAGTTGATTCTGCTCAAGTTTTTTTCACTAAGGTTAGCATCTGTTAAATCAATTTCTGTCGTTTCTGGTAGTGTTTCCTTATCTTTTAAGTTGGTTTTTTCTCTTTTTTGACTATTTTTTCTCCATTGATTCCAAATTTTAACTCCTCTATTAAGTATTTCCACTTGCCTTTTATTAGCCATATCCGTATTCCTACTATTGAGTTTTCTAATTAAAATTGGTATGAGTTTTATTTTGTTTTACCCTTGTAGGCCATAATAACATCTTTTCTTAGAATATGCAATCAATTTTATTGGTATATCTGAATTTTAAGCCGATTTAAATCAGGAGGATAACTATTAATAATTGGCAATATTTCCTTAATTCTTAATATTTTTTAGATGTAATTAGAATTCTATTTTCTCTAAAATCTCAACTTAAGCAAATTTGACTTAATTAGAGGGAAATACAATGAGTTTCAGATACAGTTTGAAATTTCAAGACTTTTATATTTACTCGAAAAAAAGCAATTTGTAGATACAAACTTTGAAGATTAGCTTGATGTTTTTATATCAAGAAAGTCTTTAATAATCATAGAGATTAAAAATCTTAAATCTAAGATAATTAACCCAAAATTTCTTTTCCTGTTTTCCTCTATCAATTCCCCATTCCACTCATTCTCTATCTATATCAATATTAAATTGTGAGTATTTGATTTTGACATTGATAATTCAAGTTTAAAGTTTTAGTAAAATTTCAACTTGAGGTAAGATTTTATTACAAGCCTTAATCAAATTAGTCGCCGAAGGCAAAGAAATGGCAATGCCTTTTAAAGCCAAAATAGCAGTCTTTGCAGGTTTTTTCATTAATTCATTGTCTCGATTGTTAGCGGCTTCTACTAATGGAAGTAATTGCTCAAAGGCTTCTAATCTATTTTTATTAGTCATATCTTCTAAGTTAATGGTTTGTTTGATAAGTCCTAATAATTCTCCAAGTTTTGGGGAAATATTTCCATTAGTAAATAACAATTCATTAATTTTTCCAGTTATAATACTGTTAAGATTAGTAATCTTATAAATGGTATTATTCTTTGGCTGTTCTGAATTTTCTCCGATTATTTCTGCTAATAATGTTTTCTTCTCTTCGTCATCTATATTGTTGATTAATCTATTTTTTAATATATCTGTTTTACTAATATTGGCGGTGGAAAAGTTAATCTCTGTGGGATTCTCTTCACTGGTATTATTAAGTGTCTGGAAATTTTCTCTGATTTGGGTAGGAGATTCTGTTTCTTCTCCAGTAAGTGTCTGGAAATTTTCTCTGATTTGGGTGGGAGATTCCGTTTCTTCTTCATTAAATGTCTGGAAATTTTCTCTGTTTTTTGTAGGAGATTCTGTTTCTTCTTCAGTCAATGTCTGGAAATTTTCTCTGCTTTTTGTAGGAAATTCCGTTTCTTCTCCAGTGAGAGTAATATTATTTTCTCTAATCTCTCCAGAGGTAAGGGATTGTTTCTTCTCAGATGGAATACTTGAAGGTTTGATTGATGGCCTCATATAATTATCCATCATATTTCCAGAAAGGGCAGGGTTTAAATTACTATCAGCTAAGTATTTAGTAATTTCCATCAGATTAACTAACTGCTCATTATTAGTTTCTAACTCCATTTCTAGTTGATATTGATTTTTTAAGAATTCTTTAAATTCTATCTTATCATAAGGGGCTGGAACATTTAAACGAATAATAAATCCTGCTTCTTGTTGATTTTCAAAAGAATGGATAAAAATATCTTCGCTCTGATAATGGATTTTTAATTTTTCAAAAGTAATCAAAAATGCTTTCCAATCTACTCCTTTGTCGAAAAACAACTCTACTGTCTTAGAGTTTAACTGGAATAATCTACTAAATTCTCCTTTGATAAAGCTTCTATTAACATCATATGGACGACGCTCTTGGTAAATTAACTTCCCTTCTTTGGGTTTAAAAATTAAGTTTAAATAAATATAATCGCAAATAACTTGATTCAGGTTAGTTTCTTCATCAATTTTCCAGTCTTCAATACAGGCTCCTGTGAGAATCGCTCCTTTAAAATTGGCAGAATTAGCACAAACATTCCCTAAGTTGGCGTTACTAAGATTAGCTTTGGTGAAGTTAGCATCAAAGAGATTGGCTTTCCAGAGATTGCTTTCTATGAGTTTAGCTTCAATAAAATCTGTTCCTTTTAAATCTGAGTTAGAAAAATCTGTTTTATAAAGTATTGCTCTATTGAGATTAGAATTCCATAAATCTGCTTGTATTAATTTTGCTTTACTTAAATCTGCTTCGCTTAAATCTGTTTCTACGAGTTTGGCTTGAAAGAATTTTGCTCTTGATAAATCTCCTCGAAAGAGTTTTGCTCTACTAAAGTCTGCTGCACTTAAGTCGGCTCGAAATAATTTTGCTCTACTAAAGTCCGTTTCACAACAGTCTGTAAAGTGAAGATTGGCTTCGCTGAGGTTGGCTTCTCTGAGGGTGGCAGAATAGAGATTGGCTTCGTTGAGGTTGGCTTCGTTGAGTTTGGCAAAGCTTAAATTGGCAGCACTTAATTTCACTGCTGTTAAATTGGCGGCACTGAGATCAGCTTTTTTGAGATTAGCTTCACTGAGATCGGCATCACTTAAGTTAGCTGCCATGAGATTTGTTCCCACTAAGTTTGCTCCGATTAAATCCGCAACTGATAAGTTTACTCCTGTTAGATTTTCATTGCTTAAATTGGCTTGGCTTAAATCTATTGGCACTTGTGGGTTATTTTCTCTCCATTGATTCCAATTATTTACTCCATTTCTCAAGATTTTTAGTTGCTCAACACTTGCCATTTTTGCTCCTTTTTTTGCCTTTATTTTTGGCGTTTTTTTAAGGTCATATGTTTAACTAATTTCTAATTAGATCAGATTTTTTTATCTAGGTTTTCTATATAATTTTATGTTTTCTCTAATTATATCTTAAAGTTATGATTTTAGATTGAGTTTTCTGAGATAGTTATTTTTGAGCTATTTTTAGAGTTTTGATTTTCTCTATTTTCTAAGTTTAAATTGGCTTTTTAAGTTGTTTTCTTTTGTCAAAGTTCTTAATTTTTAGGTTCATGGGTAAGTAAATATTTTAGTAATGTTTTTTTTGTTGGATTGATTTTTATCTTATATTGTTAATTAATGTTTTCAATACATTGAGCTTGAACTATGACGACTAAAGATTTTTAATTATCTTTATTTTTTTTCATCTACTGCTATTCTATTTCATCAATAAATGATTTTATAGGATTTTCTTCTATTTTTTAATTATTCTTTTTCTTTAAACAAATCTTCTAATAGTTCATCATAGGAATCGTCTTTATCTTGATTTTCTTCTAGATTCTCACAAAATTTATTAAAATTCTTGATTCTTTCTTCTATACTTAAAGAATTTAATAAGACATCTACTTGCTCTAGTGCTTCTGTTTTGTTATCTTCAAATAGATATTCTGAAGTATTTATTTCTTTTTGAAGGTTGGATAAAAGTTCAACTATTGAAGATTTTTTGGATTTGATTGGTAATTTATTTAGTTTTTTGCTAATACTTTGATTAATGGCATGGATATTGAATGTTTCTTTGTTTTCTTCTTCGTCTTCGTCTTCTGAATTTAAATATTCTTCTCTGGCTTGAATTAGCTTATCTAAATCAGATATTTCATCTTTTGATAGCATTCTTTTCGTGGTATTTATACCATGGTGATGATTCTGATTATTTTTAGATTTGTTGGGATTATATTTGGCTAATAATTTGGCAATATATATTAAATCAGCTAATTCCTTATTCTCTTCTTCTAATTTTGCTTCTAAAGTATACTGCTTGTTTATATATTTTTGTACTTTATTTTTGTTTATACCGGTTGGAACTTTTAATTTAATGGTGAAGATACCATCTTGTGTATTCTCAAAAGAATAAATTGATAAGTCATAGTTTTGGAAATGATTCTGTAGTTTTTGAAAAGATACCATCCATGCTTTCCAACTAATTCCTTTTTCAAATACTAACTCAACTGTATTTTTGCTTTTATAAAAAAGTTTGCTAAATTCTCCTGGTGCAAATTTTATATTAGGATCTTTTGGTCTTCTTTGTCTATAATTCCATGTGTCTTCTTCATCATCATAAAGATATCTTAAATATACAAATTCACAAATAACTTTATCTAAGTTGGTATAGTTATTAATATTCCAATCTTGGATACATACTCCTGTTAAATTGGCACCTTCAAAGTTGGTTGATAAGGCAATTACAGCAAATAATCTGGCATCACTTAGGTTAACATGGGTAAAGTTGGTATTCCTCAAATTAGCATAGGATAAGTTGGCATTCCAAAGGTTGGCTTCTGTTAAGTTTCCGTAGCTTAGGTTAGCATCGTTAAAGTTGGCTTGGCTGAGGTTGGCATTCCAGAGGTTGGAATTCCAGAGGTTGGCATTTCTGAGGTTGGCAAGGGAAAGATTACTGTTGGAAAGATTTGCGTCTGATAGGTTGGCATTCCTTAAGTTGGCATTTCTGAGGCTGGAATTTTTGATGTTGCTTTCGCTTAAGTTGGCATCTGAAAGAATGGTATTATTTAGTTTGGCATTTGATAAGTTGACTGTTCTTAGGTTGATGTTGTTGAGGATTGCGTTTGATAGGTTGATTTTTTGGTGGGGATTTTCTTTTCGCCATTCGTTCCAAATTTTAGCTCCTTTTTTGATGATTTTTATTTGTTCTTGATCTGCCATGGGTTTTCCTCTTTTTATTTTAAATTTAATGTTATGATATTATCTTAATTTTTAGATTAGATTTGGTAGCAATTGTAATTTTCTGTTATAGTCAAGGTTTTAATATTTTGTTATATATTCAATTCCTCAATGTATTTTTTCTTGTTTCTGTTGACGTAACCTCTGCCTCAGTAGATATTCTCTTGCCTTTATATCAAATTGTCTTTAATAATGATAAGGTTAAAAAATCTCAAATCTAGAATAATTAACCAAAATTTATTCTCCCCATTCTCCTATTCTCCCATTCTCCCCATTCTTCATCTATATCACTATTATGGGAAAAATGATATTGTTTTCATTTCGGGTTGATTTTTTTAAACTAATTTTACTTAAGTTATTTGGATGAGAGATTGGTTTCTGTGTTATAATGGACTATATACTATTTGATTAGTATTTTTTCCCCAGTGGCGACGACCACTTTAAATGACGTGGACTGATAAGTTTTATTTTTTTAAAGTTTTTCAGAATCTTATTTTACCTTTGATTTTTATCTCTTCATCTTTGAGTTTAGGTTGATTAAGGTTTTATGTCGGTATTTTTTTGCCTTTTTGTCTGTTTAATCTTTTTCTCTGAATAATTTTCTCTCTACTTTTAGTTGGAGTTTTGCTTCATGAGGCGGAGGTTATTCTTTGATTTACCGGCATTAGTCTTAGTTAATTCTCTTTTTTTCGGTTAGTTTTCAATGTTCTTTTTTTAGTTTTTAGTGGTTGGTTGTTATATGGATTTTTTTACTTTGAACGATCGCGTTAGAATCCAAAAGTATTTGGGTTTACATCCTAATGAGTTGGAGATGGATAGTGATTTATCTGAGCGTTTATCTGCGGTTGAGGAACGGGATGTGAGATTGGGGACGGATTTGGGTGTGAGAATCGTTGCTAGATTGGATATTTTGGATGGTTTATCTTCTGAAATTGATGCTTTTTTGGGGAATTCTGATGAGTTTGCTGTGTCTGGCAGGAATTCTCGTGTTGATGGGGAGTATTCTTTTGGTTTGAGTTTTAATAATAGTGAGGATTCTACTCTGGTTGGGGGTTTTGGTGCTAAGTCTACTTATTTTAATCGTCTGATTCGTGAGATTAAGGTGGATTTGGGTTATTTTGATGGTTATGGGAGGATTCTTTTGGGTTAATTAGTATGAGAGTTTTTTTTAGTAAGAAGTAAGAAGTAAGAAGGTATAGAGATAATCTCCTGTTTTATCTCTCTTCCCTAATATAATTCTCCCGACTCTTGGTTAAGTAATAAGTAATAAGTAATGAGTAATAAGTAAATAAGATATACTCTTTTTCTCCCAAGTCAACCCTTGGCTTCCGCCTCTGCGTAAGCAGAAGTCTCAAGAAACTCCCAAGTCTTCCCCACTCTCCCACTCTCAAGAAACTCCCCATCTCCCCATCTCCCCATCTCCCATTCTCCCCATCTCCCATTCTCCCCATTCCCCCATCTCCCCATCTCCCATTCTCCCCATCTCCCATTCTCCTACCTAATCTCTATCTTCTTCTCCCAAATTTTCATATTCCATCCCTTGACAGGGAAAGTAAAAAGATGGATGCAAGAATATAATACTGAATTCCTCCCATTCCCCCATTCTCCCCATTCTCCCCATTCTCCTACCTAATCTCTATCTTCTTCTCCCAAATTTTCATATTCCATCCCTTGACAGGGAAAAGGAAAAGTAAAGATGGTGGAAGGACTCTACACTACCACGTACCCAAGCACCAGAGTTTCGATCCCTTGACAGGGAAAAGGAAAAGTAAAGTCGAGCGTCGTAGAAACGGGTTCTAACAGAACTTCAAGTTTCGATCCCTTGACAGGGAAAAGGAAAAGTAAAGATTATGAACACTAACAAAAGTATCACTACCCTAGACAATGGACGTTTCGATCCCTTGACAGGGAAAAGGAAAAGTAAAGTTGAGAATCTAAAGAGTTTGGTAAAAGAACTATCAAGTTTCGATCCCTTGACAGGGAAAAGGAAAAGTAAAGGGGCTTTGTTTAATATTTATGTATTATTCGTCGCTTTAGAGTTTCGATCCCTTGACAGGGAAAAGGAAAAGTAAAGTTCGATTACGTATCCCCGAAGGGCACGAGCTGGACTCAGGTTTCGATCCCTTGACAGGGAAAAGGAAAAGTAAAGAGTTCACTTCTGGAGACCTTATAGAGTAAGGGTTTTAGACCCCCCAATCGACGGTCAAACACTTTATGCCCTAATTCTAACTCAAAAGCACAGAAAAAACAACCCCCAAAACCAATCCCAGTATAAATTTGACGGTCACCGACCAAAAATCAACATTTCAGCCATTTTGCTTTGAGCGTCGAAGTTGATGATACAAAAATCCACCAAAATACCAAACACCACCAAACCCATACCCCATAATACTTTCAAAGAAAACCTTCCCATCAAGATAATATAAATCCAGTCAAAATTCTCTCCGACGCACCAAAAGTGATAAAACAGTACAGAAATACTAAAAAATTCATCAAAATTCCCCAATCAAACCCCAAAACCATTGATAAATATAGAGTATAGAGAATTTATCCTGAGCTTTGTAATCTCATGCACAACAAACGAAAGTACCAAAAATTAAACCATAAACATAACCAAAACTTACCTAAAAACCACAAATAGATAAGAAATCCCAATGATAATTACAATTAATCCCATCCCCCTGTGGGGAAAATTAGGAAAATTGGGTGGAATGGAGTCTCTTAGGAAGAGAATGGATTTAAGAATTAATTTTTTGAGGCATCAAAACATATCCCATAGCATGAAGAATCCCATTAATATTATCAAAGGGAAGATAGCCTTCCTCAGAAAAAGCATTTTGCAAACCATCCCCCGTCATCCCAAAATCCTTAGCAATATCAGATATTCCCATCACACGGGCAATAATTCTTAATTGAGTTAAAAGGGCTACACTATCCCCATCTTTAGCATATTCAGCAAAACTTTCTTGGAGAAAATCATCAATCTCCTCTGGATGATTGGAAAAATACTCAAATGTTACATCTTCAAGAGTTCTATAATTATTCATTCCTTAAATACCTCCTCCAATATACCTTAGCTGTTTTGATATCCTGTTGTTGGGTTGATTTATCACCACCACAAAGTAGCACAACAATCTTATCTCCGTCTTCTCCAAAATACACTCTATATCCAGCACCAAATGTCAACCGTAATTCAAAAACCCCATCTTTAAGAGATTTATAATCACCATAATTGCCACTTTGAAGTCGAAAGATGCGTTGCAGGATACGTCTTCGAGTTAAGCGATCGCGAAAATTATTTATCCAATCTGTAAATGGCTCATTTCCTGATTCATCTTGATAAAAAATGACCTGTTTTTCCTGCATTTTTCCATCCTCTCAATTTTACCATCTTCCCATTCCTCTAATTCTTAACCAGTTGATTGACTTAGTGGAAACCAAAACCTTTTCAATTAAAACAAAAATCAAGGACAATAATTAATCTCAAGAGTTTACCATACCACCAAGTATATTTAGAACCAGACAAGATTTTATAATCAAAGTATTATCAAAAATATCACTTACTCAAAAAGACAACGAGTAACCGACTCTAAAACCCCAAGCCCAACCATCGCCCCACGAATTAAACGAAAACCAGCCAAAGGTTGAGTAATGAAAGCCATACCTGCTTTTAAAGGTAAAAGAGAACCATCAGAAGACATAGCAGAATTGAGATTTGGAATATCTTTCCCACATTCATCACTAATCACCCGTAAAATAATCACATTCTCCAATAAACTCAACACAGCAAAACCCTCCATATCCACAACCTTCGCCTGATAGAAATTCCCCAATCCTAACTTCTCATCCCCTCGCCAAACCAAAGATTCACTAGTAAAACCCGTCACCACCTTCCCATTAACACTTCGAGACAATATAGGAGTTAAATACTCATCACACTTCTTAGATAAAACATTCTCCCCCTCTCGAAACAGACAATTCCCATAAAAAGTAATATCACCTACCTTAAATTCAGGTGACAACCCCCCAGCTAAACCCATCAACAACACAGGAGACTTTTGAGTATCATTCCGAATAAGCCAACTTTGCAAAAACTTCATCACAGGCTGAAAACCCATAGGAATCGCCACAACTTTTGGTTTAACTCCTTTAACCTTCCTTAAACCTCGACAGACAGCTTGATATTCAGCCCCTTGAGGAGCTAAAATAATCTTAATATCGTCTATGGAGTAATTAATGTCATCAAACATCGACTCTTACCAAAAACAACAAACAATTGAGAATAATTCCGATAGCAAACAACCAGTAATTGTGGTAGATAATGTCACTAAACAATTTAGTCATGATTATACAGCAGTAAATCAAGTTAGTTTCTCCCTCAAAAAAGGGGAATTACTAGGATTATTAGGACCCAGCGGTTGTGGTAAAACTACTTTATTAAGGATAATTGCGGGATTTGAGAAACCTACTTCTGGCAATATCCAAATCGCTGAGAAAATTGTGGCGGGTGATGGCTATTGGCAACCACCAGAAAAACGCAATACAGGAATGGTATTCCAAGATTATGCTTTGTTTCCCCATCTTAATGTTTCCCAAAATGTAGGATTTGGTTTAAAAAATCAAGGGAAATTTACCAATAAGAAAGAGATACAAAAGAATGTTTTAGATATTCTCCATCTCGTAGGCTTAGGAGGCTTGGAAAAACGCTTTCCCCATGAATTATCAGGAGGGCAACAACAACGGGTTGCTTTGGCTAGGGCATTAGCTCCACAACCTGCTTTAATACTTTTAGATGAGCCTTTAAGTAATCTGGATGTTCAAGTGCGTCAGCGATTACGTCATGAAGTACGGAATATTCTTAAGGCGACTGCTACTACTGCGATTTTTGTTACTCACGATAGGGAGGAAGCTATGGCTATTAGCGATCGCATTGCGGTGATGCAGAAGGGAAATTTGGAGCAAATAGGCACTCCTGAGGAAATTTATGGGAAACCTGCTTCTCGTTTTGTGGCGGAGTTTGTGACTCAGGCTAATTTTATTCCCGCGGTGAGGAATGGGAAGGTTTGGCAGACGGAAATCGGTGAGTGGGAGATTGATTTTGGTGTTTCCCATGATTTGAGTAAGGGTGAGTTGATGGTTCGGCAGGAGGATGTGGTTATTCAACCTAGTGATGATTCTGGGATTGTGGTTAGGGAGAAGCATTTTTTAGGAAGGGAATATTGTTATTGTTTAGAGACTGCTTCGGGTAAAAGATTACACGCGAGGGGTTTTATG
Organism: Prochloraceae cyanobacterium PL24a_bin.78; assembly: GCA_028281945.1. GTDB lineage: Bacteria > Cyanobacteriota > Cyanobacteriia > Cyanobacteriales > JANQIW01 > JANQIW01. The sequence continues at coordinate 39,589 of JANQIW010000120.1, forward strand.
AAGAGTTTTAATGGTTCTGGTTTGGATGTGGGTAGTAAGGTTAGTCTTTCTTTTCCTGCTGAAATGGTTCAAGTTTTTCCTGATTGTTAATTTTATTTGGTTTGTATTAGTATTTTTATTTGTTATTTTTATCTGTTAATTTTATTTTAAATACTTTGGTTAAGGTTTTAAGGGATTTTCTAAAATTCCTTTTTTACTAATCCGTAAAGACAATATATATTTTTAAACCAAATATTATTAATAATCTTCCCATTCTTGATTAAGTAATAAGTAATAAGTAATAACTAATAAGATTCACTAAATTCTTCCCATCTCCCCATTCTTCCCATTCCTCCCATTCTCCCCATTCTCATCATCACCATCAATCATCATCAAGAAAACCACTCTCCCACTCTCCCCATCTCCCTTCAATATCCATTAATATTAAAGCAAAATAAAATTATATGATTAGACCTGCTATTTCTGATGATAAAAACTCTATAATGACTTTAGCTAAAGCTATTGGATTCTTCCAAGCCCATGAAATTAACCAGATAGAGAATATTCTGGATGATTATTTCGAGGGGAATGAGAATGATATTGATAGTGATTATTGCTGGGTTGTGGTGGAAGTTGAAGGATTGGTAATCGGTGTTGCTTACTATGGCATGGAAGCTATGACTAATCAAACTTGGAATTTATATTTTATTGCCGTGCAACCTGAATATCAACGTCAAGGTTATGGAAGGCGTTTATTAGGTTATGTGGAGGTATGTTTGATGAAAAGAGGGGGGCGTTTATTGTTGGTGGAAACTTCTGGGTTGCCTGAGTTTAATTCTACTTGGGCTTTTTATAGCCAGTGTGGCTTTGAGGAGGAGGGGAGAATTCGTGATTTTTACAAGGCGGGGGAGGATAAGATTATTTTTCGTAAGGTTTTGGGGAATATTGGTGATGGTTTTTAAGAGGATGGTTGTCAAAGGGAATGGGAAAGTGAGTGAATGGGTGAATGGGAGGGTGGTGTATTGGGGAGAATTTAGTGAATCTGATTACTGATTACTGATTAGTTAAAAAAAAGTTCTCGATTCTCCATATTCTCGATAAAAACTAAACTTTTTTTTGAATTTTTTGTCTCTATATTATATATGATGTATAGAGATTTTCTGGAGCTTTCTCCAATATCTATACACTTTCTAGAGATATTGTTCATGCTAAAAAGTTTATCTTAACCTAGAGAATATAAAGAACTAGAAAAGTTTAAAAAAGTAAGAGTTTTTTAGAAAAGTATTAGATTTCAAGTTTATCCATTATTGTATTAAAATGTAAATAGGGCTTGCTGAAAGAGTATAGAGTGATTGCTATACAAGCTTTTCAAGCTTTTTTGCACAAAAAAAGTGCAAAGCTATAACCTTTAACCCCCAAAAAACGTGACCATTATCCCTAAAATTTTTTTCCCAATCTCATTATCCCTATAGAAACGAACCTCGTTCGCGTTAGCGTGGGCGGTAGCCTAATCCCATAAGCTTTCTGGGCATCAAATTAGATTTTTGGACTTTTTCAGCAAGCCCTAAATAAACTTAAAAGTAATATTGCCTTTATAATTTTTTATCTTTCGGATTATTATTTTTTGCAAGTTTTTGAATTTAATTTCTTACCTTTTTGTTTAGGTAAAAGCCCTGCAAAGCCTAAAACAACTGAAAGACCAACAATAGTTGCCGGTTCTGGAGTTGATGTAATGATACCTTCACCACCCGCTATATCCGTTTCTCCGGGGAAAAACTCTCCTAAATCAGGGATACCTCCACCTAATACCACAGGTATTGGTACATCAAGACTTGGTAAATTCTCTGGAAAATCAGAAAGAGAAGTACTTGTCAAAGAAAAATCAGCAAAAGTAGTTTCAAATAAACCACTTGGACTAAATAAGAACCCTCCAAAATCAATAGTACTCTCAATGCCAGAAGGTCCTAGCTCACTTGTACGAATCAGACTAATCTCATGGTAAATAGCATCATCAGTAAAATCACCATCCCCATCTAAATCAAAAAACAGAAAAGGAATTCCACTAAAACCGGGTTCTGGAGTCGCTATAGCTGCGGTGAGACCTGCATCAGTTAAAATTTCTACTAAATTAAAAGAGACACCATCAACAAAGCTCATACTAGGGATACCTGGAATTACATCATCTGGAATGATACTTTCGGGAGTGTATATATCTGTCATTATCCCAGTTGCACCTAGAAAACTTGGTGATAAATTTAAAAAATCTCCATCAGCAAAAGTTACAGTGAAACTTCCACCGTTTTCAATACTCCCTGGTATAAAATCAGTACCATCAGCATCGAAATCGATAGCATTGTTAACAAATTCAGCGTCTTCAAGAAATGTTATACTAATGCTTCCGTTTGATAAAGTACTAGCATTAGCTGGATTAGAAGTAATAAAATTGCTAATAAGTATTACAGGAATACTTGCTAAAAGTGATTGTGAAATTTTTTTGAACATAATTATTCCCAATGTTTAAAAGATTTAAAATCCATACCTTATAGCAGTATACACTGAGAACTAAGCATTTATCACCAAAAAATAAATTGTAAATAGAAATTATATAGAGAGGTTGGATGCTATAGATATTCTTCAAAAAAACTATAGAGTAAATAAACTAATTATTTGGAATTCGCAATTCTCCATTCTGAATTCGGAAATAAGTAATAAGATACATTAAATTTTCCCAAGTCAACCGTTGGCGTAGCCTCTGGGTAAACAGAAGTTTCTCTTGTCTCAAGAAACTCCCACTCTTCCCATTTTCCTACTTAATTTCTATCTTCTTCTCCCGAAATTTCATATTCCATCCCTTGACAGGGAAAAGGTATTGGAAAGAATCGGTTATTTAAACAGAATACATGAAATATTAAAATGTGAGTTTCCATCCCTTGACAAGGGAAAAGTTATGTTTTCATTGAGAAAATCGAGAACTTTTTAGCAAATCAAAAAAACCCAATACCATCAGCAACAAGAAAATGCTACAGTTAACCACATCTATTTAAAACCATTAAAATTATTCTTACTGAAAGAGGAAAACAAATTGGAAACCCTCAAAACATCCCAAGTATTCAAACTACCCATACACCTACATTCCCACTATCAAAACTGGCTAATCCAAAGATTTCACCAGAAAAAAGGAACTCATGTCGTCACATTAAATGCAGAAATGGCGATGCTTGCCGAAAAAGACACCAAAGTTGCTGAAGTAATAAGAGAAGCAGACTTAGTCATTCCAGATGGGGCAGGAATAGTGTTATATTTACGCCTAAAAGGGCAAAAACAACAACGCACTCCAGGCATAGAATTAGCTCAATCATTATTGATGGAGTTAGGAAAACAAGGCACATCCTGCCCGATTTGTTTCTATGGAGGCAAACCCGGTGTAGCAGAAGAAGCAGCAAAAATTTGGCAAAAAAAAATACCCAATATCTCCATATTCACCAACCATGGCTATCTTAATCCAGAAGAGCAAATCCAATGGGCAAATACCATCCAAGGAAAACAACCCAAACTAATCTTAGTAGGATTAGGAGTTCCAAGGCAAGAATATTGGATTCGGGAGAATTTTCATCTCAATCCTCAAGCATTATGGATAGGAGTTGGTGGAAGCTTTGATATTTGGGCAGGGGTAAAAAATCGTGCTCCTAGTTGGCTAAGAGATAACTACCTTGAATGGCTTTATCGTTTATATCAAGAGCCTTGGCGTTGGCGAAGAATGTTAGTATTACCTCAATTTTTATTACGAGCAATATTGATTAAATAACCTAAAAATATAGTCAAAATATAGTCAACACCTAATCAAAATAACTAAAATTTATAACTTCGCTGTAGTTAAAACCTCCAAATACTCATGAAATTCAGCAGATTGCAAAAGTAAATTCCAACCTTGGATCACATCTGGATTTTCAGGGTCAGATTTTTTCAGTTGAACCAAAGTAGAAATAGCATCATGCCACAAACCTGCCTCTTGATAAAGCTGAACTTTTTCCATTCCCGAAGCAGTTTTTATTTGATTAGTCAGATTTGGATCTACAGATACAGTTTTAATTGTGCCTTTGACCTGATATTCTAAACTTAAACATCTAATATTTAAACTCCAAGTAAAAGATTGGTTCTGGGTTTGGGAATAAATATCTTCGGATAAAGGTAGAGTAATACTAGCTATTTCTCCAAAATTATCATCAAGAATTTTCTTCCGATAGAGGATTTTATCTTCAGAATCTCGAAGCATAAATTCTATTATCCCCTGACTAATTTCAGGAAAATAGAAAAGTAATGCAGGAGATTTAGAAGCTGTTACCACAACTCCATCTGGAGGGATTAAAGCAATTAAAGGTGCTTCATCTTTATCTAAATTACAACCACCTCTAGTGGCGCCACCTTGTCTTCTAATAGGGAAACCATATCTGGTAGGTTTTTGATTAGATTCCTTAACTCGATTAGATTCCTCAGCTTGTGCGAGTATGGGAGAATGACTTAGTAAAAGGTGATAGAAAGAGATATTTAGTATGATTGCTAATAAAGAGGTTATTCCAATCTTGCCTAAATTGTTTGCTTTTGAGATAATCTTTAGCATTTGTTATTGTTCCTGTTCCTGAGTTTAGATTTTACAATATAAATATCTCTTAGTATAATTAAAACTGTTTGGTTTCTTGATTCACATAGAATCAGTAAAAATACTCATCAAGTAATATCTTAACTCTATTTTAATACTTTCACTATTGTAGTTGATAATGGGGATAGATAACTAGTTTTCTGATGTTTTTTCCCCTTTAGTAAATCCGATGGATTAGTTACAGAAACATTAACAAGCATTGTTAAGGAAATAGCAGTTAAAAGCTTAATGGAATATTTGAGTCTTAACATTATTAATAAGCTCCTTCTGATTGCTTATATATGATATTTAGTACTACAAAATTAGGTGTAAAGTTTCCGTTAACTTTTCTACGTAGTTTTAGGGAATTTTAAAGTTTAAATTTATTAACAAATATTCAGTTTTTCTTAACAAAGTAATCTAAATGAAATATATCTTTAATTTTTTACTATCTCATCTAATTCAAGGCAAGAATCGAGACAAAGTTTCTTTATCTGCTTATGGAGTATTTATACTAATTAGCAGTTTAATCATCACAGGTTTTTTAACAGGCATAAGACAATTAGGGGGATTACAAGCATTAGAATTAAACGCCTTCGATACCATGGTTCAATTGTGTAATGAGCCAGATTTAGACCATCGTTTATTGATAGTAGGAATTACAGAATCGGATATTAGAAAACAAAAGCAATGGCCCTTATCTGATCAAGTAATTGCTGAGTTAATCGGGAAATTACAAACAGATAATCCTAAAGTAATCGGCTTAGATTTATATCGAGATTTGCCTTATCCCCCCGGTAATGCTGAACTTCAGCGGGAATTACAGGCTGATAATGTCATAGTTATTTCAGAGATAGGAGGAACTAATGATAGGGATGGGATACCTCCTCCTCCTGGTGTACCATATGAACGAATAGGATTTAACGACTTAGTTTTAGACCCTGTGGATAATGTTGTTCGTCGTAATTTGATGTATGCAGAGACTCCAGAGAAACAATATTATTCTTTTTCTTTAAGGGCTAGCCTTAAATATCTTTATGATAGTAATTTAGATTTTAAAGCAGAATATGATTATTTAAAAATCGGTAATACAGTTTTTTATCCACTTGAAGCAAATTCAGGAGGATATAATTTACCTCAATCAGAAGTTTTAGGATGGCAGGTTTTACTCCAATATCGTTGTAAAAGTAGAGATAAACAGGTATCTTTAACTGAAGTTTTAGAAGGAAAAGTAAATCCAGAACTAATTAGAAATAAAATTGTCCTGATTGGAACTACAGCACCAAGTGGAAAAGACTTATATCTTACCCCCTACAGCAGCTCACAACCAGATGAATTTCTCATGGCAGGGGTAATAATTCACGCTCAAAAGATTAACCATATTCTGAGGGTAGTATTGGATAAAGAAAAGCAATTTTGGTTTTTTTATGAATGGGGAGAAATTTTGTGGATTTGGATTTGGGCAATAGTTGGAGGATTTTTGATTTGGCGTTTTCATCATCCTGTTTCTATTGGGATTGGTATAGTTATGGCTGGTATTAGTTTATGGGGAATATGTTTTTTACTGTTTCTCAATGCAGCTTGGATTCCTGTGATTCCACCTCTGTTAGCCTTGATTTTTTCATCCATTGGGGCTTTAGCTTACAGTTTATTTTATCGTTTATCTTATGATATTGAAACCAAGCTTCCTACTAGAAGGTTATTTATTAACCAAATAAACAAGTCTAAAAAGCAATGTAAAAAGGAAAAATCTTCTTCCATTGCTATTATATGTCTTCGTTTGGCAAAATTAAGAACTATTGAAAGGAGTTTTGGTAAGGAGTTTGCTAGTCAACTGATAAAAAAAGCTATTTCTCGGTTGAAATTTTTCATTCCTACTAACGCAAGTTTAGCAAGAATTACAGATGATGAGTTAGCAATTATTTTATACTCTATTAAAGATTTTCAAGAAGCTAAAGAAATAGCTAATCAATTACAAGAGAAATTTTGGCAGCCTTTTACTTTAAATAATCAGGATATTTTTACACCTGTCAATATTGGTGTTGTTTCTAAGTCTGTAGATTCTATTGGGGATGAAGGAGAAGATTTTCTCACAGATGCAGAAATTGCTATGTATCGCGCTCAAATTTTAGGCAAAACTACACCAGAAATTTTTGAGGCGAGTATGCAAACCCAAACCCTAATGCGTTTGAATCTAGAGGGGGATATTTGGCAAGGTATTCAAAATGATGAGTTTATTGTTTATTATCAGCCTATTGTTAATTTAAAAACTGGTTATATTTCAGGGGTTGAGGCATTAGTACGTTGGGATTCTCCGAAATATGGTTTGATTTCACCTGGTAGATTTATTTCTGTTGCTGAAGAAACTGGGTTGATTATTCCTTTAGGTAAGTCTGTTTTAGAGAAAGCTTGTAAACAATTATATATTTGGCATGATTATTTTCCATCTGATAATCTTTTAACTCTTAGTGTTAATCTCTCTGGTAAGCAGTTTAATCAACCTAATTTATTACAGCAAGTGAAAGATATTCTTCTAGATACTCGCATTAAGCGTCATACTTTGAAGTTGGAAATAACTGAAAGTTTAATGATGGATAATGTTGAAGATGCGATAAATTTGCTACATCAGTTGAAGGGATTGGATTTGAAGCTTAGTATTGATGATTTTGGTACTGGTTATTCTTCTTTTAGTTATCTCCATCGATTCCCTCTGGATACCCTTAAGGTTGATAAGGCTTTTGTTTTAAGAATGTTGCAGAATGAGAAATATGCTGAAATTGTTCGGACTATAGTGGTTTTAGGTCATAATTTGGGTATGGATATTATTGCCGAAGGTATTGAAACTGAGGAACACATGAAGTATCTGGCTAGGTTGGGTTGTGAATATGGGCAGGGTTATTTCTTTGCTAAACCCATGCCTGCTGATTCTATGACTGAGGTTTTGGCTGAAAATCCTCGATGGGATTCTTCCTTTAAATAAGAATTGATAGGTTATATCATTTTTCCAAAAGTATAATATACAATGGTGAGGGGGAGACAAGGAAGACAAGGGAGACAAGGAAGACAAGGAAGAGGGATTTTGGGTTGAGAAT
>JANQIW010000159.1 GCA_028281945.1 Prochloraceae cyanobacterium PL24a_bin.78
CAAAAATTTGCTATAGTATTTAAGGAATATAAGGATGTTAAAATTACTTATCATAAAAAGTAGCATTATGAAACCAATAAAACTACTGCCTTGGATAATAAGTATAGCCTCCGCTTGGTCAATAGGATATGCCTATAACGTCTACCATGGAGGAATAGTAGGTTGGTTGCGAAAAACCTATTATAACAAAGCAGCAATCGCAGCCTCATTAGAAAGCGCCCCCAAAAGATTAATCATCGTCGGAGGCTCAGGTGCCCACTATACGGTGAATTCAGAGTATTTAGAAGAGCAATTAGGGTTTCCCGTTGTCAACTTAGCCTTAGATGGGAAACTAGGATTAGACGTGATTTTTCCCACAGTTTTAGAACATATTCGTTCAGGAGACATAGTTTTAGTAATACCTGAATATCTAATGCTCATGGATAAAGATGGATTAGGAGAAATTTCAGTTCATTTCAGTTTAGCCATCAATAACCCCTCCTTAGTTGACTTACCACCGAAGAAGTTTTTTGAAGATACATGGATTTTAGGAATCACAGGATTAAAATCTTTAGTCAAATCTGGGGTAGACTTAGCAACTCTAGGTGAATTTAATGAGTATTATTCCGATCCCCTTACCTCAAGAGGTGATCCCACCAAGACATGGCAGCGTAGCGGTGACTGGTGGAAACTCCCAATTCGTCGACCTATATCTGAACATTCTATTAAAAGAATTACTGAATTCAAGGAAAATGTAGAAGGAAAAGGGGCACATTTAGTGTTGTCTTTGCCAGTGATTTATGGTAGTAATGATGAGAAAACCATTAATAATATTGTCAAAACCGGTGCACAACTTGAAAAAATAGCTCCTTTGATTTACAATCCAGAGACTTTAAATGTTTGGAGAGATTCTAATTTATTTGCAGATACTCATTATCATCTTCAACCAGAGGGAAGAATTAAACGCTCTCAGGAAATTATTACACAATTAACCCCTATTCTTGAGGAAATTGAACAATAATTTTTGTATCTAACTTTAAGGCAAAATTGAGCAAAAATTGAGCTTGAGTAAAAAATTGAGCAAAAAATTGAGCAAAAAAATCAACTTGTTAATGGATACTTTCCCTTAATTTTTAACCCAAACTAATCGAAAAAATAACTTTTAAAAATGCTATTTAACTCCTATATTTTTATCTTTGTTTTCTTGCCCATAACCCTAATAGTTTTCTTTGGGTTAGCAAGATATCGTTACCTAAAAATGGCAAAGATTTGGTTAGCAATAACCTCATTATTTTTCTATGGATACTGGAATCCACCCTACCTAATTTTAATGATATTATCCATTGTATTTAACCATCAAATGGGGCAAGCAATAGATAAAGCAGAATTAAAAAGTAAAGAAGCCAAAACCCTTCTGTGGATAGGAATAATCATCAACTTATTAACCATTGGTTATTACAAATACGCCGAATTTTCCCTAGCATCAATTAACGGAATATTTAGATCAAATTTGTCAATTCCAGAAGTAATATTACCCCTAGCAATATCCTTTTATACCTTTACCCAAATAGCATATTTAGTAGATGCTTATCGAGGAGAAACCAAAGAATATAAATACGACTTATTAACTTATAGTTTATTTGTAACTTTTTTCCCCCAATTAATTGCCGGCCCAATTTTAAGACATGATGAATTAATACCCCAATTTAATAAGCTAAAAAACTTCATTTTCTCCCATAAAAACTTTGGCTATGGATTAGTATTATTCAGCCTAGGATTGTGTAAAAAAGTCTTAATAGCAGATAACGTTTCCCCCTGGGTAGCAACAGCATTTAATAACCCCAGTGAATTAGTATTTATCGAAGCATGGTTTGGGGCGTTAAGTTATACCTTCCAACTGTATTTTGACTTTTCAGGTTATTCAGATATGGCAATAGGAATTGGGATGATGTTTAATATCAAACTTCCCATCAACTTTGACTCACCCTATAAAGCAATATCCATCAGTGACTTTTGGAGACGTTGGCATATAACCTTATCCAACTTCCTCAAAGATTATCTTTATATTCCCTTAGGTGGAAGTCGTCAAGGAGAAATAAAACGCTATACCAACCTCTTAACAACCATGTTATTAGGGGGATTATGGCATGGCGCAGGTTGGACATTTATTGTTTGGGGAGGTTTGCACGGCACATATTTATGTATTAATCACGCTTGGCGTAAGTTAAAAATCACATTACCTAAATTCGTGGGTTGGGGAATCACCTTTATCGCAGTTGTCGTAGGATGGGTATTATTTAGAGCCGAAAATTTCTCTGATGCTACGGCAATGTTAAAAACCATGGCAGGATTTAATGGCATCATTTTGCCAGGTAATGCAGGAGGTAGATTTTCCTTCCTCAGCAATTTAGGAATCCAACTCCAAGCATGGGGAAGCTTTGATTATTTGCCAGGAGGCAGTAATCCTAAACCTCATCTTGCGGCAATCATTGGCTTATTGTTAGGGGTGGCTTTCTTACCCAATACCCAAGAAATTCTCCAAAAGCTCAAGCCTACTTGGTGGTGGGCAATTCCTATTGGTGGTGTAACTGGTTATTGTTTGCTTTGTGTCAATCGTGTCTCTGAATTTCTTTACTTCCAATTTTAGAGATTTAGTGTTTTATTTCCAAATTGAAAGTTTTTGTTTTTTACTAGCAATTTAAAGCTTGAATTTCAAAGTTTCAATTTTTTACTATCAATTTTTTACTAGGAATTTAAAGTATCAAAATCAAACTATCAAAATCTTACCTCCAATTCTTTTAAAACAAACATGAAGATTAAACCACCTGCTAAACTAACTTATTCTAAATCTATTAGGAAAAGCAAAACCAATCAAAAATATAAAGGCTTTAACTTCCTCTTTTTAGCCACTATTCTATTAATAATATCTGCCGTTGGTTTGTTCAATGTTTTTATCAATCCCTATGGAGTTTTTAATACTCCTACAATTATAGGAATTAATAGAATTAAACCAGCTAAATTTAACCAAGATTTACTACTAAAAGCAGTAGAAGTAACACGCATTAAGCCAGATGTCTTGTTATTAGGTTCATCTAAAGAACAATGGGGTTTAAATCCAAATCACCCAGGTTTATCTCAAGGCAAATCTTATAATTTAGGTTTACAAGCAGCAAATATGTACTCTGTTAAACGATATTTTGACCATGCTTTGAAGAATCAACCTAACATTAAACAGATAATTATAGGACTAGACTTTTATCAATTTAACGTCAACAAAGACGTAACAAATGCTTTTGCAGAACATCGTTTAGAAAAGAATCATCTAAGTTTAACCGATGCTATAAATATTGTCTTTTCTGTTGATGCCATGGAGGATAGTTATAGAACTTTACTTAGAAATTTTCGCAATCCAACTCAAGAATATTTGCGAGTTAATCGTTTCCAAAATGTTAAATATAATGTCTTTGAAAATGGTACTTTAATATATAATGAAAAAGAAAAATTGCCCGGTTCATGGAAAAAGTTTAGTCAAGGATTAGCTGATCAAATTAGCACACCTTTACCCTATATTTTGTCTGAAGAAAGCTTAGATAACCTCAAATTTATCGCAGATATTTGTCGTGAAAAGGGTATTGATTTAAGATTATTTATTGCACCAGATCATGTTTTACAAATAGAAGGCTATCGAGTGAGGGGTTGGTGGGATGAATTTGAACAATGGAAACGAGAATTAGCGAAAATTGCACCTGTATGGGATTTCTCTGGGTATTATGATATTACTGCTGAACCCATTGAGAATGAAATGGAATATTATATTGATAGTCTTCATTATAATAAGTTGTTAGGTGATTGGATTTTGAATCGAGTTTTATCTTATCAGGATGAACAACTTCCAGATGATTTTGGGGTTTTAATCACTCCAGAAAATGTAGAATCTCATTTAGAAAATATCCGCCAACAACATCAGCAATGGCAAATTCAATCTCCAGAAACTCTAAAATTAGTTGAAAAGATTAAACCTTAACTAATGTTTCTTTAGACAAGGAAGACTTGGGAGAATAAAGTGAATATTATTACTTATTACTTCTTACTTGTTACTTATTACTTAAATCTTGAATGGGGAGTGGTTTTCTTGAGATGATTTATGGTGATGATGGGAATGGGAAGACTGGGAGAATGGGTGATGGTTTTTAAGACAATGGTTGTCAAAGGGAATGGGAGGAGTGGGAAGAATGGGGAGAATAAGGAAAAAAAAGTACATTTTATTTACTTATTACTTCTTACTTATTACTTATTACTTAAATCAAGGATGGGGAGAATGGGTGATGGTTTTTACTCAGATGGTTTCCTTGGGAATGGGAGGAATGGGGAGAATGGGGAGAATGGCAGAATGGGAGGAATGGGGAGAATGGGTGGAATATTGTATATCTTCTTAATTCTTACTTATTACTTAAATCTTAGCTTCTTACTTCTTAATAGCAATTTTATAAAGTAATGCTAGATTTAAAGTCATCCCAAATCCTTGATAATTCCTCAAAAATCCAACTTCTAAGTCTCCCTTGCCTGCCTTGCCTTCCCAGCCTGTCAACCGAAATCAACCCAAGTCAACCCAAGTCTCTTTCCAAGAATATCTACCAAAAATGAGAGAAAAATGATACCTTATATCAAATTTCTAAAATAATGATAGATAGAGTTAAAAAATCCCAAATCTAGGATAATTAACCAAAATTTACTATTTCCATTCACCCCATTCTCCACGAAGATGCCTATCACAATTAGGCGAAAAACAATGTTATCTTCCTAACGATATCAAAACTAATCCTATTGAGAAACTTATTTAGAAAAATATCGAGAATATGAAAACCAAAACACAGCTTAACTTTAATCAATCTAAATCTAGAAAAAAACCTAAGAGAAACAGCAAATACCAGAAATTTAACCTACTATTTTTAGGCACTATTTGTGTAATCATGTTAGCCTTCGGTTCGATAAATATTTTTATAAATCCTTACGGTATATTTAATACCCCAGTTATCGCTGGCGTAAATAAGATAAAACCGAAAAAATTCACCCAAGACTTGCTATTAAAAGCAGTAGAAGTATCCACCATCCAACCAAACGTGTTATTTTTAGGTTCTTCAAAAGAGCAATGGGGTTTAGATACGAACTATCCAGCTTTCTCACAGGAAAATCCTTATAATTTAGGTCTACAAGCAGCAGGAATGTATACAGTAAAACGTTATTTTGACCATGCAATAGCCAACCAAAAGGATATTAAATTAGTAATTTTAGGCTTAGACTTATTCCAATTTAATGAAGAAAGAGACCTAACATTGCCATCATTTTCTGAAGAAAGACTAGAAAAAAATCACCTTACCATAGCAGATGCAGTGAAAATTATTTTCTCCGTAGATGTTTTTGAAGATAGCAAAAAAACTTGGGAAATTAATCATAAAAACCCTTCAGCTGAGTTTGTTTCCACAGGAGAAACCAATCGCTTTAAACTAAATTATAATGTCTTTGAAAAAGGTGCAATTATTCTCAATCCCAAAGATAAAATCCCGGGCACATGGAAATTATTTACTCAAGATATGGCAAGGGAAATTAACAAAAAAGTGCCCTATAAATTATCTGAAGAAAGATTAGGATATTTGCAATATATAGTAGATACTTGCCAAGAAAAAGGTATAGATTTAAAAATATTTATTTCCCCCGAACATACCACACATTTAGAAGGATATATCCATCGGGATTTATGGCAACCTTGGGAGGAATGGAAACGAGAATTGACGAAAATAGCACCAATATGGGATTTCTCTGGTTATCATAATATTTCTAATGATACCATCGATTCCAATATGAAATACTATATTGACAGTCTTCATTACAAGAAAGTTGTTGGTAATATGATGATGGATAAAATGTTATCTACCGAGGAAAATTTAACTGCAAGTAATACCTCTAATAATATCTCTAATAATATCCCCAACAATACACTAGAAAATATAGAAAATGATTTTGGGGTATTAATTACTCCAGAAAATATTGAACAACATTTAGCAAAAATTCGCCAACAACACCAGCAATGGCAGTTAGAAAATCCTAAATTAGTAGAGTCGGTTAGCCAGTTGAAAGTCTCAAAGAAAAAGTAAGATCATTGTTTTTATATAATGTACATACTTGATAGAATACATTTTAATAAATTTCTTCTGTCATTGTACATTATTTGGGTAAATCATATCCAAATCTTTTTAGTTCCCAAGCATATATTTTTCTAACGATTTGTTCAGTATCATCATCATAATAGTCTAAAATTGGTATTTTATGACTTCTTATTCCTTTCTTAAATTCAGGAATGCGTGAAGGTTCAAAAGGGATTGAAAGGCGATCGCAGACATTTTTGATTCCTTCATATAAATTCTCAAAGCGAATAAAGTAATCGATACACTCTTGTTCATCTATCAAATACTTGTTTCGATCAATAATTGGTCCTCCTTTGCGAACAAAAAGAGGTCCTCCTTTACGAATCCACGATCTAAAACGTTCAATTTCTGTCTTTCCTTTGACTCTTTCTATTGGCATTCCTCTGTCTAATATCTGGGTTTTTACAAAAGTATTTATTCTTTTGATGTAACCATATTTTTTTTTCTGACTTTGATGATAGTCTTCAAAAAACCAAAATGCAGAAATCAATTTATCGAAAGGGTTTCTAATTACTGTAAATTTAAAATAACTATTCCAAATATCTTCACCAATTAAATCACGTATTTCCATAGCGGATAGATGATGATAAAATGTTGAGTTACTCGGATCCGGTCCTCGATAACCTATAATGCCAAATTCTGACACATACTCGTCACGAAGATGACTTTTCTGCCACTCTCCATCAGCCATACAATATGGCTCAAAGTAGGATTCAATAGAAGTTACTGCTGTTTTTGTCGTTTTAGTAAAAATAAAATGTTTTCTATGGCTAACAAGCATTACTTTAACTTTGATCAATAATATATCCTATTGTATAGTCAATAGCAGAACAAAACAACAAAAACCTAACCAAGAGACTGCCACAAGTCGGAATATTGCTGTAAAACCTCCGAAGACAAAGGCAAAAGAAACTCAGAATTAGCCAAAACATCATTAGAAGGATTGAGGAGAGAATTCTTTTTCATCCCTTGAGGCAACTTAGAATCATCCATATTCAGAATAATAGGAGAAGCCGCACTAGTAAACCTAGTAATAGAAATAGCCGACTTCTCCTGCCAACAGAAATCAATCCACTTATCTAAAGCAGCAGAATGAGATTCAGATAGACTTTCAGGTAGATTTTCAGAAACAGAATCAGTATTAGCATTAGAATCTGGAGCAAAATTAGAATTAGAATCATCAACAGAACCATTTCCAGAAACAGAATCAGAAAAAGGTTTCACCCATAAATCAGCCCACAAAGAAGTCCCAGAAATAGGAATAACCGCCTTAACATTAGGATAACGCTCCAAAATAGGTAAAATATCACTAGACCAACCAATAGCAACCCAAGTATCACCAATAATGAGAGGTTGTAAATAGTTAAGAGAATCATATAACTTCACCTGAGAATGGAAAGCCTCCAATTCAGATTTGAGATTAGAAACAGTAGATAAATCCTCAATATTATAAGAATATCCCAACTTCTTCAAAATAAAACCAATAATCTCTCTAGGTTGAGCAAATAAAGAAATACGCCCTCGTAAATCATCACGCCATAAATCACTCCAATCTTGAGGAAACCAACCCAAAGACTTAAACTTATCACTACGATAAGCAATCATCACACAACCCCAACGATAAGGCGCACCCCAAACCCCACCAGAATTATCCAAATTTCCTTGAGCATCACGCCTAACCAAATTTCTATAATTCAAAGGTAAACCCTGCCAACCAGACAAATTATCCACCTTCATAGGTTGAATCAAATTCTCTCCAATTGCCTTAGCCAACCAATAATCCCCAAGAGTTACCAAACCCGGAGGTAAAGACTTTTGGTTTTGATTAGCAAACAAATTAATCTGAGGAAATTCCAGTTTAGGTAATTTAAATCCCTCATTATTATCTACATTATTAGTTTCAAACTTATTTTGTAACTTTAAAAGTAAATCAAACAAAGCTTGTAACTGGTTAGTGGGCTTAAAAACCAAACTTTCATCTTTAAAATCACCCTTAAACTCCTCCTCAAATCTTTTTAATAACCTTCCGGGAATAGAATTTTGTAAAACCATTACCTCGATTAAAACCTTATTATTACTACATCCCGATAAAAAAGGTATTAAAGTAATACTAATAAAACCAAAAATAAAATAACGACGCTTCATCATAAACTTTTAAATATTAAGAATTAAATATTAGAATTAGATATTAGAAAAATAGTATTGATATTGGCAAAATAAGACAACATCAACCATTGATAATTAACTATAAATGAAACCTTAGAAATAATATAAAAATAAATTTCAAGATCAAAAAATCCAGAAAATTAACAATAATTATAGCATTTTTTTTCAACACAAAAGAGACATTTTAAATAGAAATTTCTAATAGTTATAAATTACTAAAATAGTTAAAAATATGTAATTTTCCTAGCAATAATCCCGTAACAATAATTAAAATAATCAGGAATATTTTAGACTTCTTTAAAAAAGCTTTTATAATCAAGAATTGAAATCTAAAGCAATTGCAATAATTAATAATGAATCAAATACAAGACCAAATTTTAGAACTTGATGACAAAATGAATCGAGTTTACCAGATGATAGAAACATTAACTAGCCAAATAGAGATTCTCGTTAATCAACAAAATCATCAACCATATTCTCAAACCCATTCTCAAACATATCCTCAAACCCCAGAAAATTCAGAACTAATTCAAGAAAGCTATAACTATTCCATAGAAGATGAAATCATGGGAGAAAATCATCACAACCCTGAATTTGATGCCTTTATGGAGCACAAAGATATTATAGCAGACAGCATTAGATGGGAATCCAACACCTCAAGTCGATACGATCGAACTTTATCATCAGATCTTCAAATTAGAAGGTTAACAGCCCAATTAACAGCAGCATACAACAGAATAGCCGCCCTCGAAGAGCAACTTCTCTCCAGAAGAATCAACCATTAATTATAGGAGAATGATTTTTGGAGAATAGTTTTTGGAGAATAGTTTTTGGAGAATGGTTTTTGGAGAATGGGGAGAATGGTTTTTGGAGAATGGGAAGAATGGGAAGAATGGGAAGATTGGGAAGAATGGGGAGAATGGGGAGAATGGGAAGAATGGGAAGAATGGGAAGACTTGGAAAACAAAATTTTGATACTAATGAATAACAAATCAAAATAACCCCTTCAACCTCTATCACAACCTTAGAAACTTCAGATGAAAATTCAGAAAATAACCTCCCGATAACGACGAAAAAGAGATTCAATAGCCAAAAGTAAATCCTGATTATTCCAACCCAAAAGATAAGCAGCAAGACAACAACCACCCGCACCAACACCCTCCTTAACAAAACCCTCCTCATAAACCCGAAACTGAGGATAAAGAGAATCAGCAAAACTAAACTTAGTAGTCAAAAGACAAACACCATCAAGACATCCTGCCAAACCCACAGTATCCCCCGTAGAATCCCAAGCCACCCAAGGAGTAGTCGCCACAACCACAGAAGACCAATTACAACTAACTTTTTCCCCAAAATAATCACTAATTGCTCCCATCAAACCAGAGATAGCCAACATTTGCGTACCACCTGCCAACATAACACCAGTATAATGACTAGCACTAATAGCCATTCCCGCCACAACAATTTGCATAGGATCACCCACAGCTGCCACTAGTCTAAAAGGATTAATACCACTTAAATCACTCTTCAAACCACTCTCCAGATGCTCCAAATCAGAAAAAAAACCAGCCTTAGCCAAACCCTGTTGTACAAGAGACCATTTTTGTTCATGATTACAACGAGGATGACTGCTATTGACTTTTCCCAAAGCATCAATACCCAAAGCCATTAAAATCCCCAAAGCCGTAGTAGTACCACCAACCACACATTCACTAAGCATCAGATAACTAGAAGAACTTTGACACTGAATCCCCAACTTTTCCCCCCATGCCAAACCCTTTTCAAACAGACTTTCAACCATAGAATAAGGCAAAGCTTCACCACAACTTAGACATTTAGCAGGCATTCCCTCCAGATGAATACTAGGCACAGCAGGAGGTTGAGGCAAACCAGCATCAAACAAATAAACAGGCAAATTAAAAGCCTCAATCACAGCCCTAGAAATAAAGCTAGGAGACGCTCCCACTGTTAAAGGAGGTAAAGGATAAGTAGGATGAGGTTGCACCCCTTGAGACAGAAATTCCCCATCAGCAATGGCAGTATAACGTCGATCGTCACTAGTCGCTCCCGCCGCAGAAATTCCTTCAATTAAAGCAGTTTCCGTAAAACCTAGTACACAAACAAAGAGAGGTTTTTTTCCTTGATAGTTTTTAAGCCATTCTTGTCCTAAAGAAAACTCAGTTAAAATCTGGATATTATTCATAATCTAAAATAACAGATATCCATTTAGGAGGACGAGGAATAGGATTTTCCAACCTATCGAACACCAATAAAGCAACTAAATGAACTGTAAAAACATAAACAGTATTACTAATAAGAACCATAACAGGAGTACCGATTTGGATAAATAAAGGATTAGGTTGAGCCAAGATATTTAACCGAAGAAAAACCCAATCTAAAAGTTGAGTAAATTGATTAATAATATATAGATAAAGATCTTCTCCTATAAGGAGAGAGAATAACCAAATTCTAAAAAATACTCCAAAAGCACCAATTAAAGCACCAATAGCAATACAAAATGGCCAACCAACACCCCTTTTCCATAAAGCGCCTAATTGAATACCCATCACACCAAAAGGAATTAGAAAGATAATACTTCTAGTAGGACCCATTAATACAGATAATAATAAGAAAGATATTAAAGCAGTCATTCTCGAAGCGCGATTTCCCCATCTCAGGTAAACTAAAGCAATAGGTATAGGGAAAAATATTCTTAAAACAGGACCCAAAGGGAAATAGTAATTAATCAACCAAATTAAACTACCAGCCGTTGCTAAAAAAGCAGTTTCCACCATAGCCAAAGTAGTTTGATATTTTGGGCTTAATTTGTCTTTGAGAGTATTTTGAGGTGTATTTTGAGGTGTATTTTGAGGTGTATCTTGAGAAATATCTCCAGGTATAGAGTTTGAAGCTTTAGCTTGGCTAGTCTGAGAAGATTGACTTTCAGATTGACTTTCAGATTGAAACTTCTGCTGAAGAGATTCACCATCAACCCCATCACCATCAACCCAATTGGAATCTTCGTTTAAATCTTCAGTTAAACTTTCCAAATCCCTTTTAACATCCCTTTTAAGAGGAATAGTGGTATCAAAATCAGAATCTTTGGGATTATCTCGGTTAGAAGAAGGCATAAAATTTCTAAATATGATTTATAGGATTAACTTATCGAGTTACTTATAGGGACAAAATAGGATTTTCCTGAAATTACTCTACAAATGAACTAGTAAGATTGACTGCTAAATTTCTCAACAGCTACACTATTACTCTAACTCTAATCTTAAAAATCTAATTAATCTTGAAAATCCAATTAACATTGACAAAGGAAAACTCTATCCCAACAAAAATGCAAGCCTAGAAATCATAGAGCAAAAGTTCTACAATGATTAAGAATTCAAATTGATGGATTCATCTGGCGTAACATAAATTGAGTTTGCAAATTAATTACTTCTTTATAAGTATCCACCGATTTTCGATCCCAAAGATTGTGCCCCGCATCAAGTAAATGTAACTCGTGCTTTTCGTCATTATCTGAAAAAGCCTTCAGTGCCTGAGCATACTGAGGAAACAAATTAAAAGGATCTCCTAAGCTAACCAAAATCAAAATTGAAGATAGAGATTGCCTAGATGGATAGTCAAAAGAAGGCGTAAAAGTCTTGTAACCTTCCCAGCTACGATGATGTAGAGTAACTCCAGGAGCATGGAGAAGATCAGCCAAAACACCAGCTTTATCCTCCAAGTATTTAACAGTAAACTGAAATAGATCCTCCTCAGGATATGGGGGATTAATAGCAATAGCCCCAGCTAAATCATCATAATGTTGTGCATAAAGTATAGCAGCAATGCCTCCTTGACTCCGCCCAGCCACAAAAACAGGGCGATGGGGATAGAGTTGGGATAATACTAAATGAACATGACGAATCATCGTCATAAGACCATTCTTACTAGCAAAATCAAAAGGAGCTTCCGTTCCCATACCATTGAGTGGAAGATCAGTAGGAAAAGAAGCAACTCGGAACAACTCACCTTCAGGTAAAAGTTCACTCAGCAAACTTTGATTACTCTTACGTCCCCGTCCGCGATTTTTGCTCTTCCTACCATGAAAAGTTCCAGCAATATCACATAAAGTCTCAGCAACAGAGAAAGTAGTTCCCGTGCCAGGTAAGAGAATCTGAATTGCACGATGAGTTTCATCAACCAACTTCTGTGGTATCAAAATCCCCGTAAAAGCCATAGGCAAATACAATCGAGTAAAAGGGAGTTTTTGAGCAACATCAGTTGTTACACCAACCCGATAAACTTCCTCTTCACTTTCTCGAATCAAACCCATATCAAGCAATTCCTGGCGACTAAGATAGAGATCCTTTTCTTCCAGTTTTTGGTTAACTTCCTCTAATTTTTCTAATTCCCAACTCATCTTCTAATTAATTTAGCCTTGCTTTATTATTTAGTTATATTAGCAGCTTTGTAGACTTGAAGATAGACAGGATCATCATAAATTGGCATTACCTTAGATTCCATCTCAGTCCATGGTAAATGTTCAATACTTTCTTGGAGTTGGGATAAAAAACTCTCCCGTGCTGTAAACACTAAAATCCCTCCAGGCTTGATAATCTCTTCAAGTAATTTCAATTCAGCAGAACCTGCATGACTATGGGCAAAAACCCCTGTAGCAATAACGGCGTTAGCTTGATCCAAATCCCGAAATTTTTCATCCCCAATAGAGCAACAAATTAAAGAGCTATATACAGCTTTTTCAGCGGCTTTAGCTAACATCATGGGAGAGATATCCATTCCTATAATATTTTTAAATCCCATTGCAGCTAGGGCAACACCAACAAGACCAGTTCCTGCCCCAACATCGAGGATTGGATTGTCCTTATCTTCCAAGTATTTTGCAACCATAAGTGCTGCGGCTATTGGAACAGGTTTCCACACCCCACTAATATCCGTCTCATAAGTATCTGCCCAACCATTGTAGTTTTCTTGCAGTTCATCAAGATTTTCACTAGAGCAGATCCACTCCAACCATTGGTTTGCTTGTGTTTCTGACATTTTTATTTACTAATAGTTTTATTTGAGAAATCATTAATTAGAATTGCTGCACCAGAGAGTTTTTATCAAGATAGTAACGACCAAAACGATTGGCAAGAAACTCATCTAAACTAATTTCTTCTTGTTTTAGGAAACCTGTTTGAGATATTTTTCCATTGAGATACATATCTAATACAGCACAGAGAGAAGCAGAAGTTGTTAGTTGAATTGCACTCCAGATTTCACCATGAAAATTGATAGGATAAATTTTTCGGGCATCACTGATTTGTTGTAAATGACCATTTTTCCACCCTGTGACAGTGCAAAAAATCACAATAACATCTTGTTTAGTAACAGGGATACTATTTTCTAAAATTTCTTGAAGGAGTTCCTGGCGATGGCTCAAACCCAACTCTTTCGTTAAAAATGCCATCAAATCCCTATGACCTGGATAACGCACACTTTTGTAGTTTAGGTTATTTACCCGACCTTTTAGGGTTTCGCAGAGAGTTCCCAAACCACCAGAAGTGTTAAAGGCTTCGTATTGTATTCCATCTAAAGAGAAATATTCCACTTCTTCCAAAGGGATAGCCTCTCTTGAAATACCATTGCTAATCACCTCACAAGGATTACAGTATTCATTAATCAGACCTTCTGTAGACCAAGTGAGATTGTACCCTATCATATTAGAAGGATATTGAGGCAATGCTCCAACCCGCATTTTTACTTCCTCGAGCTTCTCAAAACCTCTACATAGATGATGGGCAAGAATACTAATAAATCCCGGAGCAAGACCGCATTGGGGAGCAAAGATTGAACCATCAGGAGTATTTTCTGCAAGGGCACGAATCCCTTTAGTAGTGGCAATGTCTTCAGTAAGATCGAAATAGCTAACTCCAGCTTTGGCTGCAGCACGAGCAATTCCTGTATTAAGCCAATATGGACAGGCGGAAACAACGCAATCCCAACCCTGTAATTTTTCCGAAAGGGCAGCTTCGTCAGTAACATCAATCACAAAAGTTTCTACAGGAACTGATTTACTTAAGAGATCTAAGGCTTGAGAATCCATGTCTCCAACCAGTAAGCTATAATCACCAATATGATGCAGAAGTTTAACGATCGCTGAGCCGATTTTTCCAGTTCCTAAAATAACAACGCTATACATTAGAGTTTTTTAGTTAATAAAAATTGCATTTTGTGGGATCACAATAATTTAATGTTTGATCCATAATGCTTTTTATTCTCCATACTAGAGAAATAATGTTTTTGATAATTGTCAGCAGTATATGTGGAACTTGACAAATATGCAATATATTTATACCAATTTTATTAAAGGATGATTCTTTTCAAATCCCATTCCCCCATCCAAGATTTAAGTAATAAGTAAATAAGTAATAAGTAATAAGTAATAATTAATAGGATGCAGTTTTTTCCCATTCCACCCATTCCACCCATTCTCCCCATCTCCCATTCTCCCCATTCCTCCCATTCTCCCCATTCCTCCCATTCTCCCCATCTCCCCATCACCCATTCTCCCATTCTCCCAATCTCCCATTCTCCCCATCACCCATTCTCCCCATCTCCCCATCACCCATTCTCCCCTCATCATCCTCAAGAAAACCATTCTCCCCATTCCCTTTGACAACCATCTCAGTAAAAACCATCTCCCACTCTTCCCAATCCCCCCATTCAATGTCTATATTATGGGAAAAATAATATTAACCAAGGTATAGTGTCGTGAATGACAACGAACTTCAATTTATCATAGCCGAGCTTGATGATTTAATTGCATCCACTGAAAATCTCGATTCTCAGTTTGAAGAAAAGCTAGAAAAGATTAAAACATATTTACTCGATCGCGCCCATGATAGAGCCTTAGAAAATTTAGATTTAATCGCCCAACAAATATCCCAAGCAGCGATTAACAATATCAATTCTCAACTTAACCAATCCTTCCAGCAAAGACAAAAAGACATAGAAAACCTAGAAAAACAGAAAAACTCCTTACAAGCAGACATTGAAAAATTACAGCAACAACAACAAGATTTAATCCAAAATAGAGAAGAAAAATTAATCCAATCTCTTCAAGAATTTGAAGCCAAACTAGAAGAAAAACTAGAAGAAAAACTAGAACAATATCTATCAGAATATCTCCCCAATTATCCTGAAAATGACCTCTCAGAAATAGACCCAACAATTGGAAGTCCTAATCAAAACGATGCAGTTTTTTTACAAGAAAAAAATCAAGAAGAAGAATATGACGAAGAAGAATTAAATACCTCCTTTGAAGAATTAATTGAAGAAGAATTAATTGAAGAAGAATCTTTAAAGACCACCAATCTAGATAAAAATCTAGACATTCAAACACAACAAAAAGAACCTCAACAAATAGAAGAAATACAAGAAATAGAAGAAATACAAGAAATAGAAGAAATACAAGAAATAGAATATAGTAAAAAAGAACTAGAAGCAGAAAAACCCCTAGAAAAATCATTAAAAAATCTAATTACAAAAAACCAACTACTAGAGAAAGAAATAACCCCAGAAGCGGCAATTTCCATAGCATCAAAACTAATAGAAAAAGGACAAAATAAAGGCATCCTGACCATTAAATCCCTAAAAGAATTAGTAAACCCACCCTATTGGAATACAGAAGAAAACAGAACAACTTGGTACTTAGGAATAGACTTTGGCAACGAAAACATCAGAGGAATATTATTAAATAAAACACAAGATGAAAACAACCAAACATACATCAAAGAATATCCAATATATTGGTCAAAAGAAACAGAAAATGGCATCAAATCAAGCTTCAACCTCAAAGCAACAGCATATATCTCACAATCAAGCCCCAACCCAATATTTAGAATAGGAATAAATTCAGACGACAAAGAAATAAACGAAGAAAAAGGGATATTTCTAGACAACTTAACCAAATATTTAAAACAAGGAATATCCGATCAAGACAACGAAGAAATCAATCAAGAAATAGAGAAACTTTATTTAATACAAATAGCCACCAGAGAATTATTAGCAACCATTAATCAAAAAGGAATAACAGATTCAAAAATAAAAACAGGAGCAATAGGATTAAAAGACCAAGAATTAGCAGATATCCTCACCAAATTAAACGGAGTAATCATTAACACTAATTGTGGAAAAGAAAACAATGAAGTATATAATTTTAATCTTAAAGAAGCAGTATTAGACGCAAAATTAGTCAAAAAACCCGAAGAAATTTTCTTTATCCCCTCAGCCATCGCCACCAACATAGGAAATTTAACCTTAAACAGTGAAACACAAGAAAAATTAACAGGTACTACCTTAGTCATCAATATAGGAGCACAGACTACAGAATTAGCCTTAGTAGACTTGCCAGAGAATTGTTATAATTTAAGCCATCAAGACTATTACTTAAGCAGCATTGCTTATGGAGGGAAAGGAATAGACTTAGACATTATCTCTCAATTAATCTATCCTCAATGGATGTCACAACTCCATCCATATCTATCCAATCTCCAATTAGAAGTACCCAAACCCGGAGAAGTAGATGAGAAAATCCGTAATTCTTTTAATAAAAGTTTAAAAAATTTACCAATTGGACGTTCCCTATTAGAGGCAGCTAAATTAGTTAAATTAATTTTACAAAAACAAGCCCTATTTAGTTCTCAATTAGGTTATAACCAACTTGAAATCAAACGAGAAGATTTAGAAATAAAAGTACTCAAACCCTTTTTAAAGCAACTAGAAAAGGAAATATTCCAACTTTTAGATGGAGGAGGCAAATCAAATTCTCAGATTAAACAAGTCATTTGTAGTGGTGGTGGGATTTTAACCCTTGGAAAACTATTGCCAAAATTAATACAAGAAAAATTTCCCCAAGCAAATTTGATTCACAATCAAGATGAAAAAAATCAAGTAGCAAAAGGTTTAGCTCGCTTACCCTTATTTAGAGAGATTTTAGATCCACAACAATATCAATATAGCGATTACTTTTTACTCTTAGAAATATTACAAATTTTACCAGAAGACCTTTTTGCTTTAGAAGATTTGATGAAATTACTCCAGATGCGAGGAATCAATCCTAAAAATTCTTTCAGTAAAATTACGGAATTATTAGAAGATAAGTTACCTGAAATTCCCCACCTAGCAGCATACGATCTCAGTTTTGAATTAGAAAAATCACCGTTGTTAAAATTACCATCACCCTTATTTTTGAAAACAGAAACTGGTGTATATCAAGCTAATCATCAAGCTTGTAGGGAACTAAAAAAATATTTTAATCGTCTTCTATCTAGAACAAAACAAAAATTAACAGAACCTTGGATCATGGAGCTTTAAAAAACTTAAATTTTGATAAAGCAGTTAAAACTACCATATCATAAGAAACTTATAACTTCTCTGAGAATTTACTGAATCTTTAATTAATTAACTAGCATTTTTGAAATAAATTTGGTATAACAATTGATTAGAAAGACTATTTTCATAGTTCAAAAACAAACTAACTTTAAATAACTAAATTGTGATTACAACTACTAAACTTCTAAATATTTCCCAAAATGTTTCAGTTGAAGCCAAAACTTCTTCGGGCTTTGATGAATCAGATTTAGTACATCGTTCCGTATACTGTAAGATTAAACGTTCTTTGGATATTTTGGGTTCTTTAGTAGGACTCTCAATTTTGGCAATTCTTTTTATTCCTATAACCATTGCCATAAAACTAGATAGCAGTGGACCAATTTTATATAGTCAAACCCGTTGTGGTTTAAATGGAGATTGTTTTACCATTTGGAAATTCCGTTCTATGGTAGTAGATGCTGATAAGAAAAAACATTTAGTCAAAAATGAAGCCAAAGGCTTAATCTTTAAAAACAAAAATGATCCTAGAATTACCCGTGTAGGCAGATTTTTAAGAGCTACTAGTTTAGATGAATTTCCCCAATTTTGGAATGTTTTCAAAGGAGATATGAGTTTAGTTGGCACTCGCCCTCCAACCGTAGATGAAGTATCTAAGTATAAAAAACATCATTTTCAAAGGTTAAAAGTAAAACCCGGTATCACAGGAGAATGGCAAGCTAAAGGTCGATCGACTGTTAAAGATTTTGAAGCTATTGTTCGCATGGATATAGATTATCAACATAAATGGACACCCAGATACGACGTGATTCTCATCTTAAAAACCATTGAAGCCGTTTTATTCTGCCGAGGTGCTTGCTAGATTGTATTTAAAAAATCCTTTTAAATATCTTTTTTTCATTGATAAAAATACAAATTCTCAAAATAGAAATAGTAAGTACCATCGCAATTTTTCCATAAGTCTATTCAGATGTTCCTTAAAACAAAATCCTGTTTTCTTAAAGTTATATTTATTAATTAATTAATATGCTGAGGAAAACAGGAATCATATCAATTACTGATAGATAACAAAATATTTTAGAGTATAAGTTATTAAGTTATTAAAATATTAAAATTAAGTCAAAAATTATATTATTGGTCCAATAAAAAATCTTTCTTCAAGCAATGAATTTACCCACTTGGATAACAGTATCTCGTTTACTAGGTATACCTTTAATATTATATTTATTATCAAATCCTACCAATAAAAACTATTGGATTAGCTTTGTCATATTTTTAATAGCAGCCATTACAGATTGGTTAGATGGATATCTAGCACGTAAACTAGATATGGTATCCGAATTAGGGAAATTTCTAGACCCTTTAGTAGATAAATTATTAGTATTAGGAGTACTCTTAGCCCTAATCCAATTACAGAAAGTACCACCATGGGGAGTATTCATCATCTTAACTAGAGAGTTAGCAATAGCGGGATGGCGAGTAAATCCCCAATGGATAGGGGAAACAGGAATTACAGGAGCATCTATTTGGGGAAAATTGAAGACAGTTACTCAAATTATTGCCATTGCCTTACTAATTGCACCTCTTAGTACTTTTTGGGAGACTCTTGCAATGATTACCTTTTGGATATCAGTTATCTTAACCGTGATTTCAGGAATCATGTATGTTTATCCTCAACTAGCAGCTAATATTTCCTCATCCAAAGAAAAATCTATTTCAGCTTGATCCCTTTTGGAGGGAAGATAATCCTTAGTTAAAGAATCTTTTAAACCTGAAACCAAATCATATTCTATTTGCCAATCCAATTCAGTTTTAGCCTTCTCCACACTGGCAAAGAAATGTTGCCCACGAAAAGGAAAAGCTTTCTTCTTCCCAAAATCAAATTTTTTGGGATCGTAATATACTATTTTAAGATCTTCAGGGATTTTCCCTACAGCCAAAGCACACGCCCTTGCTAAACCAGTAAAAGTAACATAGCGATCGTCAGAAATATTATATATTTGTCCAACAGCTTTTTCATTGCCCAACACCGCAGCCATCGCCTTAGCCAAATCTTGAACATGGCCTAATTGGGTGATATGTAAACCATTACCGGGGATAGGAAGAGGTTTTTCCCTAACAATTCGATCGAAAAACCATGCTTCCACATCATTGTAATTTTGGGGTCCATAAATATAGGTAGGGCGAATAGAAGTCCAGGGCACACCTGCTTCTTGTAGATAAGCTTCCGTTTCATGTTTACCTTTATGACGGCTTTTGGGATCAATAGCATCACCCTCAACATGAGGCATTAAATCAGACTTGAGATAAACTCCTGCCGAACTTACATAAACAAAGTGTTGAATTTGATCCTTAAAGATTTCAATTAAGGGTTGAGTATCACTTTTTTCCCGTCCATTATTATCAAAAATAGCATCAAACTTTTCCCCTGCTAATTTATCCTTAAGTTGTTGGGGATCCTTACGATCACCATGGATTTGTTGGATTCCTTGGATAGGAGAAGGTTGATTCCCGCGATTAAATAATACAACTTCATGACCAAGTTCAACTAATATCTTGGTTAAATAAACCCCAATAAAACGAGTTCCACCCATGATTAAAATCCGCATTTTTTCTTCTCCGAAAGTTTTTAAAATTATTTTTCAAAACATTTGCTTGCACCATATTATATCCTTTTTCCCATTATTGTGATAGAGATGAAGAATGGGTAAAATAGGGAGAATAGGAGGAATGGGAAGATTGGTAAATAGAAGTTGATCATGAGATTCAGGAAAAAAGTTATTTTTAATTATCCTAAAATTAGAAAATTTTAACTCTATTATTAATAAAGACAAATTGATATTACACTTAATTAAGTATCATGGATGATTAATTAATTAGTAAGTAGGAAATTGTGAGGATGAAATTAAATTTATTAGAAAATATCTTAAAAAATAGAAGAAACAAATATCTCTGGATATTGATTACCACTCTTCTAATCCAAGGCATAATCACTTTAAAAACAACTACAGTTAACGCTCAAATTGACAATCCATCTGAATCAACCACAGAAACAGATAGAACCCCTAACCTAGAACCTTGGCGCAGAGCACGTTTGAAACATATTCTCACTGGGCACACTTCATCAGTAGATTCTGTGATTTTTAGTCCAGATAGTGAATTACTCTTTAGTGGTGGCAATGTTAACGATCCAGAAATCAGATTATGGTCAGTAGATTCGGGAGAATTGTTGGAAGATGATAGTTTGAAAGGGCATCCGGCTTCTGTATTAACTATGGCTATCACCCCTGATGGCAAAACTTTGGTTAGTAGCGGGGAAGATTCTGTCATTAATATTTGGGATCTCGAAACTATGGAGAATAAAGGCATTTTTCTAGAGCATAATTCTTCTGTTCTTTCTGTAGCAATTACCCCAGATAGTCGCAGTTTAGTTAGTGGTGGTTTAGATGGCATTAGAGTTTGGAGTCTTACTCCCCAACGCCCTCTCTATATTTTGGATCCTATCGGTAATCCTGCTTATTCTATTGCTGTTCATCCCAATGGTTACATTATTGCTAGTGGTGATGGGGATGGCAATGTTAGATTTTGGGATCTTAGAAGAGCACAGTTGGTTTCTGATTTTACACCCCATGGTAATGTGATTAGTAGTTTGATTTTTACTCCTGATGGGAAATCTCTTATTTCTACTGGTTTCGATCGTGATGTTAAAGTTTGGGATTTAGCAACTGGTGAGCTAAAAATACTCATAGAAAATGCTCATTCTGATTTTATTAGAGCTATGGCTCTTCATCCTAATGGTAAAACTTTAGCCACGGCTAGTAATGATGGTGTTCGTCTCTGGAATATTGAGACTGGAGAATTTGTTACTATACTTAATAATGGTCATCAAGATTGGGTGCAAGCTCTTGCTTTTAGTCCAGATGGTAATTATTTAGCTTGTGGTTCTTTTGATAGTAGTATTCAAATTTGGGAGGAAATTCGTAGGTAATTCTGTAATTTTTTCCTCGTATTTAGTTAATTTCAGGAGATATTTTTCGGAATTTTCTCCTTGTATTTTGGTTTAAATTGAAAGTTTAAAATCTGATTATGTCTGAACAATTCTTACAAATACATCCCCAAGAACATAAAGATAAGGAAATTATTGACTCACTTTTAGATCAATCCCCAACTAACGATAACTTAACCGAGTTAGCTAGATTGGAAATTCGTTATTTGAATTTTCCAGGAGCAAAAGAGATTCAAAATAATATTAAGCAAATAATGGATAATTGGGGGTTAAGCAAAGAAGAACTTTATGAAAAAACTCGTGAAATTTATGGCAAAAAGAAAAAAGCTTCTTCTCACTTTGGGGAAATAGAGCAAGAAGATTGGAGTTAAGTTTATAATTATGTCTAGTTAACTCCTATAATTTTTATCTTGAAAACCTAATCATCATACATACGTGCTTCTAAGGCATCTGGATATTCTTCACAAAATTCTTCAAAGTGGGTTTTTTCTGGCTTTTTAGCTCTTTGATGAGCGGCTTCTGCCTGTAATTCTTCTACTATATCCCAAGCTGTAGCACATTCAGGTGATGTTACACCTTTTTCAGCGCAAATAGCACGTGCATTATCTCTTGCTTTAATAATTTCTTCTTCTAATAGAACAGATTTAGGTTTCTCAATGAAATCGCTTTTATGGAGAATATCTGAAATGGAAATAATCCCTAATAATTTTTCTTTAATCACAGGGGCGCGATGAATACCAAGCTGACCAAATAAACGGGCGACATATTCTACTCCCAAGTCTGGATTAATGACAATACATGGTTTATTCATCACCTCATAAACTCTTACTTTCTTAGGATTTTTACCATATGCTGCGACTTCGTAAACAATATCTGCTTCTGTAATGATTCCATAAGCATCTTCTTCATGACGACGCTGAACAATCAAAGCACGCAACCCTTTTTCTTTCATTAGTTTTGTTGCTTCTGCCACTGTTGCCGATCCTTTAATAGTGACAACGTCTTTGGTCATTATATCTTGTGCTTTCATTGTTTGTTTTTTCCTCTATGGTTATTTTTATTAATTCTCCATTTTTTATTTTGCCACGTAATCTCATTTTTCGTGCAATAGTAATAAAGACGGGGAATGGTTTTTTGGAGAATGGGAGAATGGGTGATGGTTTTGAGTTGGATGGTTTCTTTGAGAATGGGAAGAATGGGGAGAATGGGAGGAATGGGGAGATTTGGTGTTTCTTGAGACAAGGGAGAGTGGGGAAGACTTGGGAGGCTTGGGAGAAAAAGAGTGTATTTTATTTACTTA
>JANQIW010000172.1 GCA_028281945.1 Prochloraceae cyanobacterium PL24a_bin.78
CATTAAAATAAAAACCTTTAATTATCAAATTAGTATTACTTAGAAATACAATTATTCTTTTAACTCTTCCAATTCTTCAGGTAATTCAATATCCGGTAAAGCCGAAGCCACACGAAAACCTCTAACATAACCCACATTATCCCTATTGCTACCGTAGCGAAGAGCAGAACGACAATGACGAGGACGACCAAACCAAGAACCTCCACGTACTACATAAAACAAAAGATGATTATTCTCACTAGCATCAACCCAAGCACTTCCATCAGTAGGGGCACCCTCATAATTATCATGCCATCGATCAGCACACCATTCCCACACATTACCGTGCATATCATATAAACCAAAAGCATTAGGAGGAAAAATTCCCACTTGAGTAGTTTCCTTCCGATAAATCCCCTTCGCCTCCTCTCGATAGAGATATTGGGCATCATAATTAGCCAAATCGCTAGTAATAGTTTCCCCAAAATAAAAAGGAGTGGTAGTGCCTGCGCGACAAGCATATTCCCATTCCGCCTCAGATGGAAGTCGGCATTTCACAGCCATGGATTGGGAAACTTTGCGACAAAACTTCACACAATCAACCCAAGAGACATTTTCTACAGGGCGATTAAACCCTTTAAAATGGGAGGGATTTTCCCCCATAACACCATGCCATTGTGCTTGAGTTACAGGATATTTACCAATTAAAAAGGCAGGTACATCAACCCAGTGTTGAGGTTCTTCATCTCTATCTCTATCTTTTTCATCTTTAGGAGATCCCATAAGGAATTTACCAGCAGGAATATAAACAAATTCTAAGTTAACTCCATTGCCAAGATGGTAAATAATACATTTAGCCTCCTTATTTTTTGTATTAATTATATCTCCTTGATCATTTACTTCAATTGTCTGAAAAGTGGAAGTCTCAAAAGACATTTGAGGTTTTGGAGTAGGAGTAGGAGTTAGAGTTGGAGGTGAGGTTATGGTAGAAGTTGGGGTAGGTAAAACTAATATATCTGAAGGTTGAGAATAATATTTTTTCAAAAAATTACCAATGGCTAAAGTAGCAATTAAACCTCCTCCACCTAATCCCCCCCATTTAAGAAATTTTCTCCTACTAATAGACGAAAGCTTATTATTTTTTGCTAGTTGAGTAATCTGACTTATCCTAGTAATCAGAGTTTTATTAAGATTTTGAGTTAAATGTTTATTAAAAAATTCAGTTAAATTTTGATTTTTCGACAGAGCTACAGTAGGCTTTGAAGGAAGAACAATATGAGTATGAAAAACGGGATTCTTGACATCTGGATTAGATTCTAGATTAGATTTTGACATTTCTGGGAAAATTAAAGATAACCATTCCTCCATTGTCTGAGGGCGATTTTCAGGATATAATTCCATTCCCCACATAATTGCCTCATTTACTTCAGAACTAATTTTAGGATTATCATCTCTAGGGCATAATTTTTCCCCTTTCTTACGAAAAACAGAAGGTACAATTTTTGCTCTAGTTAATGAATAATATAAGGTAGCAGCTAGAGCATAAACATCTGTATAAGCACCTCTTTTCCCATATTTATCATATTGTTCTAGGGGAGCATATCCTTGAGTAAGAGAATTAGTATGAAATTCACTTTTATCTTGTACAAATTGCCTTGCTATGCCAAAATCAATTAAAATTGCTTCTTTCAAAGGCTCTCGTAACATAATATTAGCTGGTTTCACATCTCTATGTAAATATCCTTTATAATGAAGAAAATTTAAAGCTTCTCCTATTTCTTTAATATATTTTAAAGCTTCTGCTTCTGATAAATTTTGATTATATTTCTCATAATAATCCTCAACATATTGAAATAGTGTAGGTCCTTGAATATATTCCATTTCCATACACCATAAATTTTCCATCAAAAATATATCTTTTACCTTAATAATATTAGGATGCTCAAAACCTTTAAGTAAAAAAGCTTCTCGAACAAATTTCTCTTGATGGTAAGAAAAATCTACATCAACTTGCATATTAGGATTAAGAGTTTTGATAGCCACCAATTCACATTCACCATTAATTGAGTGTTTGTTAGCCTTATAGGTAATACCAAATCCACCACAACCTAAGAGGGATTCAATAGTATATTTGCCTTCTTGTAAGATATCTCCTTGTTTCCAGTGTTTCATAGTTATTGTAAAATGTTAATTTTATTATACCAATGGATAAACCATTATCAAATTTTAGGGGTTTTGAGCTTAAATTATATATTATTTGTGAATATTTACCTAAGATAAAACTTATTATAAGGTAATATAGCTTAAAAAAAAGAGTTAAAATTGCTACATCTTAACTAAAATCAACTGAGTAAAAAGGGATAAAATTCAAGATTCTTCAGACAAAAATCACTTGCTTATTGATTATTGATTAAGATGTAAGAGTTAACTTTTCAAAGGTAGACAGGCACGAAAACCCACAAAAGAAGTGCGGTTATTGCGACTCAAGCCATCTCGGTTACCAGAGCGGCAGAATCTTGGAGAACTAATCCAAGAGCCTCCCCTTGCTACAAGGGTACGAAAATTATTCTCACTATCATCAACCCAAGCACTTCCATCAGTAGGAGCACCCTCATAACTATTATGGTAAGTATCAGCACACCATTCCCAAACATTGCCATGAAGATCATTTAATCCAAATCCATTAGCAGGAAATATCCCTACATCAGTAGTTTCGCCACGAGAAATCCCTTTAGGTTCATTAGCATAGACAGATTGTCCATAATAATTAGCTAAATCTGTAGTAATAGTTTCCCCAAAATAAAATGGGGTTGTTGTTCCAGCACGACAAGCATATTCCCATTGTGCTTCAGAGGGAAGTTGACATTGTTTTAGGATAATTTTAGAAACTTTTTCACAAAATGCTACAGAATCATCCCAAGAGACTTTTTCTACAGGACGATTTGCCCCTTTGAAGAAAGAAGGATTATCACCCATAACTTCCTCCCATTGTGCTTGAGTTACAGGATATTTACCCATAAAAAAGGAAGGTACATATACTACGTGTTGAGGACTTTGACTTTTATGATATCCTTTCTCGGTTGGTGGATTGCCCATGAGAAATCTACCTCCGGGGATATAGACAAATTCTATAGTAATGCCATTACCAAGATGATAAGTTCGATATTGAGCTTCTTTATTTTCACGTTTGATAATCTCTCCCTTGTTGTTAACCTGAACTGTCTCAAAATTGAAATTTTCTAAAGAGAGTTGAAAAGTTAAAAGTGGAGAGGTTGAGGTTGAAGTTGGAGGTGATATTGGTGTTGGAGATGGGTTTGGTGTTGGTGTTACAGTTTGAGGTATTTTTAAGGATTGAGAAGAATTTTTATGTAAGGTATTGCCTATAAATAAGGTAGTAATTAAACCAGCTACACTCAAGCCACCCCATTTGAGAAATTTTCTCCTATTAATATCATAACTTTGAGGTTTTTGAGGAGTTTCTGGTGCAGCTAAAATAATTGTTGGAGGTAAATAATTTGCTTCATTTCCTAGATCTTCTGTTTGAGCAAGAGTTCTAGTTAAAGGAGTGGGAATAAGAGTTGGAGTTCTTGTGGATAATAAATCCAACCATTCTTTCATCGTCTGAGGACGATTTTCTGGATATAATTCCATTCCTTTCATAATTGCATCATTAATATAATTCCTAATATTAGGATTATGTTGTTTAGGAGGAATTAGAACAGTACCTTTCTTTCGAAATTTAGCTGGCATAATATTAGCTGCTGTGAGTAATTGATATAAAGTCGCAGCTAAAGCATATACATCTGTGTATGCACCTCTTTTAGCATTTTTCTTATATTGTTCAATAGGGGCATATTCTTCATTAATAATACTAGTATGAACAGCAGTTTCATCTTGGACGAATTCTCTAGCACTACCAAAATCAATTAGAACTGCTTCTTGTGTCCCTTCTCTTAACATAATATTATAAGGATTAATATCTCGATGGATAAATCCTTCTTCATGCACCTCTATTAAAGCCTCTCCTATTTGTTTAATATAATTTAAAGCTTCCTCTTCTGGCAAACCTTGTTTATGAATTTTACGATATTTTTTTAGATGTTCACCTAAAGTTTCTCCTTCAATATATTCCATATCTATACACCACAAGTCTTTTTCTCGGAAAAGTTTGTTGATTTTAACGATATGGGGATGTTTAAATGCCTTAAGCTTAAATGCTTCGTCGACAAAATTTTCCTGATGTTTGAGAAAATCAGGACGATTTTGAATAGCGCGATTTAGAGTTTTGATGACAACAAATTCAGTTTCATTTTTTCGGTATTTGGTTGCTTTGTAAGTAATTCCAAAATCTCCACTACCGAGTATTTTTTCTATGATATATTTGCCGTCTTGTAATTTATCTCCCTTTTGCCAATATTTCATGGTTACTATCGAAATTTTGTGGCTATATTTAACAATGGAAAATGGATAATTAATTTTTAATAAACGAGAAGTTTTAAATTTCAATAATATCTTAATTTTTTATCCTTACTCCTATCTTTTTATTATAGCTTTTTTTTCAAGCTATAACTTTAAATATTCATAATATATTTATCGTCTCTAAATTATGTTTAAATATTTATGTCCAAATTTTTACTCAATATAAATTACCCTAAATCCAATATCAATATAACAAAAATCACGCCTCATCCAATATCTACTACCCGATCGACAAAGCCATGGTTGTGAAGTCCAAGAACCGCCTCGCAGTACATTACGAATGTAATTAATATCATCTTGGTTGAACCAAATCCTACCATCATCTGGAGATGTTTCATAATTATCATGCCAATTATCCGCACACCATTCCCAAACATTACCATGCATATCGTACAATCCGAAATCATTTGGAGGAAATATGCCTACATCACTCGTCTCTCTACGGTAAATTCCTTGAAATTTATTACCATTATAGTTATTTATATAGTAGTTGCTTAGATTACTTAGGATAGTTTCTCCAAAATTAAATGGAGTTGTTGTTCCGGCGCGACAAGCATATTCCCATTTAGATTCCGATGGAAGGTGGCATTCTTGGTAAATTATATCTGATAATTTATTACAAAAATCCGTAGCATCATTCCAAGACACTGTTTCTACGGGACGTTCAAGATGTTGAAATAGAGAAGGATTATTTCCCATAACTACCATCCATTGTGCTTGAGTTACAGGATATTTACTCATCCAAAAAGAAGGAATATCTACCCAATGTTGAGGGCCTTCATTAGTCTTGCGGTATTTTTCATGCTGAGGAGTACCCATTAATAATCTTCCACTTGGGATACAAACAAAATCTATTTCTACTTCATCACCTAATTTATAACTAATATATTTAGTTTGTCTATTTTTATGTTTGATTATTTTTCCTTCAGTATTTATTTTAATTGTTTGAAAGTTAAAAATACCACTGTATGATTGAGAAGATGTAGAGGTTAAATTGAAAGGAGTTGTCACTTTAATGGTGGGAGTTTCTGAATTTATTAATTTAATGTTAGAAAACTCAGAAATTACAGATTCAATATTGGGAGGTTTAGTAGTTGGAGATTCAAAATTGACATCTTGAATAATTGGAGGTTGAATATCGGTAGATAAATCTTGTGGAGTAGTATCAGAATCAATAAAAAGATTAGTTTCTTCGTCAGTGATTTGATTATTGCCATCTGTTTCTCTAAAATGGGGAGTTATGGATGGTAATAAATCTAACCATTCTGCCATTGTCTGAGGGCGATTTTCAGGTAATAATTCCATCCCTTTAAGAATAGCATGATTAACTTCATCACTAATCTGAGAATTGAATTTCTTCGGCTCCTGCAAAGAAACTCCTAATTTACGATAATCAGCTGGGATTACTTTAACTACCGTTAGTAAATAATATAAAGTAGCCGCTAAAGCATAAACATCTGTATAAGCACCTCTTTTGCTATGTCTCTCATATTGTTCGATAGGAGCGTATCCTTGGGTTATATCATTGGTGTGACTAGAACTTTTATCTTGCACGAATTCTCTAGCGATGCCAAAATCAATTAAAACTGCTTCTTTTGTCTCTTTTCGTAACATTATATTTTGAGGTTTAATATCGCGATGTAAAAAACCTTGGTTATGAACATAAATTAAAGCTTCTCCAATTTGTTTTATATAAATTAAAGCTTCATTTTCTGGTAAACCTTTATTGTATAGATTATTATAGTTATTTGTATATTCAGATAAATTTGGACCTTTAATATATTCCATATCAATAAACCACATCTCTTCTTCGGAAAAAATATTGTTTATCTTAACAATATGAGGATGTTGAAATCCCTGAAGCAAAAAGGCTTCTTTTACAAAACTTTCCTGAAATTTAAACAATTCTGTGTTGGATAAATTTTGTATTTGAGGATTAAGAGTTTTTAAAGCTACCAATTCTGTTTTGTCATTTTCTAAATATTTAATTGCTTTATAAGTAATGGCAAAACCTCCAGTACCTAGTATTTTTTCGATAATGTATCTGCCCTTTTGTAGTCTATCTCCTTGATTCCAGTATTTCATTGTTACTCTATAAATGGTAACGATAATATTCTAATTATAACTATTAATCGAGAAAATTCAACGATTAATCTATTCTCTCAACTCATTTATTAATCAGAAAAAATATTTATGACAATTGCTTAAAACTAAATCTTAATGTCTGAAGAGTAAAAAGTTTTTAATGTTTTAAAAAATCTTCCTATTTTAAAGAGAAATATTTATTTTAATTGCTGCTGCTAAAATACCTAAAATTTTTGATATATCGTTTAAATAATATTCAGTTAAATCGATTTTAAGGGTTTTATTTTCTAGAGTTAAAAAACGCCAATTGGTCCCAGAAGTTATTACACCTAGTATTTGTAAAATAGAATTTTCTTCTTGTTGATTAAAAATTTGAACGGCAATCATTTCCGCAATACATTGACTAATTCCTGCTGTTAAATCCTCTTTTTTAGCCTCTACTATTGCTACAATTGGAGCTTTAATTAATAGTAATTCTTCCGAAGCCGTAATTAAAAAATCACAGTTTCCATTTAATCCTTTTTCAGGTTTAACATTTAAACTGATTCCAGAAAAAAAGCAAATTTTTTGCTTAAATTGTCTTCTTAATTCAATTAAAATTGGCACAATAATTAATTCAGATCTAGATTTTTCTGTATTACTTCCTAATGCTAAGGGAATATTTTCTGCTAGAATTTCTGTTAAAAAATCACTGGGAATTAAAGGAGAGATTTCAGGGAAAAGATTCGATTTTTCAACTAATTTCAAGTCAAAGTTTTTTAAAACATCTCTTAAGGTAAAGTCACTATAAGACATTATTATTATCCTCTAACTAGATTTTTTATTATTATTAAATCCGTAATTAAAAATAAAAATTCTCTATTCTTAATTCATTATAAAAATTTCAGATTATTCAACTTCAAAAATAAATTGTTTTTTGATATGCTAGGAGAATATAGTAACTTTAATTACTGCGTCTAAATACTTGCTCATGGGAGCATAATAACAAACAAAAATAAATTGTAATTTTAAATTAAAACTAAACCTTAGTAATTTTATCATGTACCAATTAAAAAGCTTAGAACAAGCATTAAAAGATTTTTTCGGATATGATAGCTTTCGTCCGGGGCAACGTAAAATTATCGAAGAAGCACTACAAAATAGAGATTTATTGATTATTATGCCAACTGGAGGAGGTAAATCCCTTTGTTTTCAATTGCCAGCTCTTCTTAAACCAGGCTTAACTATTGTGGTATCTCCTTTGATTTCTTTAATGCAAGATCAAGTAGATACTCTCATTGACAACGGTGTAGGGGCAACATTTCTCAATAGTACCCTCAGTATACCAGAGTTACGGCATCGAGAATCCCTGATTCTTTCTGGAAAAATTAAATTATTATATGTGGCACCTGAAAGATTGGTTTCCCAGAAATTTAGCCTATTCCTTGAGAGAATTTTCCATGAAATTGGCATCAATAGTTTCGCCATAGATGAAGCACATTGTATCTCTCAATGGGGTCACGATTTTCGTCCTGAATATCGCCAAATGAGACAAATTAGGGACAAATATCCTTCTATTCCTATTTTTGCTTTGACAGCTACTGCTACTAAACGAGTGCAACAAGATATTATTGATCAATTAACTCTTAATAATCCCGGAATCCATATCTCCAGTTTTAATCGCCCCAATTTATATTATGAAGTTCAAGAAAAAGAACATAATACTTATAAACAATTATTAAAAGTAATTCGTCAACAAAAAAATCGATCGGGAATTATCTATTGTTTAAGTCGTGATAGTGTAGATGAAATCGCTTCAAAACTACAAAAAAATAAGATTAAAGCTTTACCATATCATGCAGGAATGACTCATGAAGAAAGAGCTTTAAATCAAAATAGATTTATCCGAGATGATGTTCAAATTATGGTGGCTACTGTTGCTTTTGGTATGGGTATAGATAAACCTGATGTTCGCTTTGTCATACATTACGATTTACCTCGCAATTTAGAAAGTTATTATCAAGAATCTGGAAGAGCAGGAAGAGATGGTGAGAGTGCTAATTGTATTTTATTTTTTGGTTATAACGATCGCAGAAAAATAGAATTTTTAATTAATCAAAAAGAAAATCCTAATGAAAAATTAATTGCCAATCAACAATTGCGTCAAGTAGTGGAATATGCCGAAGGTAGCGAATGTCGCAGGACAATTCAATTGAATTATTTTGGGGAAAGATTCCCCGGAAATTGTCAAAATTGTGATAATTGTATCGATCCCAAACCAATAGAAGATTGGACAATTGAAGCACAAAAATTTTTATCTTGTGTAGCTAGATGTCAAGAAAGATTTGGCATGATTCATCTTATTAATGTCTTAAGAGGTACTAAAAATAAAAAAATAGAAAAATATGGACATCATTTATTATCAACTTATGGGATTGGTAGTAAAGTAACTACCGAGCAATGGAAAATGTTAGTCAGATCTTTATTACATCAAGGATTAGTTGATGAAAGTAATGATGGTTATAGAGTATTAAAATTAAATAAATATAGTTGGGAAATCTTAACCAAAAAACGCGAAGTTAAAATTGCAGTTAATCGTACTACTATCGATCGAATTATTGGGGAATATAATCCCAAAATGGCAGAAATAGAGCTACTTTTAGAAAAACTAATACGATTGCGCAAAAATATAGCAGATCAAAATTCCGTCGCTCCTTACGTTATTTTCTCCGATTCTAGTCTTAAAATCATGGCACAAATTAAGCCTCAAACTCAAGAAGATTTTGCCAAAATCTCCGGAGTAAATGATTATAAACTCCAACAATATGGCCATCGATTTGTATCAGAAATTCGGGACTTTTGTCAACAGCAAAAACCACCGGAACCTTTGCCTAAAACTACTGAAATGAAAACCCTTCAATATTATCAACAAGACTTATCAATCGAAGAAATTGCCCAAAAAAGAGGATTAAAGACAAATACAATTATCGATCACCTAGCTAATTTAATAGAAATGAAACAACCAATCAATCTAGATAAGCTAGTAATACCAGTCAAACAACAAATCATTATCCAAGCAATAAAAGTTGTAGGAGAAAAATCTCTCAAAACCTTAAAAGAATATTTAGGAAAAAATTATAGCTATGATGAGATTAAGTTAGTTAGGGCTTGGTGTCAAAGAGAAAAATAAGATAAAATATATCTAATTATACTGAATAATAATTAAATTAAAATTAAATTAAAAGAGATTGCATTCAATTAGTAAATACCTAAAAAGTAACAAAAACGACTGAATTAATATAATATTAACAATTCATCAAATCTTACTATATATTACTACTAAATACAATAAAAATGAAATACAAGCAACCAGGAGATCAACTACAAAACGGCCGATACACCTACACCATAGAAAAAATGTTAGGGAGAGGCGGTTTTGGAGTAACCTATAAAGCAATTAAGCAAATAGGAAATAATTATCGGCAATTAGTTGCCATTAAAACTCTCAATCCTAATATTCAAGCTTTACCAGAAAAAGAATACTTTAAACATCAAGAAAATTTTCTCAAAGAAGC
The DNA here is from genome assembly GCA_028281945.1 of Prochloraceae cyanobacterium PL24a_bin.78. Lineage (GTDB taxonomy): Bacteria > Cyanobacteriota > Cyanobacteriia > Cyanobacteriales > JANQIW01 > JANQIW01. Next base: position 10,098 of record JANQIW010000172.1, read on the forward strand.
ATTTAAACTTAAAGGATTTAACCATCGCCATATTGTCAAAGTTAATGATATTTTTCAAGAAGGAAACTTTTGGTATATGGATATGGAGTATATCCAAGGACAACATTTAGGAGAATATCTAGAATATTACCACTCTAAATATAATCAAAAATTATCAGAATTAGAAGCTTTAAGTTATATTAAACAGATAGGAGAGGCTTTAATTCATGTTCATAAAAATGGTATACTTCATAGAGATGTGAAACCAGATAATATCATGTTATGGGAGAATTCTAAACGAGCAGTTTTAATTGATTTTGGTATCGCTAGAGAATTTGTACAAAATGAAACAAGAACTCATACTAATGTGAAAACAGAAGGATTTGCCCCTATTGAACAATATCATATCCAAAGTAAAAGAGGTGCTTATACGGATATCTATGCTTTAGCTGCTACTTTATATCATATGTTAACCATGATGAAAGTAATACCTGCGGAATATCGTGAACAAGGAATTTCTCTACAACCCCCAAAACATTTTAATCCTGAAATTAGCGATCATGTTAATGATGCGATTATGAAAGGAATGGAATTATATCCCGAAAATCGCCCTCAGACAATGGCAGAATGGTTAGAATTATTATTTCCACCAAAACGGCAAATCCCCCTTAAGACTTTTTCTTTTCAGATATTTACTGTTAATAATAAAGGAGAAATTATCAATTGTCAAAATAAAGAAGCTCAATATATTAATGATGTTTTAGGAGTTGATAGTTTAGGCAATGAGATTAATTTGGAGTTAGTCTATATCCCAAGTGGTAGATTTATGATGGGCACTCCTGGAATCGATCGGGAAAGCCCGCAACATTGGGTAGATTTGTCTGCTTTTTTTATGTCTAAATATCCAATTACTCAAATTCAATGGGAATTGATTATGGGTAATAATCCCTCCCGTTTTAAAGGACCTAATCGTCCTGTGGAATGTGTTTCATGGGAGGATTGTGTTAGCTTTTGCGAAAAAGTATCTAAAATTATTGGAAAAGAATGCACTTTACCATCAGAAGCTCAATGGGAATATGCTTGTCGTGCAGGCACTACAACAGCACATTTTTTAGCAGAAACCGTAGCTGTTGGAATTACCTCTGATGGAGATTATATCTATCAAAATCAGCCCAAAGGAATTTGTCGAGGAGCCACTACTGAAGTGGGAATTTTTCCTGCCAATGGATTTGGATTGTATGATATGTATGGCAATGTTTGGGAATGGTGTGCCGATAGTTGGCATTATAGTTACGAGGGTGCCCCTTCTGATGGCAAAGCTTGGATCGATAATGGTTATACTTTTAAACAACAAGTAGTTAGAGGTGCTTCTATGCGCTGTGATACTAAAACTTGTCGTTCTGCCGATCGAGAGGGCCGTAGGCGTAATAAGGGTTATGAATTTTTGGGTTTCCGGATGGCCTGGGTTCCTTAATTAAATAACTTTAATCTAGTAACTCCATAAGTTAAATTAAGCAATAACTAATAAATAATATTTTTTTGATTAGATTTATTCTTTATTTTAAATTTTATTCTTAGTTTTTATATTTTTATATGTTTCATTAAAAATATTTTTTATTTTTTTAACCTAAAAATAATCTTTAAAAATTAATAATACAAAATAAATTTTATGATTCAATGACTTCTGGTTTTTTATTTCGATCAAGTTTTAAAATCAAGACACCGAGAGGAGGGAGACAAAGATCCAGAGAATAAGGACGATTGTGAAACCACCAATCAACAGTCCACTTACCCCCAAGATTCCCCATATTGCTACCACCATAAGGGCGAGCATCACTATTAAACAATTCAGTATAAAAACCTGATTCAGGCACACCAATACGGTAATGACTGTGAGGTTGAGGCGTAAAATTACAAACTACCACCACAAAATCTTCTAAATCCTTACTTCTACGAATAAATGAAACAATACTATGACGATTATCATTACAATCAATCCATTCAAAACCCTTCTTATCAAAATCCTGATTATAAAGGGCAGGTTCTTTTTTGTATAAATTATTCAGATCTGTAAAAAATTTTCCTAGTTTTTCGTGACGTTCGTATTGTAAAAGATGCCATTCAATGTCAGTACCCACATTCCATTCACTCCATTGACCTAATTCCATGCTCATAAACATAGTTTTCTTACCGGGATGACAAAACATATAACTAAATAGACAACGAACATTAGCAAATTTCTGCCATTCATCCCCAGACATTTTCCCTAAAATACTACTTTTACCATGAACTACTTCATCATGAGATAGTACCAACATATAATTTTCATTATAATGATACCACATACTAAAAGTAATGTTATTTTGATGATACTGACGATTCCAGAAGTCCATATGAAAATAATCTAAAATATCGTGCATCCAACCCAGATTCCATTTTAGATTAAATCCTAAACCTCCCACATAAGTAGGCCAAGAAACCATCGGCCAAGTAGTTGACTCTTCAGCTATAGAAAGTATTCCTGGATAATAATTAAAAATTACACTATTAAGATGACGCAAAAAATCAGCAGCTTCAAAATTTTCTCTGCCACCGTATTCATTGGGAATCCATTCTCCTTCTTTGCGGCCATAATCTAGATACAACATGGAAGCTACTGCATCCACTCTAATGCCATCTATATGATATTTATCTAACCAAAAAAGTGCATTAGAAATTAGAAAATTACATACTTCTTTAGAACTATAGTTAAATACTAAAGTACCCCATTCCTTTTGTTCTCCTCTACGAGGATCTTCATATTCATAAAGACAAGTACCATCGAAATAAGCTAAACCATATTTATCTTTAGCAAAATGGGCAGGAACCCAATCCATTATCACTCCAATTCCATTTTGATGACATTTATCGATCAAATACATCAAATCCTCTGGATTCCCATAGCGAGAGGTAGGTCCATAGTAACTTATGACTTGATATCCCCAAGATCCTTCATAAGGATGTTCGACAATTGGCAATAATTCTATATGAGTATAGCCTAATTTTTTAACATAATCAATTAGTTTATCTGCTAATTCATAGTAACTCAAAAATCTAGCATCTGGTTTCCAATCAGAAAGAGGTTTAGATTCTATTTCTCCACTCAAAAGAGGAGTTTTATCATCCACAGAACCATGTAACCAAGATCCTAAATGTACTTCATATATAGATATTGGTTGATCTAGTGGCTCAGTCTTTCTGCGTTTTTCTAACCAATCACTATCTTCCCATTTGTATTTATCCAAATCTACAATAACAGAAACTGGATAGGGTAATAGTTGATGTTGAAATCCATAAGGATCGATTTTATCATAGATATGGCCTTGTTGATTTTTGATTTCGTATTTATATATTGTCCCTTCACCAATTTCTGGAATAAATAAATCCCAAATACTATCTTGAAGTTTTCGCATTTGATGGAATCTACCATCCCAGTTATTAAAATCTCCTAAAACCGAAACATTTCGAGCATTGGGTGCCCAAACTGCAAAGAATACTCCTTTAATGCCATTAATTTCTGTAATATGTGCGCCTAATTTTTCGTAAATACGGTAATGATTTCCTTCAGCAAATAGATGTAAGTCTAATTCTGTTATCTGGGAGTAATGAAAAGAATAGGGATCGTAAATTATTTTTTCTGTTTCCTCTTGAAGAATTTTCAGTTGGTAATTCACTAATTCAGGAATTTCAATCCTACATTCAAAAAAATGAGGGTGGTATAAAGATGACATAGAGCATTCTTTTTTCCTGTTTTTTTCATAATAGATCACGGATACAGAGGTTACTTCAGGTAAATAAGTCCTGACAATCCAACTTTTTTGTCCATTTTTGTTTTCTTCTAAATGAGAACCAAGAACTGAAAAGGGATCATTATGGAGATTATTAATAATTTTATAGACTTCTTCTTGAGAAATATTGCTAACCATTTAAATTTTTTTTTATAGATTAATTTCTAAACATTTTCATCACAATTAATTATAGACTTATTACAGGAAAGGAATAAAAGTATTTAATAGCTTAAATAATTGCAAAAGAAAAATAACGTCTTTAACTTCAGGAGATAAATTAGGGGGTAAATTGCTTTGGGCTATTTGTGTTTGCAATATGGCATATTCACTTGCACTTAAAGGTTTATTATCAAAAGGCGATCGAGCTTCAGTGATTATTTGAGAGCGCAAAACCTCTTCAGGAGTATCTTCTGGGGGCGGTAAAGCCATCACATCATCTCTGATAGGCAATAATCCTAATAAAATAAATAGGAATCCAATTACTAAATTTCCAACTTTCATAAAACCTCTTAAACCATGAGTCAAATTTTTGAAGATATTTATATATCAAGGAACTTTTACTAAGAATTTTTAAAATAATTGCTTTTTTTACCAATAATTAGGAAATCAAACTAAAGATATCTTCTTTAAGAGATATTTTACTAATAGATATAATTTATCTGATGAACTATATTAATACTAAAACATAGTATTAACATTTTAAATCAATTTTTATCAAGTTTTAATTATTTTAATTCTCCTTTACTATAGATTTTGATTCTAAACCTGGAGGGAGATTTTCCCCACAGAGTTCATGAATCTGAATAATCCTTTCAAATAACCAAGGATAATTCTGACGATATTCGGGAATTCGTGCTAAAGGAGAAAGAAGAGCCGCACCACTCAAATCAGCAACACTGAGACTATCTCCTACTAAAAAAGGTTGTTGTTTCCAAATAGATAGTACTTCAAATGCTGTTTGTAAACGTTTTTTTGCCAATTCAACTGCGGCAGAATTTATGGAATATTGCATTCTTACTACCTTAATTACTAACTGACTTGAGAGACTCGGATCGAGATTTTTGCCTTCATTAGCACGGAATTGATAATAAACAAAACGAGTTGCTGTGCCAATACTTTCATCTAACCAATCTTCTAATAACCAAGCCTTAGTTTTTTCCTCTGGATTAGAGGGAATGATACTAGGAGATGGAGTATATTCTTGAAGATATTTAAAGATATTTGTAGAATCTGCAATACATTTTGGTTGGCCTTCTTCTTGTGGTAATAAAATGGGCAATGTTGTCAAACCATTTAAGGGTTTAACCTTAAAAATATGTAATCCAGGAGTTAGATTTTCTACCTGATAATTTATTTTTTTATAACCCAGTGCTAGTCGTGCTTTTCGACAATAGTGAGAAGTGCTAAATTGCAATAGCAGCATTTACTTGTATTTTCTAGCAGTTAGTATTAATTAATTTATTATTGTATCACATCTTTATTTTTGAGTTTATTTTTAGTTTGATTTAATAAACATTGCCAAAGTTTATTGTCGTTTTGTTAAATTAATTGTAATTTGTGCTAGTTATGAAAAATAATAGTAAAAAAAGAGATTAATTGATATTTCTTAAGTTTAGCCTATTTAGAAAGGGAGCTATTAAAATTAGCAAAATAATCTTTAATTTCTCTAGTTAATACTTTTAAAAATATAAACATTAAAAAAAATATAAAATGAATCATCAACATATCTGTCCATTTTGTTCTTCCTTGTTATTGTCTCACATTCGATCGGGAAAACTCTATTGGTTTTGTCCTCATTGCTATCAAGAAATACCTTATGGAATAGAGAATAATAATTATCAAAAAACCCTCATAGTTAAGGAAGAAGAAAAAAAAATAGAGGGAAAAAGAAACCATGGGTTGAGAAATTCTCTACCTCCAGAAATGCTTTTAGATCAAGTAACTAAATTAGCATCTCGCCGCTATTTTGAAGAATATCTCCAAAGTCAATGGCAAAGAATGGTAAAAGAACAAGAACATATTTCACTAATGATTTTAGCTCTAGAATTAAGTAAAAGTTTACAATATTCCGGAGATAAAGAATTATTTGAGACATATCTTAAACAGTTTGCCAATATTATAGTTTCAGTAGCAAAACGTCCCAGCGATTTAGTAGCTCGTTATGAGTCAGAAAAATTTATGGTACTTTTACCATATACCCACGGAAGTGTTGCCTTACATTTAGCTGATGAAATTGAACGAAAATTTATAGATTTAAAAATTTCTTCTGACAAACATCAACATCAAATTCTTAGCTATCGTTTAGGAGTGGCAAGCGTTAATCCTAATCCCCAACTTTCCCCTGAAAGCTTAATTCAAACCGCTTTTTCTGCTCTTTCTCAAGCAACTGTCAAAGGTGACGACTTAGTAATATTTTATGCTACAATATGATGAACACTAAATTTAAATTAAAATTTCCCAGATCAAATAAATCTTGATGAATGAAGGATCCTTAACAATTCAATTACCAAATGCTGAAAGCGCCATCGCCTTAGCAGGAGAAAATGAAATCAATCTTAAATTTATCTCCCGTCAAACTGGAGCACAATTAGTACTTAGAGGACAAGATTTACTAATTTTTGGTAAACCTAAGCCTGTAGAACGATGTCAGAATTTAATTCGATCCCTTAAACCATATTGGATTAAAGCAAAAACCATATCTCAACCTGATATTCTCACAGCATTTCAAGCATTAGATACGGGAAGAGTAGACGAATACCAAGATTTACAAGGAGAAATTCTTGCGTCTACTAGAAGAGGTGAAGAGATTCGAGCGAAAACTTTCCGTCAACGTCAATATATTAAAGCTATACAAAAACACGATGTTACCTTTTGTATCGGGCCTGCGGGGACTGGAAAAACTTTTTTGGCGGCAGTTTTAGCGGTAGATGCTTTACTAAAAAATCAATACGATCGTCTCATTTTAACCCGCCCAGCGGTAGAAGCAGGAGAAAAATTAGGCTTTTTACCAGGAGATTTACAACAAAAAGTCAACCCCTTTTTACGGCCTTTATATGATGCCCTTTACCAATTTATTGAACCCAGCAAAATACCAGATTTAATGGAAAAAGGTAGAATAGAAGTAGCTCCTCTAGCCTATATGAGGGGGCGTACCCTTAATAATGCTTTTATTATTGTTGATGAAGCACAAAATACTACTCCAGCTCAACTGAAAATGGTTTTAACAAGGTTAGGTTTTTCTTCCAAAATGATTGTCACGGGAGATATTACTCAAACTGACTTACCCCACTATCAACAATCAGGATTAACAGTAGCTAGCAAAATCCTTAAATCAGTAGAAGGAATAGCTTTTTGTCAATTTACCCAAGCCGATGTGGTGCGTCATCCCCTAGTGCAAAGAATAGTTGCAGCTTATGAACAAGTTGAAAAATAAATCATCACCATAAATCATCACCATAAATCATCAAAATATTATTATGCTTGAATTCTTTGGGCTTTTACCAAGTTATCTAATTTTTTTCAGTATCTTTTTGATAATTTTACCTACTTTTGTCTCTATTTTATTACGTTTTTTTCTGGCTCAACATTTAAGTTTTTTAGCTCTTAAAACTAGAAGAATCTTAAGTGGAAATAGACAAGGGCAAGAACCTAGAATTATCACCAATTTAGAGCAAAGATTGCAACAGGGAACGATAAATATTGAACAAATTAATACCACCGCTTTAATAGAAAATATTTATAGTCAAGAAAAGTTTTCCTTTTTAGGATTAAATTTACGTTGTGAACAAATTGAAACATTAACTAGAACTTTACCTAATCTATTATTGGGTTTTGGACTATTAGGAACTTTTTTAGGAATTACCATCAATTTAGCAAATTTAAGTCAAACTATTAGTCAAGTTGATGTTAGTGATGTTCAAAGTTTAATTGCAGAATTAAATCAACCGCTTCAAGGTATGGGTATTGCTTTTGTTACTAGTTTAATTGCCGTTGCTGCTAGTTCTTTATTAACTATAATTAATTTTACTTGGAATACTAATTTAGCTAAATCTAGTGTTATTAATTCCCTAGAAGATTATGTTGATAATATTTATTTGCCACAATTGCCAACCTATCATCCTGTTAAAGAAGGCATTGATAATTTAGTAGGAGAATTTAGGATATTTATTAATAATTTAGAACAAGCAATTACTGAATCTTTAGCCTCTCCTGTGGAAGTAATGGTAGCAGAAAATAAAAGAGTAGCCAATTTAGCTGAGGAAGTATATAGTAGTTTAAGAGATTCATCAGCTAGCATCGAACAAAGTGCAGGGGATTTAAGAAAAGCAGCAAATACCATTCAACAAAGTAGATTTGCCGAGAAATTATCATCAGCAATAGAAGATTTAGCTATTTCTCAAAATCAATTTTCCCAATCATCTTTAGTGCTAAAAAAATCCACTCAATCTATTGAAAATACTCTACAAACTATGCAAGCTTCCATGCAAAAAATGTTAGAAGTAGGGGAACAAATTAGCTTTATTAATCAAAAATTTATGCTCAAAATTAGGGACAATAATGAGTAAACGTTTTAAAAGAAGAAAAGAAGAAGTAGAAGAATTTAATATTTGGCCATCCTTTACCGATTTGATGTCTAATGCCGTAATGATTCTTACTTTATTTTTATTTCTAGCATTATTTAGGGCGGTTTTTTTAAAATATGTTGCCCAAGAAACTGAAGAAACTTTGAGCGAAAATGTAACAGTTTTACAGCAACAAATCGGCAATTTAAAAAGTCAATTATCCCAAAGTAATCAAGAATTAACTGAAGCAAAAGGTGAAGTAAGAAGATTAAATAGAGTTACCAATGAATTAAATCAATATGCTGAATCAAGAAATGAAATAATTGCAGAATTGGAAACCCAAATACTTCAATTAGAAGATGAATCAACGGAGTTAGAAGAGCAAATTGTTAACTTAAAATTAGCACCTCCAGTGTTAGTAATTCAAGATTCGGGAGAGTATCGTTTTCAATCCGGTAGTGCCCAATTACCACAACAATTAAGTCTTTATATTGAACAAGAATTAGTACCAAAAATTGAGAATATTGCTAGAGAAAGAGATATTTATGTTATAGAAATTATTGGCCATACAGATGGTCAAATTATTAATGGTAATAGCAATTTAGATGCCAATTTAGAAGAGGTGGCAAAAGGTCAAAAATCTGTTAGTATTTTAAGACCAGGATCAAATGCTGATTTGGGTTTATTAAGGGCTTTAGAAGTTATTAAAAAGCTTCAGGAAGTTCAAACAAGAGGGCGTTTACAAGGGTTAGAATTTCGGGCTTATTCTGCTGCACAATTATTTTTACCATCGGGAGGTTTTGCTTCGGCAAATCGTCAACCAGATGCTACTCGAAGACGTATTGAAATTCGTTTCTCTCCTCTAGGTCAGGCGGAAACTATTCGATAATTTGTCGATATTTTTTTATAAATACTGATAGTTAATCCTCAAAAAATTCATGACGCAAATTAATGATCGAACTATAAAAATTCAAGGAGCAAAGATTCATTATAAAGAGGTTTTGGAGACAGCACCAAAGACAATTTTATTTTTACATGGTGGAAATTTTAGCTCTCAAACTTGGCAAGATTTAGGCACATTAGATTTAATGGCCACATCAGGATACCATGTTGTTGCTGTTGATTTACCGGGATATGGTGAATCTGAAATGTGTTCCCTTCCTCGTCATAAATTTTTATTAGAATTGATGGCAGCTTTGGATTTAAAATCCCCTGTAGTTATTTCTCCTTCTATGAGTGGTGGTTTTAGTTTGCCACTAGTTGCTCAAAATTTCTACAAATTAAGTGGTTTTGTGGCAGTTGCTCCGGTAGCTATTGGTCAATTTATTCAACAGTTGCAAGGAATTCCTTTGCCAACTCTGGCTATTTGGGGGAGTAATGATTCTATAGTGCCAGTTTCTCAGGCAGATTTACTCATAAAAGCTATGCCTAATGCTCGTAAGATGATTTTGGAAAATGCTGGTCATGCTTGTTATATGCGAGCAACTGAAGATTTTCATGAAAACCTGCTTCATTTTCTAGAAACTATTTTTAACTAGCACTTTTACTAGCCTATATTTCGGATTATTGTTAGCAATACAACTATTAATAATCCTAATGCTAGATAAGATAAAGTCTTTTTGTAGTTTGTATTCATTAGTTTTTAATTCGATGATTTTGAATTGATTAGAAGAAATTTAATCATGGAAAAAATAATTAATCTAGCTTTGATTCTATACTACTTATATCTTCAGAATTCATTAAAGCTATGCCCATAATACTATCTCCACCTTTTGCTTTAGATAAACGCATTGCTAATGAAACTTCCCGTAATGTTTTAGCATATCCTATGGTAGCAGTTAATCCTGTTTTATCTTTATAGATTTTTTGTAGTTTATTAAGTAAGCTAACTTGATAACGAGCTTTGAAAAGAATATTATCACCTTCAGCAAAAATTACACTACTATGATCTTTTGTTTCTTTATAGATAAGTTTTCTTAATTCTTCAATGGTTTTATATATATTTTGGCTTCTTTGTCTCACTATTTCTTCACTAGATTGCTTAAATCCTATATCTAAATAATCACCAGTAGAATCACCATCAAATCCAAAGTAAAAAATTGTTTTATCTTCTTCATGAGGAGTGTCAAGCTCTTTAACTTTAATAATTTCACCATTTCGATTTCGGAAAGCATTTATTGCTTTAGTTGTAAATTGTAAAAATGCAAATGCTAATTGAGAAGATAAGCGAGATTGAATATCTAATATTTCTTTAGAATAATTATTTTTTTTTGAAGGATGAGCCATCTCATTTCTTACTGAAGTAATTAATTTCGTAAGAAATCCTAATGTTTCTGCATTAATAAAATATTTTGGATGTCTAGAAAAAAATTGGTGAATCTGATCTAATTTAGGTCCAAGGGTTAAATTCTCCCAAGATTTGTTTTGATTTGAGATCAAAGTTAAAACAATATTTGCAACTTCTTCAATGCCAGCACAAGAAGCAAAAATCGAATGACGATAACTATAAGATTCCTCAGTAGCTTCACCAATCAAACGAGAATGAACTCCGGATAAAAGTGATTCTCGAAGATGTTCAAAATCAAAATCATTAGGTGATAAAGGTTTCAAACTTTTAATAAGTTCATCAATTATTGAATGATAACGTAGAATTTCTACATAATTGAATTTGCCAAAAAAATCAAATTCTCTTATTGGTGGGAACTTGCGATATTCTATCTTTAGATTACATTTTTTTAACTGATGGTAAAATAAATTACGTTGTTTATTGTCTGTAAAAGAGATTTCTAATGAATATACATTTTTTATATCTAGTACATAGGCAAAAACAGCTAATATAGATTTGAGTGCTGAAATACCACTGGTTACATCAATATAGTATTGTGCATTGTCTAAAGGATTAACAATTGTTCGTAATTGCTCTGCAAGATCTTCAAATCTATCACTATTGGAATCTTCTATCTTTGTTACATGGTGTACTAAAGTAGTTGAAGAAATCTTATAATAATTTAAAGCTTCTTGCCAAGATGTTGAAGTGCTTAAAGCGTGTAATGATTCTTCAGTATGAAAAATATGTACTTGACGAAAAGTTAAATCTTCTTTTTTGCTATCCTCTTGAGCTTGAATAGTAGCTCTAATAATAGCATTTATCATTGTAGGAACATTTTTACTTCCGGGTAAAATCAACTTAAAATATTCTCGATCAAATTTCATTTCTACCTTTTTATCTACTCATTATGTTTTTTACTAGACTCAATCAATTCTTTAAGTCTATAACTAGTTAAAATTCTCTGTCTAATACAATTATCCTAGTTTATTAGAAACTATTTAGTTTAGTAATTACTGCTTTAAATTTATCAAAACTACAGCAACATTAAATGTTAAATTTATCTAGTAAAAATATTTAGTAAAAAATTAATTCTAGACAGTATCTTTTTCGAGAATCTTTGCTAAAATAAAATTCTGCCACAAATTCCCACGTGATTACTCCAGTACCTATGAAAGTTATTATCTTAATTAAAAAGATTTAAACAAGATAAATAATTATTTAATTTCTATATAAAACTAGTATTAATACTATAAAAAAACTAAAAATAATAAAATATTAGGAGAAAAAAACATGATAGGAAAGCAAATATCCATATTCCCACCTCGCACAGTAGAAGAATTAGTAGAAGATATAGCCAAACTCAACCTAGAAATTCAAGAATTATACTGTGAAAATGATATCCCTTGGGTGATAGGGTATTCTGGAGGAAAAGATAGTACCGCAGTTTTACAACTGATTTGGAATGCTATTAAGCAGCTTCCTGAAGAAAAACGCCAAAAAAAGATTTATGTGCTAACTACCGATACAAGAGTGGAAAATCCTATTGTAGCAGCTTGGGTGAGTAAATCTATAGCTCAAATAAATAAAGCAGCAGCAGAACAAACCATGCCCATGGAAGCACATTTAATCTATCCAGAAACTAAGGAAAGCTTTTGGACGTGCCTAATTGGCAAAGGTTATCCCGCCCCCAGGAGAGGATTTCGCTGGTGTACAGATAGAATGAAAATAAATCCCGCCAATGCCTTTATTAGGGAAAGAATTAAAATACATGGGGAAACAATTATCGCATTAGGGATTCGTAAGGCTGAAAGTACTGCTAGGGCACAACGGATGGAAAAGCACCAAAAAGGGAGATGGCGTGAAAGACTTAGCGTAAATTCCCGCTTACCAAATTCATTAATATATAGTGTAATCGAAGACTGGCGTACTGATGAAGTTTGGATGTATCTCTTGCAATGGGAAAATCCTTGGGGATACACTAACAAAGAGTTATTGAATATGTATCAAGGTGCTACAGCAGATAACGAATGCCCTTTAGTCATTGATACTTCTACCCCAAGTTGTGGGGATTCACGTTTTGGCTGTTGGGTTTGCACAATGGTTAGTAAGGATAAATCCATGGAAGCCATGATTCAAAATGACGATGAAAAAGACTGGTTACAGCCTTTATTGGATATTCGCAATGAATTAGATATAGAAAACGATCGAGATCGTAGAGATTTCCGTCGAATCTATGGAACAGTAGATTTATTTGAAAAAAATGTAGATGGAAAAACTACTATTGAAAATATTCCAGGTCCTTATACTAAATATTGGCGAGAATATTGGTTAAGAAAAGTATTGGAAGCACAAGTGAAAGTTCGTCAAACTGCACCGGAAGAAATGAGGGATATTACTTTAATTACCCATGAAGAATTAAGCGAAATTAGAAGTATTTGGTTAGAACAAAAACACGAATTTGATGATAGTTTGCCTCGTATTTATAAAGAAGTAACGGGAGAAGAATTTATTGATATTCGCGTCGGTGCCGGTAATAATCTTTTAGGTAGTGACGAATGGGATATATTAGAAGAAATTTGTGACGAAGATACTATGCTGTTAGAATTGATGGCTAAACTGTTAGATACTGAGCGTCAATATTATACAAAATCTCGCAGAATTGGTATCTATGATGCCCTAGAAAAATGTTTTGAAACAAGCTCTCGATCGAAGGAAGAAGCCTTAGAAAATGCCCGTCTCAAAAGAGATTTAAAAAATGCTGTAAGTGAAGGAGATGCTGGTAAAGTAAAACAATTAACTTGGGGAAATATTAAATTTCCAAAAGAAAATTAGTATCAACAAAATTACTGTAAAAAAACTGTAAAACAAATTAGTGTAAAACAAAATTAGTGTAAAGAAATTATCAATTTTCCATTGGTATCATATCATAATCAAAGTAATAATTAATATTTCAAAACCAGATGATTTTTCTTGAATTAGTATTGCAAAATTTTGGACCATATTATGGCAGACATATTGTTAATCTTAATCCCGAAATAGATAGTAACTTTCGCCCAATTATTCTTTTTGGCGGTATGAATGGTGGGGGAAAAACTACTTTAATAGATGCTATTCGTCTGAGTCTTTATGGCCATAGGGCACAATGTTCAACTCGTGGGAATTTAAGCTACAGTCAATTTCTTCTACAATCTATTAATAATCAAACAAAACCTGATGAAATTACCTCTATAGAATTAGCTTTTAAACATATTAGAAATAACCAAAATATTGAATATAGAATTACTCGCCAATGGAGTAAAAATCAAAAAGATGTTAAAGATAAATTGAAAGTTACTGAAGATAATAGTATCGATTGGGTAGATAATAATATTAATAATACTTGGGATGAATATATTGAAAGTATTTTACCAATTGGTATTTCTAATCTTTTCCTTTTTGATGGTGAAGAAGTTAAAGAATTAGCTGAACAAGATACTCTTACTCAATCTGTAATAGAAGCAATTAAGTCTTTATTAGGTTTAGAATTGACAGAAATATTATCAAGTGATTTGGATGTTTTAGCTAATCGCAAACGCAAAGCCATAGCCACTAATTCTCAGTTAGCTAAATTGGAAGAAATTGAAGCAATTATTGCTAAGTTAAATAAAGAAAAACAAAAGGCTGAAAAACAATTAAATACCCTATCAAAAGATAAGAAAAAAGCAGATAAACATCGTGATAAAGTTCGGGAAAAGTTTAAATCGGAAGGAAGTAAAATTGCTAAAGCTAAATCAGAATTAGAGAATAAATTAGAAACTTTAAAAAATTCCACTTCATCAATAAATGAAGAATTCCAAACTTTAGCTGCTGGTTTTTTGCCCTTAGCTTTAATTTCTCCTCTCTTAAAACAAGCCGAAATTCAAGGGGTAGAAGAATTAAAATGTCAGCAAGCAAAAATGGCTCTTAATATTATGCAATCTCGCGATCGCAGATTACTAAATTATCTAAGCAAAATCTCTTTAAATCCAGAAAAAATCAATAAAATCGAGTATTTTTTGGAGCAAGAAAATCAAGAATTAACTCAAAAAGCATCCCAACAATCTCTATGGTTAGGAATAGATAGTCAAACCTTAAATCAGTTTAGAAATATACTTAATAATCAACTCCCAAAAAAGCAAGAAATAGTTCAAGAAAAACTTCAAGAAGTACAAAAAATAGAAGAAAATATCCAATTCACTATGGATGAAATAGCGGTAGCAGATTCACCAGAAGAATATAATAAATTAGAAGAAGAATTTAATCATGCCACCCAAGAATCTATTAAATTAGAAAAGTCTTATCTAGAAGCAAAAAAAGAATTAGAAGCAATTAATCGGCAATTAATAGAATCTAAAAAAGAATTAGAAAGCTATAGCAAAGAAGCAATTGATCGACAAAATGACCAACATATTATTAATTCCATCGATAAAGTAAAAAGCAAACTAAAAGAATTCAAACATAAATTAGCTCTCAAAAAAATTAGTAAATTAGAAAAAAGTGTCACCCAAAAATTTAGATATTTACTCCACAAATCCGATTTAGTCAATCGAGTAGAAATAGATACTAATAATTTCAAAATATCAATTTACGATTCTAATACTACAGAAATCCCAAAACATCGACTTTCAGCAGGAGAAAAACAACTACTTGCCATCGCGCTTTTATGGGGATTAGCAGAAGTATCAGATTGCAATTTACCTATCACCATAGATACACCATTAGGAAGATTAGATTCCTCCCATCGAAACAATTTAATCGAGCGTTATTTTCCCCAAGCTTCCCACCAAGTTATCTTACTTTCTACTGATACTGAAATCGAAAAAACTGAAATAGAAAAGTTAAGAAAACAAGAAACAATTGCCAGAGAATATCTGCTAAAATACGATGGCAAAAAAAGTCAAACAACTATTGTTCCCGGTTATTTTTGGTAATCAAAAAGATACTAACTATCAAAAAAATAGAACTAAAAAATACAATTATGGAAGCACCACTCGATCGAATTAGAATCTCACAAAAAGCAAAAGATCAACTTATCAGACTCAAACGTTATACTAAAATAGAACAATGGAATATACTTTGTCGATGGGCATTTTGCCTCTCATTAGCAGATGAAAGCAAAACATCTCACACACCAATTCAAGAATATAGTAACGTAGAAATGAGTTGGCGAATTTTTGGAGGAGAATTATCAGACATACTAATAATTGCCTTAAAACAAAGATGTCATAATGATGGTTTAGAGACAGACAAAGAAACCCTAGCTAATCAATTTAGGATTCATTTACACCGAGGAATTGGCTATTTAGCAGGAAATCCCAACATCAAAAAAATTGAAGATTTAATAGCAATAAACTTTCAAGAATTAGACACTTTAACTAATGACGAGATTGAAAACGAGTAATCAAATATTTAGACAAAAAATAAGTCACAAAACCAGCCAAAAGTCCCATAAAAATAGAACCAATAAATAAAGTAATTACAAAGATAAAACCTAACTCCATCATTTTAGACCAAGATTGCCAATTAAGTTGAAAATCTAAATCAGAAAGAGGTAATTCAGTGCCTTTTAAAAACAGCTTACCCACTTTAAAATTAAACCAATAAATGGGAACATAAGTAAGAGGATTACTAATCCAAGTAGCAGCAAAAGCAGCAAATTTATTACCTTTAAGATAAACGGCAAAAACCAAAGCTAAAATCATTTGCAATCCAAATAAAGGGATAAATCCAGAAAACACTCCAACTGCTAAACCCCTAGCAATAACTGGAGGTGTTTCTCGCAATCTCAATAAGCGAATCAAAAAATAACGAACTTGTCTTATTAACCAAAACCTTTTAGCTTTTCTAGAAATTCTAGAAGTAGAAGAAGTATGTTTTTTACTTTTATCTAGCACTGTTGTAGAATGATAAAATTGACAATTTTGAGAATTTTTAACCATTATAAAAATATTTATTAAACTTTATCTTATTAACCTCACCCTATATAATATCATTTATTTTTTAAATTGGAAAACAAGATAAGCATAGATAATTCATTGATTAAGATAATTGACTTTAACAAAAAGCTCTTATTCTGGGATTTTAAACCATAATTATTGATAAATAAATCAACCCAAACTACTATCAATATTAATCAAGATTTAACTTAGCTTTAAAAATAAATTAATTAGATATTAATTAAATATTAATCAACCAAAATAACTAGATGGCCAAACCAATTTTCCAACAAGAAACCATAGCCGCAATAGCCAGTGCCGTTGTGCCCCAACAAGGTAGTATTGGTGTAGTAAGATTATCAGGGGTAAAAGCCATGGAAATCGCCAAAACCCTATTTCATCCCCCCGGAAAACAACCATGGCAAACTCATCGCATTCTCTATGGCTATATCCAACATCCTCAAACTCAACAACTGGTAGATGAAGCATTGTTACTGATTATGCTTTCCCCTCGCTCTTATACCCGTGAAGATGTGGTGGAATTTCACTGTCATGGCGGAATTATTCCTGTACAAGAAGTGCTACAGCTATGTTTAGAATGTGGTGCAAGGTTAGCCAAACCAGGGGAATTTACCTTGAGAGCGTTTCTTAATGGTCGCATAGATTTAACCCAAGCAGAAAGCATTACGGATTTGGTAGGTGCGAAATCTTCTCAGGCTTCTGCTATGGCTTTAGCGGGAATTAGTGGGAAACTGGCTCAACCAATTCGTGAATTGAGGACTACTTGTTTAGATATTTTAGCTGAGGTGGAAGCGAGAATCGATTTTGAAGATGATTTACCTCCTTTAGACGAATTAGAAATCCAAAAAAATCTAGAGTTAGTATTAGCAAAAGTTCGAGATATTTTATTAACAAAAGACCGAGGGGAATTACTTCGTAGTGGTTTAAAAATTGCCATTGTTGGTCGTCCAAATGTGGGTAAATCTAGTTTATTAAATGCTTGGAGTAAATCCGATCGAGCCATTGTTACTGAACTTCCAGGCACGACTCGCGACTTGGTAGAATCCCAATTAGTAGTCAGAGGAATTCCTATCCAACTAATAGATACCGCAGGGATTAGAGACACAACTGATAGGGTAGAAAAAATCGGTGTTCAACGATCGCAAAAGGCAGCCAATCAAGCGGATTTAGTATTATTAACAATTGACGCTGAAACAGGTTGGAATGGCGAAGACGAAACCATATATCAACAAGTAAAAAATCGTCCTTTAATTTTAGTAATTAATAAAGTCGATCTCGCCTCACCAGAAGCAGTTAAATATCCTTTAGAAATCAAAAAAATAGTCACCACAGCAGCAATATCCCATCAAGGAATAGAAGAATTAGAAGAAGCAATCTTAGAATCAATAGAAACAGAAAATCTTCAAGCAGCCGACTTAGAAATTGCCATTAATCAAAGACAATCTGCCGCTTTAATTCGTGCCAAAATAGCTTTAGAACAAGTACAAGAGACTATTAATAATCAATTACCATTAGATTTTTGGACCATAGATTTAAGAAGTGCCATTTCTGCTTTAGGGGAAATCACAGGAGAAGAAATTACTGAATCAGTTTTAGATCGAATTTTTAGTAAATTTTGTATTGGGAAATAATCCAAATTTCTGAGGATTTATTAATAATTATTTATTGATTAATTTCAGAAGAATTATTAAAAATTGTTTGAAAAGGATAAGCTAATATGGTTTTATCCATTAAGTATGACATACAATGGTTAGGGGGAGACAAGGGAGACAAGGGGGACAAGGAGGACAAGGAAGATGGGTTTTGGGTTTGGTATCAGTAGTCCAAGAAGAGCTTTAACTCTATCATGGTTTTTAAAATTTGGTATAAGAATATTAATCGCAATATCCATTCAAACCAGATGAAGGCTCAATATTAAATTCTATCCCAGAAAAAAAACCGACTTTAGAATCAAAAATCCTTCTAATTTCTAATAAAATTGGCGCAATAATTAATTCCGATCGAGCTTTTTCAGTATTAATAGCATTAGCCAGAGGTAAATACTCATTCAAAGTAGTACTAAGGTATTGACTAGGTTGAATTTCCTCGATCTGAGTAAATAAAGATCGATCTTCATCAAAAGTTAAATTAAAACTACTTTTAAGCTTGGTCAAATTAGTAAATTCGCTGTATGACATAATTATAATTTGATATTAAATAATTTAAAATCTAATTTAATTCATAATTGTAAAGATAATTAACAGATAAATTTTCCTCAAAAAATTAAAATAAAAATGGAATCAAACACTATCAAAAGCAACTTAAAAAATTAGAAACTCCATGAAATATAGATTATACTAAAAGATCGAATTTACCAGAAGGGAAGCAAATACTTCAATAGTAGCAAGGAAAAATCTTTTTTTCAGGAGTGAATACCATAACCACAAGATAAGATGTTAGCATATCTGGAGTAAACCATTCTTAGAAAAGGAGTAAAGAGCAAATAAAAAGATAACTACGTATTATAACTGATAGCAATATTGAAAAAAGTCTTGATAGGATATCAAAAAAAATGTTTAACTACGATGGGAATAATTATCAAATAATCATCAAATAAGATAAAAAAGGAAAAAAAATGATGCTAAGAAATCTTTATTTAATAGCAGTTAGTACCAGTTTAATCCTATCTCTAGGAGCCGTAAGCTCTTGGGCACAAGACTTATCCCACCAAAAGAGAGAAGAAGGGAAATCATTACTAACTCAAGAAACCCTCGATCCACCAAATACAGGGGAAAAAATCGATGCTGAAGATATAGAATTCAATGCCGACCCCTTAGTATTTCCTACTAAACCAGAAGAGGTATCAGAACAAAAATTACTAGAAATAAGCCTTCAACAAGCGGTAGAAATAGCTCTAGGTAAAAATAGAAACTTAGAGGCAGCTAGACTTACCAGAAAACGATCGCAACAAGAATTAAAAGAAGCCATTGCAGCCAGATTTCCAACTCTAACTACTCAATTCGATTTCCTAAACACAGAATCCGCCATACAAGAAGCAAATAACATTGAATTTGCCGATTTTGAATTCGGAAATTTAACCCCCACTGTAGATGGTACTGTTACAGGAACAATCAGGGTAGATTATGATGTCTACACAGGAGGATTAAGATCCTCGGATATACGTAGAGCTAAAAGACAATTGGAATTTAACCAATTAGATGTAGAAAGAATAGCTGAAGACACTCGCTTGACAGTAACTTCTAACTATTATGATTTACAAAATGCTACAGCCCAAGTAGAAATTGAAACAGCAAGTGTGGACGATGCGGCTCAAACTTTACGAGACGCACAATTACTAGAACAAGCTGGATTAGGCACGAAATTTGATGTTCTAAGAGCTGAAGTAGAATTAGCTAATGCTCAACAAACTCTCTCTCAAGCAGTATCAGAATTACGTCGTACTAGAAGACAGTTAGCACAAACCTTAAGCTTGCCTCAAAATATTCAACTTGCAGCAGCAGATGAAATAGAGGCGGCAGGGCAATGGGATTTTTCTTTGGAAGAAAGTATTGTTCTTGCTTACAAAAATAGAGTAGAACTGGAACAATTTTTACTACAAAGAGAAATCGATGATGCTCAAAAAGAAATGTCTTTATCAGCTATTAGACCTCAAATTAGTGTATTTGCAGATTTTAATTTCTTTGATGAATTTGATAATGGCGTTAGACCCACGGATGGTTATACTTTAGGTGGAACCATCAGTTGGCAAATCTTTGATGGTGGTATTGCTTCTGCTGTTGCGGATCAAGAAGAAACAGATATCGAACTTGCTGAAACTAATTTCGCCACTCAACGCAATCAAATCCGTTTTGAAGTGGAAACTGCCTTTTTTGATCTAACTGCTAACCAAAATAATATTAGAACCGCTGAAAAAGCTGTAGAAACTGCTCAAGAAAGTTTGCGATTGGCTAGATTGCGTTTCCAAGCAGGTGTGGGAACTCAAACTGATGTGATTGAGGCACAAACAGAGTTAACAACAGCAAGAGGTAATTTTTTAACCGCTATTATTGGTTACAATCAGGCATTGAATCAATTACAACGTGCAGTTAGTAATTTACCAGATAATCGGTTATTTGAACAACCTTAATTTTTTTTCGGGGCAAAGTTTTTATTCTTTGTCCCAATTGATTTTATTAATACTGAGAAATTAATACTGAAAAAGTATCATCAATTATTGATTAATACACCTAGATTCTTTTAACTCAAAAATAATAATTGATGGAAAAAATAATTTTTATTGTAACATAAACTAAATTAATCTTTTCTATATTTATCATTAAAATAATATATAGAGTTGGAAAATATTAAATCTATGATAACTAAAATTTTATTCTTCCCATTGTTCTAATTCTTTCTATTCTCCCCATTCTTCCCAAGAAAGTGTCTATAAGGATTGAAAGAAAACAATATTAGGCAACTCTACCGATTTGAATATCTCTAACTCTTACTGGTACACAACTATGAGTCATCTGAGCAATTTGCATGGGTTCTCCTTTTCCACACATATTCGTACCAGATTGTCTGACTTCAGAAGCAGGCCCTATAGCATCTACACTATTCCAAAAATCTGTAGTCATTGAATGATAAGTCACATTTTTTAACATACCTACAACTTTACCATTCTCTACTTTCCAAAAAGCATCTCCACCAAATTGAAAATTTCGACGCTGTTGATCAATGGAAAAACTACCTACACCATCAATTAAAATTCCGTCTTTGGTATCAGCAATCATTTCTTCTAAAGTAGCGGTATGACTGCCACCAGAGGGCCCTGCTTCTAAACCTAGATTAGGTATTCTTACCATGGGCACGCTAGACCAACTATCGGCATATGCACTGCCATTACTGCTACTGCGCCCTAATCGATAGGCTGTTTCTCGATCTGTTAAATAATCTACCAAAACACCATCTTTTACTATGTACCATTTTTGTGCTGGTACTCCTTCGTCATCGTAACCCATTGTACTACGTCCTTGCCCTTGAGTGCGATCGGCTACAAAATTAATCCAAGGTGCGCCATATTGAAGTTTATTGAGCTTATCGGTGGTAGCAAAACTGGTGCCGGCAAAATTGGCTTCATAACCATATACCCGATCTAATTCTGTGGGATGCCCTACGGATTCATGGATTGTCAACCAAACATTTGTGGGCTTTAAAATTAGATTACTACGAATATTACTTGGACATTCAGGGGCGTTGAGTTTCTCTATTGCTTCATTTGCAACTCGATCGACATTACTTAATAAATCTTCAGCATCAATATGTTCATAACCCATATTCAGAGGAGGACGATCATAGCTACGATTTTGGGAATCCCCATTGCCTATGGCTGTACAACCATATCCGGGAAAAGAACGATAAATAGTTTGTTGAATTAAAGAACCAATTGTAGAAGCAAAGGTTTTATCTTCAAGAGTAAATGTCAAAAATGAATAAGCTTTTTTAATTCCTTTATTATCATAAGATAATAATTTTTTATTAATATTTAACAACAAATCTGTTTTTTCTTTCAGAGAAATATCAAAAGGATTTATTTTTATAGGAGTTATATAAGTATCTTCATAAGCTTCAACTGGAACTAATCTGACTGGTTCATTTTGAGTTAAGTAAGAACCTTTAGCAATATCTACTGCTAGAGCTACTATTCTGGCAATTTCTTCAGGTGTTTTGTGACAACTAGCAGCAAATCCCCATGCTCCATTCAATAATACCCTTACGCCAAAACCAGAGCTAATATTATCTGAAAGATTTTGACAAGAACGATCGCGTGCTATTAATCTTTGAGTTCGATAATTACATATGCGGATATCTCCGTATTCACAACCAGCTTTGGAGATTAAATCTGTAGCAAGACGAGCAAGTTCGGTTGTATTTGTAAGTTTATTAGGTGTTTGTACCATAAATCTATTGTCAAAAATTAATCAATAACTTTATTTTATATTTTTAATAGGTCAAAATTCTCTGTAAATTTAACTAATTTAAGTATAGACTTACATAGTAATGTTCTTTAGTACTATTAAGTATAACTATTTCCAATGATTTGAAAAAAGTTCATGAAAGCTTCATTTTTTTTCTGCTTTAGCAAGCTAATAATCTTCTATGATTATTGAATTAAAACAATGTTAGATTTTTTTGTAAAAACTAAAAGGTTTTTGTAGATCTTGACATTGATAAAAAAAGATTTAATAAAGCAATAATATTTATTATACCATATTTTTTGTTTATGTCTCACGAATTCCCTAGTGGTCCAGTTCCCTTAAACTCAGAATTATATATAGAACGCTCAAATATTGAACCACAAGCTTTTGAAGAAGTTGTTAAACCAGGAAGTTTAATTAGAATTAAAGCTTCAATGAAAATGGGAAAGAAGTCCCTTCTCATCAGAATTATTGACTATGCCAAAGAACATCTATATTATAAAATTGTTGATTTAGATTTTCAAGAAGCAGGTGAGATAAACTTATCAGATCCTAATAAATTTTTAAGGTGGTTTTGTAAAAGAATCGCTAATCAATTACAAATTTTACCTAATTTAGATGAATATTGGGATGAAGATGTAGGACCTATTTTAAGTTGTACCACCTACTTTGAAGAATATTTATTAGATCTAATAAATGAACCTATAGTTTTAGCAATAAATCAATTGCATATCATTTTTTCCTATGATAAAACAGCTCAATCTTTTTTGCCATTATTAAGATGTTTACATGAAAAAGCACGAATATATGAAAATTTTGCAAAGCTTCGTATAGTTGTAACTTACTCAACCAATGATTATGTAAACCTTAGTGTAAATCAATCTCCATTAAATTTAGGATTACCTCTTTCTCTACCAGAATTTACTAAAAAAGAAGTAGAAGATTTAGTAGATAGACATGGATTAGAATGGGCAGATGAAGATAAAGCAATAAGACTTACTGAGCGATTAATGGAATTGGTAGGTGGCCATCCTTATTTGATTCGGCTTGCTCTTTATCGTTTGGTTGAATCTTCTGAATCTTTAACTCAAGAACAAATCTTAGAAAAGTTTGATCAACTCTTAGAAAATGCCCCAACTCAAAGTGGAATTTATAGTGATCATCTAAGATATTTATTCAATCAATTAGAAGAAAAATCTGAATTGAAAAATGCCTTTAGAGAAGTTCTTATTCATAGCAAAGTACAACTAAAACCAATTATTGCTTATAAATTAGAGAGTCTAGGGATTATAAAACTAGAAGGGAATTATTCAAAAATTGCTTGTGAGTTACATAGAATTTATTTTGTTAATCAATATCTAAGAGACAATTATCTCGAAAAATCCCATGATGAATCTGATTAAAAAAGCTTAAATCTAAAACCATTGCTGATTTAAATAAAAATAATTTGGCTCAGTCATTAAAAAAATTTAATGGCTGTTTAGAATAGAAATGGAATGAAGCTATCAAAAATAATAGCTATTTATATTTGCTTTATTGTGATATAGATGATTCTCCAAATTATAATAATACCTAGGAAAAGAAGATAGGAGAGATGGCTTTATCTCAAATTTTTCATAAAGTATTGGTCAAAAATTGAAAGATGTACACATTAAAATATTAATAGTACTATAACTTCATTTTTGTAAAAAACCTAAAGCATTTTTAACCCGTAAAAGAGTTTGGTTTGCGACAGTTTCTGCCTTTTGACAACCTTCACGTAAGACAGAATCTAAATAACCTTTATCATTAACTATAGCTTGATATCGATCTTGAATAGGTTTAAGTGCTTCAATAGTAGCCTCAGTTAGTATTGGTTTGAATTGTCCCCACCCCATATTTTCACATTCTTTAGCAGTTTCTTCTAAGCTTTTGCCAGAAAATAAGCTATAAAGAGTGAGAAGATTAGTACATTCAGGACGATTTTCTACATCGAATGTCAAACCTTTGATTGGATCTGTCTTACAACGTTTAATTTTTTTCTGAATCAATTCTTGAGAATCTAACAAATTAATTCTACTCATATCTGAAGGATCGGATTTTGACATTTTACTAGTGCCATCCGTTAAGCTCATCACTCTTGCACCTTCTTTACGAATTAAAGGATTAGGTAATTTTAATACAGGAATATCTGGACTACCGAATTTATCATTTATTCTAATTGCAATATCGCGAGTTAATTCTAAATGTTGTTTTTGATCTTCTCCTACCGGCACTCGATCGGCATCATATAACAAAATATCAGCAGCCATTAATACGGGATAATCTAATAAACCAACACTCACATTTTCACCTTGTTTAACTGCTTTTTCTTTAAACTGAATCATTCTTTCTAACCAGTTAAGAGGAGTGATACAATTGAGCAGCCATGTTAATTCAGTATGGGCAGTCACATGAGATTGGACAAAAATAGTAGAATATTCTAAATCTATACCACAAGCTAAATAGAGAGCGGCGGTATTATAAGTATTATTAGCTAAAATTTTAGGATCGTGTGGTACTGTGATAGCGTGTAAATCTACAACACAAAAGAAATTATCATAATTACTTTGATCTTCTACCCAATTACGAATTGCCCCTAAATAATTGCCGATATGTAAATTGCCTGTAGGTTGTACTCCTGATAAAACTCTCTGTTTACTCATTGAGATTATATTTTATGTTACTCTGAAATTTTTACTATAAATTGATTATATCGAAATGATTGTAGCCATGTTGGTTGGAATGCAGACGATCGTAATCTTGTTGCTATAAAATTCTACCATAGATTAGGGGCACAAATAATCAAACAAGAGAATCATAGATATTATTTCCAATGGAATGGAGAGAAAATATGCTAAGATCAATCTGATTATCAATATACTAAAATCAAAAAACAGAGCAAAACTTCATGAAAATTAGTGCCCGTAACAATTTAAAAGGAACAGTTAAAAAAATAGAAACAGGATCTCTTAACACTGTAATTACATTAGAAATTGCACCTGGAGTAGAAATAAGTGGAACAATTACCAAAGAATCCGCTGAAAGTTTAGGCTTAACAGAAGGAAAAGAAGCCTATGCAATATTTAAAGCTAGTAGTGTTTTATTTGCTGCTGATTAATAGGCATAAATTAATTTCTTTAAATAAGAAATATACTAATCTAATTTAAATTTAAAATAATAAAACTCAGAGACTAAGAGAAGAAAGGATTTGTAATTGATTCCCTGATTCTCTAGTTTCATCCAGTAAATTATCAAGATTATCAATAGGAAATAACTTAACAGCACAAGCTTTTAACTCTGGTTGTATAGATATAGGGCAAGATTGGGAATGAGTGAGAGAATTAGCTTCAGCATTGTTAGCCCAAAGCGCACCCCAATGCATAGGAATAAAGACAGTTCCCTTAGCAATAGCCGATGTCACTTTTGCAGGTAAACAAGCATTCCCTCGACGGGATTCTATTTTCACTAATTTCCCATCAGAAATCCCTAATCTTTCAGCATCTTGAGGATGAATTTCTAGGAAAGGATGAGGGTGCATTTTATTTGTTTTCTCAATTCTTCCCGTGCGAGTCATAGTATGCCAATGGCCATAAAGCCTTCCAGTCGTTAAAATAAAAGGATAATCGGGATTTATGGGTTCAGCTAAACCACGAGAATGATAAGCAGCAAATTTTGCCCTACCATCAGCAGTATGGAAATGCCAATCTATATATAAACGATTCCCTTTAAAAGTAGATTCTTTAGTTTTGTTTTGCTGGAATAAGGAAGAAATAATCCCAGAAGAAGGCTGTTTATCTTGCTTCTTAATATTTATATATTTAGCATCTTCCCAAGAAAAAGGCCATTGAATGGGACCCAATTCTTGTAATTTCTGATGACTTATCCCAGAAAGATCGCAAGGGCGGCCTTTTGTCAATTGAGCAAATTCATGATAAACAGCGGCAGAATTCCCAAAATCAAACTGTTTCTCAAAACCTAAACGCTTACCAACTTCAGCAAAAATCTCCCAATCAGCCTTAGCTTCACCAGGAGGCAATCGAAAAGCTGGGCAATATGTAACTACTCTTTCAGAATTAGTCATAACTCCTGATTTTTCGCTCCACTGAGCCGCCGGTAGCAATATATGAGCATATGCAGCCGTTTCAGTAGGATAATAAGCATCTTGATAAACAGTCAAAGGAGATTTTAATAAGGCAGCCTTAGTTCGCTCCAAATCAGGCATACTTACAGCAGGATTAGTAGCGGCAATCCATAACAAACCAACATCTCCGGTTTCTAAGCCTCTAATCATACTCCAAGCATCTCTTCCGGGGTTAGGAGATATACTTCCTGATTGTAATCCCCAATATTTTTCTAATTCTACTCGATGTTCAGAATTTTTCACTAAACGATAACCTGGAAGAATATGTGCTAAACCTCCTGCCTCTCTTCCCCCCATAGCGTTTGGTTGCCCTGTTAGGGAAAATGGCCCTGCACCTGGTTTACCAATATTGGCAGTCATCAAATGTAAATTAATTAGGGTTCTTACTTTTGCTGTCCCTTCAGATGATTGATTTATTCCCATTGACCAGAGGGAAAGAACTTTATCTGATTCTGCCCAATAACGAGCAGTTTTTTCTAAATCATCTATACTGATTCCACATCTGGTACTAACAACTTCTGGCGTATAAAACTGAATTACTTTAACATAATCAGAAAAGCCTTGAGTACATTCATCTATGAAAAAAGTATTAATTTTCATCCAGCGTAAAAGTAAATGGGCAATTCCGTTAAGCAAATCAATATCTGTACCTGGTTTAATAGCTAGATGTAAATCTGCTGCTTGAGCAGTTTGTGTTTTTCGGGGATCCACCACCACCATCTTTACTTTAGAATTTTTCTTGTGGTGAGCGCGCAAACGGTTAAAAACAATGGGATGACATTCTGCCGTATTAGTGCCGATTAAAAAAGCAAAATCTGTTTCTTCGAGATCATCATAGCAACAAGGAGGCCCATCGGAACCAAAGCTTTGGATATAGCCTGCTACGGCTGAAGACATACAAAGACGGGAGTTAGCATCAAAGTTATTAGTGCCAAGGCATCCTTTGAGTAATTTTTGAGCGATGTAATAATCTTCAGTTTGGAATTGACCTGAGCCATACATACAAATGGATTCTGGGCCTTTTTCTTTAAGTTGGGTTTGAATGTGATTGACGATGCGATTGTATGCTTCATCCCAACTGACTTGACGAAAGCTATCTGAGAGGGAATCCCGCATCATGGGATATTCCAGTCGATTTTTTTGTAGAGATTCAGTAACAGTTGCTCCCTTCACGCATACTTTGCCTTTACTGGAAGGGTGATTTTTATCTCCCACGACTTTCCAAATGGGATTGGATTGACTATTTTCATTGGTTGCCCGCCTTTTTGCTGCTGGGGGAGATACTTCTAATCCACAACCTACTCCACAATAAGGGCAAAGTGTTTTGATTGGGGTATCCATGTAATCCATATATTATTTCCTCTTATTTAGTATTTTTTATAGCATTTTGTAAATATTTCTTTCTTTCTAATACCAATTTTCTAAAATAATGATAGAGTTGAGAAATCTTAAATTTAGGATAATTAACCCTTTTTAAGTAAAAAGATGGATGAGATACTCAATTCTCCCTATTCTTCCCATTCTCCTTACTCTTCCTATTCTCCCATGTCACCATGTCACCATCTCCCATCTTCCCATTCTCCTGATCAATATCTATCATTAATTAAAGAAAAACGATATAAGACTTGGCTTTAATAGTTACTTTCTTTTTTGTTGCTAATTGTAAATTTAACTACAGATTTCTGTTTAGTTATCATTTTTTGCATAATATCTATGTTTTTTTGACATTTAAAATTTAACTGTAAATAAATCTAACTTTTCAAATAAAAAATTTTTCTAGCTCTAAAAAAGTTAGTTAAAAACTCAATTTTTTATTGTCAATTATTAAGGTCAATTTTCTATGATAATAGAGCTTCTTTTCCAAGATTTAAATTGAATTTAATAGGCTAAATTTTTTGATAAAATAAAGACAAAATTAATACCAAAATATAAGAAGTCAAGGAGGAAAAATGGCAGACGTAATTGACTACAAAATCTATGGAAATGATTTGCAATTAGTAGAAATAGAATTGGATCCCCAAGAAGGTGTTCAAGCAGAAGTGGGAACCATGACTTATATGGAAGATGGCATAGAAATGCAAACAGGTATGGGAGGAAAGGGGTTTGGAGGAGGTTTATTTGGTGGCTTAAAACGGATGGTAACTGGTGAAAGTTTCTTTATTACTACTTTTGCTAACAATGGTAGTCGTAAATCCAGAGTTGGTTTTGCTGCGACTTCAGCAGGGCAAATTATTCCTTTAGATTTAGCAGCACTAGGAGGAGAATTTATTTGTCAAAAAGATGCTTTTCTTTGTGCAGCTAATGGTATCAATATTGAAGTGGCTTTTACTAAAAGAATTGGAGCTGGTTTTTTTGGTGGAGAAGGTTTTATCTTACAAAGGTTAAGAGGTGATGGCATGGCTTTTGTACACGCAGGAGGCGCAATTATTGAAAAAAATCTCCAAATAGGAGAGAATTTACGGGTTGATACTGGGTGTTTAGTAGCTTTTGCTCCTTCTGTGAATTATGATATCCAGCTTGTAGGTGGAATTAAAAATATGTTGTTTGGTGGGGAAGGGTTATTTTTAGCTGTATTACAAGGTCCTGGGAAGGTATATTTACAAAGTTTACCTTTTTCTCGTTTTGCTGATCGTATTCTTTCTTTTATACCACCTAGTTCATAAGGTAATAGCATATCAATTATATCTTTCATATAACAACTAAGCAATTTGATTTTCAAACTAATTAAATAATAATAAAATTATGCTAGATTTATCTTATACACTTACAAAAAAAATCCTTATAAGCAGAGATTAACTGATTCATAAATTCAACCCCTAAAATCAAAAATAGGGAAAATATCTGAAAAATTCTGTTATCAAGAAACTGGTAAGTTCTCTAGCTTAAATACCTTATAATTGTCATAAGATTTCCGTAAATAGAGTATTAAGAAAAAACTCAAAAACAGAAAAAGCAAAATGTAGTATAGTTAATGCTTATATATTTTTAATAATTCTGCCTTGATTAATTAGTGCCAAGTTATCTTAAAATTATTATTTCCTCAACAAATCCTGATTACGGCTTTTACCACCCAATTTCAAAACCCTCATAAGTTAAAATTTAAATTCAAGGATAATCAAGAAACCAAAATAGAAATAATGAGATCGCCAATTAAAGCAGTTCAGAGTTCATACTACGGAGAGGCTTCTTTTCGTACACCACCACCAGACTTAGAATCCCTCCTCTTAAAAGAGAGAATCGTATATTTAGGGATGCCTCTAATTTCCTCAGATGATATTAAACGTCAAGTAGGGATGGATGTAACACAAGTAATTATTGCCCAATTGCTCTACTTACAATTTGACGATCCCGAAAAGCCCATATTTTTCTATATCAACTCTACAGGAACATCTTGGTATACCGGAGATGCCATTGGTTTTGAAACAGAAGCCTTTGCCATTTGTGATACCCTAAGTTACATTAAACCACCAGTACATACTATTTGTATCGGACAAGCAATGGGCACTGCTGCTATGATTCTTTCCGCTGGTACTAAAGGATGTCGAGCCAGTCTTCCTCATGCGACCATCGTACTTAACCAAGCTAAGAGTGGTGCAAGAGGACAAGCTACAGATATTCAAATTCGAGCAAAAGAAGTTATAGCTAACAAAACAACCATATTAGAAATTCTTTCTAAAAATACTGGTCAATCTCCAGAAAAAATTGCTAAAGATACAGACCGTACTTTTTATCTAACTCCTGAAGAAGCTAAAGAATATGGTTTAATCGATCGAGTTTTAGAAAATCAAGAATTAGCAAAAACCCTTACTGGTGTAAGATAATTAGAATTTTTTTGTTCAAATTTATAAGGAAGAAAAGTAAAAATCATGCCTATTGGAGTTCCTAGTGTTCCCTATCGCCTTCCAGGTAGTCAGTATGAGCGATGGATTGATATTTATAGCCGTTTGAGTCAGGAAAGAATTATTTTTCTTGGTCAAGAAGTTACAGATGGATTAGCAAATCGAATTGTGGCATTTTTGTTATATCTAGATTCAGAAGATCCGGGAAAACCTATTTATTTATATATAAATTCTCCAGGAGGATCTGTGACAGCTGGGATGGCCATTTATGATACCATGCAGTACATTAAATCCGATGTGGTTACTATTTGCGTGGGATTGGCAGCTTCTATGGGAGCATTTTTGTTATCTGCTGGCTCCCCTGAAAAACGTTTGGCTTTACCTCACTCTCGGATTATGATTCACCAACCCATGGGGGGTGCAAGAGGTCAAGCTTCTGATATTGAAATTGAAGCGAAGGAAATTCTTCGTACTCGTCAACTTCTTAATGAAATTTTAGCGAACCGTACTGGTAAATCTATTGAAAAAATAGCCAAAGATAGCGATCGAGATTTTTTCATGTCTGCTGAAGAAGCTAAAGAATATGGTCTTATTGATAAAGTTATCGTAGATCATTCTATGTAATGTAATTTAATTAAATTCTAGAGCGAGCATTTTTTGATTTTTTAAATGCTCTTTTTTATTGAAAACTAACTTAGAAAGCTTAAAGTTTATGAATCTTACCGATTGTTATCAATTTTTAGGTATAAGTACAAAGGCAAATTTAGAGGAAATTAAAGCTGCTTATCGACGTTTAGCTCTGAAATATCACCCTGATCGCAATCCGAATAATTCAAAAGCTCATGATTTGTTTATAAATTTAAATAATGCTTATAATAAAATACTGAATTCAAATCCAGAATCACTTTCTATTTCTAGTCAAGAGCAGGAAGAAGAAATTTTAAAGTGGAATTATTATCAAGATTTACAGAAGTTATTGCAAGAAGGAAGAATAGTTAGAGCCATCGCTCTTGTAGAAGCTTTAGCACATCGCTTACCTAAAGATTTAGAAGTACGTCAATGGCAAGCAATCACTTATCAGGAATGGGGCAAAATCCTGATTAATAGCGGCCAAATTGATAAAGGTAAAATATATCTTCAAAAAGCCCTTAAAACTGATCCTCATAATCTTTCTCTCCTAGCAACTATTAGAAACGAGCTTGCCAAAATTAATCGATAATTTCTACATCAAAAAGCCTCAAAAATAGAAGAAGTTAAATCATTCTACTCTCAAAGCTTGATATTATACTACTCAAAATGAAAAATTCGATCAAAGTTTTTTAATGTTACTAAAGGAAGGAATGGACATCTTAAAAAGTAAGACATATATTAAAACTATGGGAAGATATCAAGTCAAATTATTTTGATTGATCAACCATAAAAATTTTCCCTAATAATAATTATATCAAAAAATCTTGAACAAGAATTTAGGAAAATTCAGGTTTGAAATAATGTATAATTCAGGAAAATTCTGGAAATCTCATTTTTCGCATAATTGTGATAGAGATAAAGAATTGGGAGAATTGGCAGATGGAGAAGAGTAGGAAAAATCAATTTTGCTTTATTATCCTAAATTTAAGATTTTTCAACTTTATCAACCTTAAAAACTATCTTGATATAAGAAGATTCACAAGGTCAAAACTGCTCTCTGATTGAATTTCAGATAAAATTATTAACACCAAGATAACATCAATATTTTTTCGAGAACATATTCTTAATTGTCCCATTAAGATTGTGCAATGGTTGTGGAAAAAGAAGATATTTTAGAGTTTAAGAGCTAAAGTTAATCCATCAGCAATGGGCACTAAACTAATATTTACTCGGGAATCCTGATACAATTTTCCATTGAATTCTCGAATTGCTTTAGTTCGATTATCTTGTATATTATCATCCGCTACTTTGCCACCCCAAAAAACATTATCTATAGCAATTAATCCACCAATTCGTAATAACTTAAGAGCACGTTCATAATAATTAAAATAATTACTTTTATCAGCATCAATAAAGACAAAATCAAAAGTTTCCTCCAAACCTTCACCGATGAATTTATCTAAAGTTTCTAAAGCAGGGGCAAGATGAAGCTCAATTTTGCCATCAACACCAGCTTCAACCCAATAACGACGAGCAATGGCAGTATATTCAGAATTAATATCACAAGCAATAATTTTTCCTTCAGGAGGTAAAGCTAAAGCCATAGCTAAACTACTATAACCAGTAAAAACACCAATTTCTAAAATCTTTTTTGCCCCCATTAATTGGATTAATAAACCCATAAATTGACCTTGTTCTGGAGCAATTTGCATTATACCCATGGGATGGTTTTTATTTTCCTGGCGTAACTTAGTTAAAATTTCTGGTTCTCTAACAGAAATAGACTGAAAATATTGATATAATTTTCCATCAAGTCCTTTAGTTTGATTTGCCATATTGTTAATAGTTAATATTCAAAGATTAATTATTAATTATCTCTAAAGAATTGTCAAATCTCCAATATTAATTACCATTATGATTTAGCTAATGAGTCATTATGCAATAAAAACATTGTGATCATTTTTTAAAAGAATAATTACTAATCATTTGTAGTTCAAAGTACATTATCTTAGTCATAAAGATATTATTAAATTAAATAGGTAGCAAATTCGACATTTAATCTTAGGAACAGAAAATCAAGTAATTCATAGGTAATTATAACAAAAACCATGAAATAAAAAGTTTTACGAGGATAAATTAATGGTTCAATCACCCAACAAAGAACAAACAAAACTCAATAAATTTGAGAAAATAAAAGCAGAAAAAGATGGATTATCAGTGAAAGAAGAGTTAGAAAAATTTGCTAAAATTGGCTGGGAAGCCATGGAAAAGACGGATTTAGAACATCGTCTTAAATGGTTAGGAATATTTTATCGTCCTGTAACTCCGGGAAAATTTATGCTCAGAATGCGTACGCCTAATGGCATTTTAACTAGTACTCAAATGAGAGTATTAGCTGAAATTGTGCAACGTTATGGTGATGATGGCAATGCTGATATTACTACTAGACAAAATATTCAGTTACGTGGAATTCGCTTAGAAGATATTCCACATATATTTGAACGTTTAAAAAATGCTGGAATGACATCTATGCAGTCAGGCATGGATAATGTGCGTAATATAACCGGTTCTCCTGTTGCTGGTATCGATGGTAATGAATTAATTGATACTAGGGAATTAGTTAAAAAAGTCCAAGATATGATTACCAATAATGGGGAAGGTAATTATCAATTCACTAATTTACCTCGTAAATTTAATATCGCTATTGAAGGCGGGCGTGATAATTCAGTTCACGCAGAAATAAATGATTTAGCATTTGTCCCAGCTTATAAGGAAGGAAAGTTAGGATTTAATGTCTTAGTAGGAGGTTTTTTCTCTGCTAAACGATGTGATGCTGCTATACCTCTCAATGCTTGGGTGCCTCCCAATGATGATGTAGTAGAATTATCTAAGGCTATCTTAAGTGTATATCGAGATTACGGTTTGCGCGCTAATCGTCAGAAATCCCGTCTGATGTGGTTGATTGATGAATGGGGAATAGCTAAATTTCGATCGACAGTAGAAGGAGAATTTGGCAAAGCTTTAGCCACTGCCGCTGCTGATGATGAAATAGATTGGGATAAGCGAGATTGTCTAGGGATTCATCCCCAAAAGCAAACTGGATTGAATTATGCTGGTTTGCATATACCTGTAGGGAGATTGTATGCTAAAGAAATGTTTGATTTGGCGCGTTTGGCAGAAGTTTATGGAGATTCGGAAATTCGCTTTACTGTAGAGCAAAATGTCATTATTCCTCATATTAAAGATGAAAATATAGACACTTTTTTAACTGAATCTTTATTAGAGAAATTTACTATCGCTCCCAAACCTTTACAAAAAGCTCTAGTTTCTTGTACTGGTGCTCAATTTTGTAACTTTGCTTTAGTAGAAACTAAGAATCGTGCATTGGATTTAGCAAAAAATTTAGATAAAACTCTAGAATTATCCCAAGCTGTTAGAATTCATTGGACAGGTTGCCCCAATTCATGTGGTCAACCACAAGTGGCAGATATTGGTTTGATGGGTACTAAGGTTCGTAAAAATGGACAAACAGTAGAAGGTGTGGATCTTTATATGGGAGGTAAAGTAGGTAAAGATGCACGTCTTGGAACGTGTGTTAAAAAAGGAATCCCTTGTGATGAACTTCCAGAAGTATTAAGTAAAATTTTAATTGAAGATTTTGGAGCTAAATCTAAATTAAATTGATTACTTTATTATTTATATTATTTATACAAGAAAGATAGATTTAATAGTTAAAAAATAATTTATTTAAGATAGCTTAGGTTTAAATTATAGATCTAAAGCTAATTAATAACCCTAACGAATGGTGGAAAACCAGAAGAAAACATTAATTTTGATTTAAATCTATCAATCTAATTAAATTTTTGCCCTATCAAAGGGCTTTTTTTATAAATATTAGACCATCTAATCAAAAAAAGAATAATTGAAATGTATTTAACGCATTTTGCAAAAAAAAAGTAACTAAATATACCAAATTTTCTAAAAAAAAATGCAATCTTTGTAACTAACAAAATCAAGAGAAATGATAAATTCAAATGTTTTTTGATCTGACTTTCTGATAAGAAAAAAAGACGGATTTTCAAATCCTAGAAAAGCAAACAATTCCTACATATCTAAACATATTTAGATTGAAAAAAAAGCAAAATAGTATTAACAAGATCAATCAACTTGAAATTTCTTTTGTAAGTTCTAATACACAGGTAAATATATCTTGTGTTTTTGCTATGATAAATTCCTTAGAAAACCAGTAATAACTAATAGTTGAAATTAAAAATTAAAAAATACCCAGAAGGAGGTTTTAAATGCTCGGTAAAATGTGGTCATTAAATGGAAGATACAAAATTCTACACTTAACATGGTTTGCTTTCTTTTTATCATTTGTAGTTTGGTTTAACCTAGCACCTTTAGCCACCCAAGTCAAAGAAGATTTTGGATTAGAAGTAGGACAAATTAGAACCATTGCCATTTGTAATGTAGCTTTAACAGTACCTGCGAGAATTATTATTGGTATGTTATTAGACAAATTTGGTCCTAGAAAAACCTATTCAATCTTGCTGATGTATGCAGCAATTCCTTGTCTAGCATTTGCCCTTGCGCAAAATTTTAGTCAGCTAGTAATTAGCCGGTTAGCATTAAGTATTGTTGGGGCAGGATTTGTGATTGGAATTCGCATGGTAGCTGAATGGTTTCCCCCCAAAGAGATTGGTTTAGCAGAAGGAATTTATGGAGGTTGGGGTAATTTTGGTTCAGCAGCATCGGCATTTACTTTACCTACAATTGGTGCATTTTTTGCCTTTGGAGGTGGAGGTTTAAATTGGAGAATTTGTATTGCTGGCACCGGAATTATTGCCGCTCTTTATGGAATTTTTTATTACTTTAATGTTCAAGATACACCACCTGGAAAAGTATATCGCAAACCAAAAAGTGCTAGAGGATTAGAAGTAACTACCGTCAAAGATTTCTGGTTTTTAATGTTAATGAATTTGCCTTTATCAGGAATTTTAATGGTATTAGCTTGGCGTTTGAAAAAGGTAGGTTTTTATGATGGAAATACACTTTATATTGTCTGGGCTGCTTTGATAGGTTTATATTTATTCCAAGCTTACAATTGTTGGACAGTGAATAAAGATTTACTCTCTGGCAAAAAACGTTATACTCCTGACGATCGTTATACTTTCTCTCAAGTAGCAATTTTAGAATTGACTTATGTAGTTAATTTCGGCTCTGAATTAGCAGTTGTATCCATGCTTCCGGGCTTCTTTGAAGGAACTTTTTCTCTTAGTAAAGCCGCAGCAGGAGCCATTGCCGCTAGTTACGCATTTATGAATTTGATGTCCCGCCCTGGAGGAGGATTGATTTCTGATAAATTGGGTAGTCGGAAGAATACTATGGCAGTGCTGACTTTTTGTATGGGAATTGGCTATTTGATGATGAGTACTGTTAGCAGTAATTGGTGGCTTCCTGGAGCGGTGTTATTAACCATGGCTTGTTCTTTCTTTGTGCAAGCTGGAGAAGGTTCTACATTTGCTATTGTTCCTTTAATTAAGCGTCGTGTTACTGGGCAAATTGCAGGTAATGTGGGGGCTTATGGCAATGTAGGTGCTGTGGCTTATCTAACGATTTTTAGTCTATTACCGGAATGGATTGCTGGTGGTGGTGAGGTGACACCAGGTGTTATAAGCCAAGCTAATTCATCCTTTTTCCAAATTATGGGAATTGCTTCTCTAATTGTTGCTTTCTTATGTTGGTTCATACTTAAAGAACCTAAAGGATCTTTCTCAGAGTTTCATGAGGGGGAAGAGGAAGAAACTACTTTGGAAGTGCAATCTAAAGAAATGGGGGATTTTTTACCAGATAGTAATGTTTAATTAATATATGTATAGATTTTAATATTTAGGATTTTTTATAGTTCACTACTAAGATTTTGGGACTGAAAGTCAAATTATAATCTATTCTTCATTTAATAATCAAAATATTCTCCAAAAAGTTCTAACAGGAAACTTGATGGAGAATTAATAATGTTTTATTCAGGAAGATCAACTGCTCCATTCTCCTTAAGAAAATATGCTTGTTTTGAAGATAAACCAATAGCATCTGTAAAAATAGCTCCTTCAACTAAAGATTGAGTAAAATCAACTCCGTTTAATTCGGTTTTTTCTAGATTGGCATAGCGCAAATCTGCGCCTTTAAAATTAGCTTGATCTAATTTAGCTCCTCTTAAATTGCTTTGATGTAAGGATGCTTCTGTAAAATCTGCTTTAGTAAAATTGGATTTAATTAAGATGGTAAATTCTAAATTAGCTTTATTAAGTAATGCACAAGTAAAATCAGACTTAGTAAAATTACCACTTGTGGCGATGGCTTTAGTAAAATCTGTTCCCATAAAATTGGAATCATTGCCTTGAGCTTCTTCTAAAATTGCTTTTTTAAATAAACAATGACTGAGATCGCTAAAATTCAAATTAGCTTTTTTCAAATTGGTGCCATTAAATTGAGCTTTGCTTAATTCTCCCCCTTGAAGATTTGCTTCTTGGAGATCTGCTTCTCTAAACATGGAATTTTTGCCACTAATGCCTCTTAAATCTGCATTTTTCAAGTTAGCAAAAGAGAGATCTGCATGATCTAAAATTGCTTGATAAAAGTTTGCTTTTGGGGCAAAGATTTCTCCTAGAAAAGACTTATCTAAGACTGCTCCTGTTAATTTAGCGTCAGTTAAAATTGCTTCATGCATAGAAATCCCAGACATGACAGCATGAATTAGACTTGCTTCTGTAAAGTTGGTTTGTTTGCAGGATGCCTTAGAAAGATTGGCTCTGCGTAAAAAAGCAAGAGCAAAATTGCCTCCATCAAGGGAGGCACTGCGAAGGTCAACTTTATTAAGTTTGGCTTGGAAGAAGGATGTTCCCATTTCTAGTTGAGAAATGACTTGTTTAGAGGTTAGTAATGCCATGAAGTTTTGATCCTCAAAGGGTTTGGTTTTTAGTGTAATTAATTTCTTTTATTGACTTTATAGTATCCAATGTAACAGATTTTTTGAATTTAGTATGACCTAGTACATTTTTTTTAATATAATTATAAATATAATATTAAAATATTAACCAACGAAATTATCTGTCATGGCATCACTTCTCGATGAAATCATTTTACCAAAATCTTAATAAGAAAGAAGATAATTAAAAAAATCTAATCTATATGTTTATCTTAAGATTAGATTTACTAATTTTAATTGATTTTAAGTAGTGTTTAAGCAACTTTTAAGAAAATTATTCCTTTGTCTTCCTTTACTTCTAATTTATCTAATGGAAAACGAGCCGGTCCATTTAAAACTTGACCTTCAGAATTAAATTTAGATCTATGACAGGGACAAACTAAATTTCCATCAGTTTTATCCCATTCTACGGAACAACCTTCATGGGTACAAATGGAATTAAAAGCTATGATATCACTGTTTTCAGGATTGCGAAATATAATGGCATCATGTGAGTCTTTAATAATTTGTCCTTTTCGATCTAATTGTTGAATGCTTCCAATAGGTATAAATCCCTCTGGAGTAGGGGTATTATCTAGAGGAAAGTTAGGATTTTGTGAAATGGTTTGAGATTCATCAAAGCTAGAAGCTGCTATGGCAATTGGTAAGTTACTGGCAATCGCTCCTAATCCTACCCAAGTTATAAATTTACGACGATTCATGTTTTTACTCCTTTATTTTTTTGATAGAGATTTTTTTTACTTATAGAAAAACAGAGAAAATTTTGACTAGATTTAATAGACAAACTATTTATAAGGAATTTCTCTCTATTTTATTGATTGGTTTTTGATTGTTTAGATGGGATTGGATTCAAATTTGTTCCCTATTAGAACTAAAATTTTAATTGATAAAGGATTGAATACAGAAGAATTATTAATCACTTCTAAGATTTGGTTGATCTTTTCTATTTTTTTACCTTCAATTTCTACTATAATCTTCTTTTTAAGAAGACAAGCTTTTGGTACATAACTATTTGAATTGGTTTAAATCACTAATATTCTATTTTCTGGAAATTTAAAATAGGAATTACGATTCGATTGATGAATTTTGACAACTTCAGAAGCTAATTCTGGTGTCAGTCATCCTATATAAATTCCTACATGAAGTCATTTTGTTATTTTTTAATTATTTTTAGATTTCAAAACGATCGTATCATAATGGTGGTCAATTTTATTAATAACGATAGAGTTTCTTGAATTATTTTTTAAGTATACTATATTGCAAAAAAATCAACAAAAGTTTTAGTATAGTATTTTAATTTAAAGTGTTAATAAAAATATTATCATAGAGTGGGAAGATATTTTAAGTAAATAAAAGTTTTTTATTGTCAAACTATTTCTAGAGAAATTAATAACTATTAAAAGTTAAAATTAATCCTTGAAAATCAATTTGGAAATTCAATTGAGAATTTAAAATCAAATAAGTAATAGTTAAAAATCATGAAAAGATATTTATTAGTTTTAAAATTATTTTGGACAACAGCAATGGCTGCTGAATTAGAATATCGACTAAATTTTGTGATAGCAGCAATTAGTAGTTTAGTTAATTTAATTGGCAGTATTTTTAGTTTATTTTTATTTTATCGTACTGGTTATACTTTTGAAGGTTGGGATTGGTTAGAAGCCATAATTATCTTAGGAATGTTTACTTTATTACAAGGTTTTTCAGCTACATTTTTAATCCCAAATCTTAACAAAATTGTTGAACAAGTTGAACTCGGTACCTTAGATTTTGTCTTACTTAAACCTATTAGTAGTCAATTTTGGGTTTCTACTAGAATTATATCTCCTTGGGGATTTCCAGATATTATTTTTGGGATTTTAATTATTGCTTATGCCGGGATAAATTTAAATTTGAAATGGACAAATTATCTGCAAGGGATTGTGCCAATTATCTTTGGTTTAATAATCTTATATAGTATTTGGTTTATGCTTGGAACCATGAGTATTTGGTTTGTCAAAGTATTTAATATTACCGAAGTTTTAAGAGGTTTATTAGAAGCAGGGCGTTATCCTAAAGTTGCTTATCCTGCTGCTTATAGATTTTTCTTTACTTTTGTTGTACCAGTAACTTTTCTTACTACCATACCCGCAGAAACTATTTTAGGTAGAAGCAATTTTTATTGGATTATTGGTGCAGGTTTTTTAGCAGTTTTATTGTTTTTTATTGCCTATTTTTTTTGGAAATTTGCCCTAAGATTCTATACCAGTGCTTCTAGTTAATTTTATTGAGAATTAACGGTTAAAATTAACCAATTATCTTATAAAGAATAGAATTAACTAAACTCAAAGCTAAGGAACCAATAAAGGCACTTATTAAACCCCAACGTAATCTAAATCCTTCTACTAAAGCTGCTGCTAAACCAAAGATAACGGCATTAATTATGAGGGAAAACAAACCAAAAGTAATAAGAGTTAAAGGTAAAGCTAAAACTTCAAAAACAGGCCTAACTACTGCATTTAAAAGCCCAAAAATAATGGCAGAAATTACAGCTTTGCCAACACTATCAATTTCCACTCCAGTAGGCAATTTAGATACGATTAACAAACCAACAGAGGTAACAACCAATGCCATAATTAAACTCATAATATCCATAATTTATTCCTCTCTTGTAAAGATTTTTGATAGTTTAATTTACTTCTATTATACCACAAAATCTAATTTCTTTGTTGCTAATTGTAAAGATAGTTTAAATAGATTTATGGAATTAACTATGAAGTTAAATTTAGATAACAATATAAAAAAAACTACATTTAAAACTATTAAACATTGAATCTAAATAACATAACATCTCCTTCTTGAACCACATATTCTTTACCTTCCGATCGCATTAAGCCCTTTTCTTTAGCAACATTCATACTACCTGATGTGACTAAATCGTGATAAGCGATGGTTTCTGCCCGAATAAAACCCCTTTCAAAATCCGTATGAATAACGCCTGCTGCCTGAGGTGCTTTCATTCCTGCGGTAATTGTCCAGGCTTTAGTTTCTGTTTCCCCTGTGGTAAAATAAGTACGTAAGCCTAAAAGTTCATAGGTAGCCTTAATTAGAGATTTCAAACCTCCTTCACTTACCCCAAGAGATTCAAGAAAATCCCCCCTCTCTTCTTCTGGCAATTCGATTAATTCAGATTCCACTTGGGCCGATACTTTGACAAGTTTAGCCTTTTCAGCAGAGGCAACTTGTTTCACTTGTTTAACCCAATCATTCCCACTAGCTAAATCATCTTCAGAGACATTAGCGGCATATATCATTAATTTACCACTCAACAAACCTAAATGTTTAACTGATTCTGCTTCTTCTTCTGTTAAATCCAATGCTCTTACCGATTTACCTGCATCAAGATTTTTACTTAATTTTTCCAATACTTTTAATTCTTGTTCGTATTCCTTATTTTTTTTAACTTCTTTACGAACTCTTTCTAATCTTTTTTCGATTTGAGCTAAATCAGATAAGATTAATTCTAAATTAATTACTTCAATATCCCTAACTGGATCAACTGATCCAGAAACGTGAATAATATCATCGTCATCAAAACAACGAATAACATGAACGATAGCATCTACTTCTCGAATATTAGCTAAAAATTTATTTCCCAATCCTTCACCCTTACTCGCGCCTTTCACCAAACCAGCAATATCCACAAATTCAATTTGGGTAGGCACAATTTTCTGGGATTTAGAGATTTCTGCCAAGGCAGCCAAACGTTCATCTGGCACAGATACTACACCTACATTAGGTTCAATAGTACAAAAAGGAAAATTAGCGGCCTCCGCCTTAGCATTAGCAACTAGGGCGTTAAATAAGGTAGATTTGCCCACATTTGGTAATCCGACTATTCCGGCTTTTAGCATGGTTATTAATACACTTCCATTGTTTTTAGAAACAAATATAATATTATATCTTCAAATTAATTACTCTGGTTGATTTCATGGAGAATTTTGGCAAATACATACTTTTTCTTTTTTATCAATACAATTTTATATTTCTTTACTAACTGTTATCTTTCCCTCATCTCAATTAGTGAGATATACTATTTAATTTGGTTGCCTTAAACTTTTTATGATTTTCTCAAACCATTATCAACACTTAGTTTTAGCTTTTGCGATAAAATTTTAATTAAACCATGCCTGAGATTATATATTTTTTAGTATAGCTCATAATTGGTCAAATCTCCCCAAAACCCTAATTTATCAATCAATATTTTCCTCGTAAAGTTTTGTAAAGTTACCATGATTGATTTAAAAATCTAAAAGAAAAACCTATCACAATTAGTTTTGCTTATATTAATTGACTTTACTTATATTAATTGACTTTACCAAGATAATGTACTAAGAAAAATTAACAACCATGGTAGTTATGGAAAAATTCAAGCTGACAACATCTTGTTGTAATGGAAAGATAGATATTCA
Source organism: Prochloraceae cyanobacterium PL24a_bin.78 (assembly GCA_028281945.1). Lineage (GTDB taxonomy): Bacteria > Cyanobacteriota > Cyanobacteriia > Cyanobacteriales > JANQIW01 > JANQIW01. Next base: position 52,797 of record JANQIW010000172.1, read on the forward strand.
TTGTTAATTAATTCACTATTGCCATAGCTTAAGAATCGCCTAAACTCGTATCAATTTAATGGAATGCTTCAGAAGTATTAGATGGAAATTTTTTGCCATGGATAACCTTTTTAACTGGCAAAATTATTGATTGTCTATCACCACTTTAAGGTAAACTCCTTAATAAATTAAGACCTACAAATATTAATCAATATGACTTATCAAAGAAAAAGCGGTATCTTATTACATCCCACCTCTTTACCTAGTAATTTTGGCATTGGAGACTTAGGAAAACCCGCCTATGAATTTGTGGATTTTCTAAGTAAAAGTGGACAAAAAATCTGGCAAATATTACCATTAGGGCCTACAGGTTATGAACATTCTCCTTATACCATGAATTTTAGTGCATTTGCTGGCAATCCTTTGATGATTAGTTTGGAAATGTTAGCAGAAGAAGGGTTATTAAAACCAGATGAATTAATACCTCTTCAAGGAGAAAATATTAATCCCAATCGAGTTAATTTTGATCAAGTTATTCCCTACAAAACCAAGTATTTAAAACAAGCATATCAAGAATTTAAAAAGTCTTTACTTAACAATATAGAATTCGAGGAATTTGTTGAGAAATATGCTAATTGGTTAGAGGATTATTGTTTATTTATGGCAATATTTGAAGCTAACAATTACTTGCCTTGGAATCAATGGGAAAAATCTTTGGCTAGAAGAGAAAAAGATGCTCTTCAAAAACAAAGAGAAGAATTAAAAGAGAGTATTCTCTATCATAAATTTTTACAATATAAATTCTTCCAACAATGGACTAAATTAAGAAAATATACTAACGAAAAAGACATCCAAATTATTGGGGATGTTTCTATTTATGTTTGTCATAATAGCGCAGAAGTTTGGGGAAATCCAGACATATTTAAACTTAACCCAGAAACCTTAGAATCAGCATATATAGCAGGGGTGCCTCCGGATTTCTTTAGTGCAACTGGGCAAGTTTGGGGGAATCCTGTTTACAATTGGGAGGTTTTAGAAAAGACAGAATTTGCATGGTGGATTGAGCGTTTTCGAGCGACTTTAGAGTATGTTGATTTAGTTAGAATTGATCATTTTCGTGGCTTTGAAGCTTATTGGGAAATACCTGGTGGTGAGGAGACTGCTATTAATGGAAAATGGGTTAAGGCACCGGGGATGGAATTCTTTAAAACTATGGAAACAAAATTGGGTAAGTTACCTGTATTAGCGGAAGATTTAGGGATAATAACTCCACCGGTTGAAGAGTTAAGAAATACTTTTGATTTTCCGGGAATGAAAATTTTACAATTTGCTTTTGGGGATGATTCTAATAATCCTTATTTACCTCATAATTATATTCGCAATTGTTTAGTTTATACTGGCACTCATGATAACGATACTACTATTGGTTGGTGGGAAAAATCTGATGATAAACAAAAGGAATTTGTTGCTAAATATTTGGGTTATTCTTCTTTTGATGAGGTTAAAGCTATCAATTGGGATTTGATTCGTTTGGCTTTAAATTCTGTAGCTGAAACTGCTATTCTTCCTCTTCAAGATATACTAGATTTGGATAATAATAGCAGAATGAATGATCCTAGTATTACTCCTGGTAATTGGCGTTGGCGTTATCAAAGCAATGATTTATTGACTCCAGAATTGGCAGAGAAACTTTTACAATTAACTCGGATTTATAATCGTTAATTTGGATATTTTGTAATAGTAGTTTTTGTTATCATCCTGATTCAATCAAAACGTAAACCTTCTTCAAATTAATCAAAAAATGCCATTATACATTAGTAGCGAAGCTCATCAAAAATCTGTCTTAGTAGTTCATATTCCCAAAACCGCAGGGATTGCCATCAGGAAGGGTTTAAATCGCAATCAATATCGAATAACTCCTTTAGTAGGAAAATATTCATGGCTCAATCTACAACGTAAATTGAAGGGAATTCCACTCCCTGGAATGCACGGAAAAGCTAAGGATTATAAACAAATTCTTGGAGAAAAGAATTGGGAAAAACTATTTTCTTTTGCTTTTGTTAGAAATCCTTGGGATTTGATGGTATCAAGTTATTTTTATTGGCTTCAAATTGCTAAAACAAAGTCACAAGACAATATTCGACAACAGGCAGAAGAAATTCGTCGTTTGGGTAGTTTTTCTAATTTCATTAAGTCTCCCTACGGCAGTGAAATGATTAATGATGAGTATGGTAATATAATGGATTGGATTACCGATGGAGAAGGTCAAGTTATTGTTAAATATGTGGGTAAATTTGAAAATTTAGAAACAGATTGGGAAAATATATGTAAAATTCTAGATTTAAAAAATACAAATTTAGATCATCTTAACAAAAGCAAGCATTCACATTATCAAGATTACTATGATGAACAAACTAAAAAACTGATTGGAAGTAGATTTGAATGGGTAATAGAACATTTCAAATATCAATTTTGATCTATCTTTAGTTGTGTATTTAAAAACTATCCATACAAATATCTGGGCTTTCACCAGATTCTTTGCATTTCTCTAATAATGTCAATTTAGTAGATTTTTTCAGCACAAAACTTGGATAAAGTCTAGTAAAATAAGTAAAACTAATGTTTAATAGCTTTTCTCTTTTAAAATTAAAATCAAACTCTTAACTTAACAAAAGTTAACTATGAAAATAATTATCATTAAGTAACGAGCTTGCTTTATTTCAACCTTTATGATATATATTTAAGAGTAAACATCTCAGGCTTGTCACGACTAAAAATTAACATTGTAAGCTACAACTCTCTATTTATAGAGTTTATAGAGAATCAAACCTGTCAAAAGATAGCAAATTTCAATGCAATGCGTCACCAATTTAGGTAACAGTTAGTAACAAACAATAAATAAACATTAAGTAGTATTGACAAATTAGTAATATTATGTACTGGGAAAATTTTCTTGATTTGCTATTTTTAGGTTATAAAACAAATAAGAAAAAAGATACTAATATTAAATTACTTTTATTAAAGAAAGCATGATGGAAGATTCAAAATCTACATTCCAATCAATTTTTATCCAAATTATATCTTATTATCTCGAAAATCTTGATTGAGATATCTAGGTTGGAAGTAGGATAATTTTGAAAAATATTTATAATATTTATATCAATATCAGATTTACACTAAATTTTAATAGTTTATCTATGTTTTCTATACCTTTAAGAAAGTATTGATTGTTTATATTCTAAATTTCTATTTAGAAAAGTCAAAACTTTAGCTTAATTTATATTAAAAAATATCGATTACTTAATATTCCATAGCCAAAAAAAATATTAGCAAAAGTTAATTAATAACCTCTTGAAATCTTTTATATGGAGAATATGGAGGAATAAAAATCAAGATAATAGTTAAAATTAAGTTAAATTGATCGAGTAATAATTATCTATAAAGAGGACAAAAAAGAGAATATAGCTGAGCAAATTTGATATTACATAGATCTTCTTGCTGATTGCATCGATCTTTTTCATTATTTACTTTTTACTTAAAAATGAATTATCCATCTCAAAAACAGACACCAATAGTAGAAGCCTTAAAAAAAAGTGCCATAAATAAGAATGCACCCTTTTACACACCAGGGCATAAAAAAGGGCAAGGAATATCTCAAATATTAGAAAACTTCTTAGGAAAATCAGTATTCAAAGCCGACTTACCAGAATTACCAGAATTAGATAATCTATATGCACCAACAGGAATAATTCAACAAGCCCAACAACTAGCATCTCTAGCATTTGGCGCAGAAAAAACATGGTTTTTAGTCAATGGCTCAACTTGTGGAATAATTGCCGCCATTCTAGCCACTTGTAACCCCGGAGAAAAAATTATTCTCCCTAGAAATATACATATCTCCGCCATATCAGGATTGATCTTATCAGGAGCCATACCCATATTTATCAACCCCGAATATAACCAAGAGTTGGATATAGTAGGCAGCATTACCCCAGAAACCCTAGAAAAAACCTTAAAAAACCATCCAGATACCAAAGCCGTGATGATAGTCTACCCAACCTATCAAGGCATATGTGGAGATATTCAAGCCATAGCAAACATTACCCATCAATACAATATTCCTCTCTTAGTAGACGAAGCACATGGAGGGCATTTCCACTTTCATCCAGACTTACCAAAAGCCGCCTTAGCAGCAGATGCAGATTTAACTATACAATCCACCCACAAAGTATTAGGTGCCATTACTCAAGCTTCCATGCTTCACCTACAAGGAAAGAGAATCTCACCTCAAAGGATCGATCGAGCAATACAATTAGTCCAATCTACCAGCCCAAATTATTTACTCCTAGCCTCGTTAGATGCCGCCAGACAACAAATGGCAACCCAAGGGCAAGAATTATTAACCCACACCTTACAATTAGCATCTGATGCCAGAGAAGGAATCTCTTCTATTCCCCAAATCGATACCATTGAATTAGATAATCTCCAACTTCCAAAGCATAAACTCGATCGTACAAGGTTAACTATCAACCTGAATAAACTAGGTATCGATGGTTTTCTCGCCGACGAAATCCTACACCAACAACTAGGAGTAACGGCAGAATTACCCTTGCAGCAAAACCTCAGCTTTATCATATCCATTGGCAACACCAAAACAGATATAGAAAAACTCATAATTGCCCTAAATACCCTAGCAAAAGAGCATTATCAAACCCATTCCACCATCAAATCATTATCAGTATCATCTCCTCTGAAATTACCGCCAAGCAAGATTTCCCTATCCCCCAGGGAAGCATATTTTGCCCCGTCAAAAAATGTATCAATTGCCATAGCAAAGGGTAAAATAAGTGCAGAGACTATTTGCCCTTATCCACCAGGTATACCTGTGTTGATGCTGGGAGAAACCATTTCTACTGAAGCTATCGACTATCTCCAACAAACCCTTCTCAAAGGGGGAATAATTACAGGTTGTAGCGATTCAACCCTTCAAACTTTAAAAATAATCATTTAATATATAAATATATGCTTTGGCCTTATAAAACCCCTGGTATCCCAGATAATTTATTTGAAACCCTTCCTGGTATTCCCCTTAGCAAAAGAGAAGTAAGACTTCTATTGATTTCTGCTTTAAAATTTCCAGAAAACTCAGTATTATGGGATATCGGCGCAGGCACTGGTACAATACCAGTAGAAATAGGATTACTCTGCCCTAATAGTAAAATTATTGCCATCGAAAGAGATGAGGATGTGGCAAATTTAATTCTGCGTAACTGTCAAAAATTTGGTGTCAATAATGTAGAAATCAAACTAGGCAAAGCACCAGAATGCCTTAAAGAAATTCAAGAATTACCTCATAGAATCTGTCTTGAAGGAGGAAGGCCTATTAAAGAAATTTTGAAAGAAGTTTGGCAATATCTTAATCATGATGGAAGAATTGTTGCAACTGCAAGCTCTTTACAAAATCTTTACACTATTTCTGAAGGATTAGCAGAATTACAAGCTCGTAATATCGAAGTAGTTCAATCTGCTACCAATCGTTTAGAAACCAGAGGCATAAATCAAACCTTTGCTGCAGTGGATCCAATTTTTATTCTTAGTGGGGAGAAATTCTAGTATCAAGCCAACAAAGAAAATATTCTTTACACAAAAACAAGTTAATTTACAATTTGCACAAATACAAAGGCAAATCAAAGGGTTTATATCAATTTTCTAAAACTGTGATAGAGTTAAAGCTATCGAAAACCTACTGACTCTCAACGTAAAACCTATCTCCCTTGTCTCCCTTGTCTTCTTTGTCTCTCCATCACCAACGATGTCATACTAATGGATAAAATGATATTACCCCCTTCAGGTAAGTTTTTTGAAGTCAAATTTTCTAAATCATCAATTGTCAATTATCACATCTATTACGGTAGTTTGTCTTAATGTAAATGCTACAATTAATCTAATCATAACTATTTCTTAAATTTAAAATAAAGCTATGCAAGAATCAATATTAACTCAAAAAGGCAATGCCATGCCCTGGGCGCGTATCGGTAGCGCAATAGTAGCCATCGCCTTAGCTTTAGGCATGATTATTTTAGGGGGATGGTATTTCACTTTATGTTTTCAAGTAATTGTTTTTTTAGGACAATTAGAGTATTTTAACTTAGTTAGGGCAAAAGGAATCGCCCCAGCGGCAAAAACCACCCTCTTTGTTTCTCAATTATTGTTACTTAGTGCGGCATTTATTCCTTCTTTAACTGATGCTGTTTTTTGTTTGGCAGGTGCTTTTATCTGTTTTTATCTACTGTTTCAGCCAAAATTAGCAACCATTGCTGATATCTCAACTTCAATTTTAGGCTTATTTTATATTGGTTATTTACCTAGCTACTGGATTAAATTAAGAGTAGCTTTAGATACTACTTCCCAAAATATTGGTAATACTTTACCATTTAATGGTTATTGGCCTCAATCTTGGGCTAATCCTAATAATTTTCCAGATGCTTTGAAGGTGACTTTTTTAGCAATGGCTTGCATTTGGGCGGCAGATATAGGCGCTTATATTATGGGTAAATATTTTGGGCGCACTAAATTATCCCAAATTAGCCCGAAAAAAACTGTCGAAGGTGCTATTTTTGGTTTGATTGGTAGCGTAATTATAGCTGAATTGGGGGCTTCTTATTTACATTGGCCAAGTTGGCCTATCGCTGGTATGATATTAGGATTACTTATTGGAATTGTTAGTTTATTGGGAGATTTAACTGAGTCTTTGATAAAAAGGGATGCTGGTGTGAAAGATTCTGGAAAACTTATTCCAGGGCATGGTGGAATTCTCGATCGAACGGATAGTTATGTTTTTACTGCACCTTTAGTTTATTATTTTGTCACTTTATTTTTACCTTTATTACCAGGATAAATTTTGTCAATTAATAAAATTAAGATTGCAATAAGTCAAATTTATATATCGATAAATAAATTTTTAACTTTAAAAATATCTAAATTTGCTTTTACTTCTGTCACTTATTTTTGATAAAACTACTTATATCAATTTTCTAAAGTTGTGGAAGACTTCTTTCTTTTTGATTTAATAAAGTTTTTGAATTCTATACAACCTAGATCTTTCTCAACCTTTTGTAAAAATAATATTATACCAATTTTCGCACAAGGTAAGGAATAGAGCAAAAGAAGTTAATTCTAAAATAATCTTCTTAAATTTATTATCTCAATTTTCTAAAATAATGATATAATTAAAAAATCTCAAATCTAGGATAATTAACCAAAATTTATTCCCCCATTCTCCCATTCTCCACGAAGATGTATATCACTATTAAAGAAAAACGATATTCTCTTCCACCTCCTTCACTGTCTTTAATCTCCATGTCTATCAAAATTAAAAAAAATGATATTATAATGTCTTATGTTAGAAGTTTCTGATTTCAAGAAAATTTTTGTGGTGGGTTGTCCTCGATCGGGTACAACTTGGCTCACTAAAATGCTAGAAAAACACCCCCTTACTATTAGTTCTCAAGAAGAGTCACATACTTATAGCCTAATATACGAACCTTTCTCTTATTTACAGAAAATGAAACTCAATAAACGCTTGAAAAGATGGGAATGGATTATTAAATATTATGGCTTAATACCAATTTTTACTGGAATCACTGAAGATGATTTATGGAAAGGAATTATTAGAGCACATCAGTTATGGAAAAGAAAATCAAAACTTGGATTATCTTGTTTAATTGAAAAGAATGAATTAGAAGAATTAATAAAATCAGTTAGAAAGGAACCCTATGATAATCTGACTAAAGCAAAATTACTTATAGATAGAATCTTTACTCTTTATTTTGAAAAACAAGGTGGTGATTATAGTAATTATTTTTTAGAAAAAACACCCTTCCATATTAAATATGTAGATATTATTCTAGAATTGTATCCTGAAGCTAAAGCTATTGAAATCGTCAGAGATGGCCGTGATGTTTGTGCTTCATGGCAAGCTTTTGCGTTAAAAGAACGTTGGGCACGTAAAAGTACGCTTCAAATAACTAAAATTTGGAATAAATGTATCGCACTTGGAAATAAATGCTATAAAAATCCTTCATTGAAAGATCGAATTTATCGCATCAGATACGAGGATTTGCGTAATGATACTCAAAATGAACTTGGCAAAGTATTTGATTTTATTGGACTTAGTTTTGATGAATTTACAATCAAATCCATAGTTGAAGCATTAAACATTAATAACATCAAAGAAAAAGGAAAAGGAAAGCTTATTAATAAAGGTATAATTGGCAATTGGAAAACATCTTTAACAAAAGCAGATATTGCTGTTTGGAAGGAAAATGAAGAAGCAAAAAATAATCTTATCTCATTGGGATATAGTTTATAAGACTGAGATTGAAGCAAAATTTAAGCCAAAATATTACTAAAAATTCCTATTAAAAGTTTTTCATAAGTTAATAATTATTTTTACTTTAATTATTCAAATGTTAATCTGAAATGAATAAAATTGAAAGTGAATGGCTTCATTTAATAAATACAAGAGTAATATCAATTTTCTAAAATAATAATAGAGTTAAAAAACCCCAAATCTAGTATAATAAACTAAAATTTCTTCTCCCATTCACCTATTCTCCTCTCAATGTCTATCACTATTATGCAAAAAACGATATAAGCTTTTGCTGTAATTACAAGGGATAAAAATTCAGGCAGAAATAGGAGAATATCAAATCCAACGTTTTCTATTTAATTCTGCCTAGCTACTTAATAGTTAATAATTATTAATTATTATTTTTTTTATATAAATTTTTTCTCCCAATGATAATTAAAAAACCACTTCCCAACAATAATACAAATGTTAACCAATCACCCAACTTAACATATAAAGTTTGAGTTTGTAGTCGATAAATATAATTAGCATAAATCTCATAACTATTAATCCCAGACTTCCATAAAGTATCTCCACGAGGATTGACAATGGCAGAATAACCAGTATTAGTCGCCCTTGCCGCCCAACGATTGGTTTCAATGGCGCGCATTACATCCTGGGCATGATGTTGAGCTGGCATAGCAGTGCTATAATGAGCATTATTAGAAGACGTTATGATAAACTCTCCCCCTTCCCTTGCTTGTCGCCAAAAATGCTGGGAAAAAGCAGATTCATAACAAATACCCACAATTGCTTTGCCAAAAGGTGTATCAAAAATTTGCCCTTGTTTGCCTTTGGCTAAATTTGCATCTAACGGCGAAAGACGATCGATAAATTTTCCTAAAAAAGAGTAAAAAGGAATATATTCTCCTAAAGGCACAAGTTTAATTTTATCATATTGACTAAATATTTCACCATTGTCTGTAATAGTAAATAAACTATTAGTTAAATCTTTTCCTTTATTTCCATAAGCACCAAGGAAAACAGGGATTTTTTCTTCTAAAATAGCTTGATAAAAAGAACTATTACTAACAATTTTATTGTAAAAGAAAGGTAAAGCAGTTTCAGGAGTAAGAATCACATCAATATTTTCTTCTGTAGCCAAAGCTTGATAACCAGTAGTATAACCCTCAATGGCTTTTAACCAACCTGAATAATACAATTTAATTTCATTAGGAATATTCCCCTGAATAATACCAACTTTAATGGCATTTTTTTGAGGAGTTTCTATTGGAAGATGATAAAAATAACTCCCTAGAATATATAGGCTAGTAAAAGACAAAATTCCTAAACTCATCAAGAAATAAAAAGATTTTCTCCTAACATTAATTAAAGCCAAAATAGCCTCAGCAAATAAACCATTTATCATTACAATTGAAGCAGCTATGGTTGATGGGCCTGAAAATTTACTTAATTGCAAAATTGCTAAATTATTTGGACTTTGGGTATAAGCTAAACCACTCCACCATAAATCAGTTTGACTCCATAAAAATTCTAAACCACACCAAAAACTTACTCCAATAATTACCCTAAAAAAAGCATTTATTAACTTATTTTTAGTATCAAAACTAAATAAATTTTTTCCTACAACCCATATGGTAACTAATATTGCCCCCCAAATACTAATAAAAATCCAGCAGAAAAAAGCAATAGCTAAACTTGCTAACCAAGGCACCCCCATCCAAGTCATAGGATGAATACCAGTTATCCAAAATAAAGCCAAACCATGATAACCAAATCCCCATGCTAAACCCAGCAAAATAGTTTTCAAAAAAGAAGATTTATCAGTTAAAATCCAAAGAGGAATAATAGCAATCCAAGCTAAATACCAAGCATTAATAGGTGCCGGTGTTAATCCCATTAATATACCGCTAAATAAAGCAATTAATATCTGTATCATTTTTAATTAATTAATTCAACTTTACTATATCATTGTAGAACAAAGTTAGTTTGAAAATACTATTCTCTAATATCTACTAATATGATTTTTCTTTAAAAATAGTAGATATTGAGTTGGGATAATGGAGAAGATGGGGAGATGGAAAAGAATAACTAATGGATGGATAATTTAATTTATACCGTAATCTCTAAACTCTATCATTATTTTTGAAAATTAATATAAAATACAAAGATTTTCCATAAATCAACTTTAAAAACAGAATTTGGCATAATATAATCTTTAATATAATTTTTGAAAAAATACATTAACTCCTGATGAAAAAAGGAAATTCACTAAGCTTTTTTATAGAGAATTACAAGAAAATATATTTTATTTTTTATAGTTAATTTATCTTAATTAGAAATAAATTATTAATCATTGAGAAAATTTACTAAAGTAGTATTATTGATAATAAATTAATCCAGTATTAGATTTTTTTTCAGATAGAAATTGATTATAAAAATATCAAAAAATGATCTATTCAGAAATTGACGAAATAAAATTCAACAAAGACTAAAATATGCTAGATATGGTATAGAATAATTATGATTGCCATGGATAGTCGTAATTATTAATTATTAAGATCGCCATCAACTTTTTTATTATAATAAATAAAATCAATGAAACTCAAAAATAAACAACTTTTATCAGGAATAATCGGAACGTTTTTGTTGACAATTACCATTGCATGTGGACAAAATTCCTCAACAACAATAACTCCAACAGATTCCCAAATGCCGGGCAAAGGAATAGAAGTAAAAGCAGGAACTAGTATTTCCACATATGGACTTTTTACAACAGAAATTGTCAATATTGGTTTAGAAAAACTCGGTTATAAAACTGAACCAATCAAACAACTTAATATTCCAATCGCCCATCTTTCCGTTGCCAATAGACAGTTAGATTTTTATGGTGCCCATTGGGAAAAACTTCAAAATCAATTTTTTATTCAAAGCGGTGGTGAGGCTAAAATGCAGCGACTTGGATTTATTGTTATGGAAGCTTTACAAGGGTATCAAATAGATCGAAAAACAGCTGAAAAATACAATATTACGAATATAGATCAACTTAAAGATCCAAAAATTGCCAAATTATTTGATTCAGATGACGATGGAAAAGCCAACCTTACTGGCTGTAATCCTGGTTGGGGTTGTGAATTAGTAATCGAACATCACTTAGATTCCTATCAATTGCGAAATACAGTAGAACATGATCAAGGAAATTACGATCTTTTAATAACAAATATGATAACTCGTTACCAACAAGGGAAGCCAGTTTTATATTATGCTTATACACCATATTGGTTATCCGTTATCTTAAAACCTGGAGAAAATACCAATTGGTTAGAAGTACCATTCACATCTTTACCAGAAAAACACGGAAAAATTAGTGAAAGAGAAACATTAATAGATGGAAAAAATTTAGGTTTTGCAATAGATAATGTCAAAATATTAGCTAATAATGAATTTTTGGAAGATAATCCTGCAGCAAAACGACTATTTGAAGTGATTTCAATTCCTATAGAAGATATCAATATTCAACAAAAATTAGTTTATGATGGTGAAAATACCCCAGCAGATATCCGCCGTCATGCTGAGGAATGGGTTGAAAAAAACCAAGAAAAATTTGATGGTTGGTTAAAACAAGCCATAGCAATGGATAATTAATAATTAACTTTTACTATCACAAACCATAAGATTATACAAAATTATGAATTCTAAATCATAAATCACTCCCAAAAAAGTTTAAAACAAACTTAGAATAATAGTTGTGTAAATTATTTTTATTCTATTTTGAGGAAAAATATCTTATTAGCTTTATTGAGAAAAACAAAATACTCATTAATTAGTCTTTAATTAAGGTGTAGGATTAGGATACTGAGTATGGATTTCATTAATTTCTGCTATAATTTCATCATTCAGTTCAACTTTTACACTATCAATATTTTCCTTCAATTGTTCTATAGTAGTAGCACCAATAATTGTACTAGTAACAAACCATTGAGATCTCACAAAAGCCAAAGCCATTTGCGCAGGAGTCAAGGAATATTTATGAGCAATTTCCACATAAGCTCGGATAGCATTATTCAGATTAGTTTTTTCATAACGAGAACCAAAACCTTTAAATAAAGCAATACGAGAATTTTCTGGAATACCATTAAGATATTTACCAGTTAAAAAACCAAAAGCTAAAGGACTATAAACTAATAACCCTACATTATGAAAATGACAAGTTTCTGCTAAATTAATATGAAATATTCTATTAGTTAAACTAAAAGCATTTTGAATAGAAACAACTTTAGGTAAATTTAATTCTTTAGCAGCATGAGAAAACTCACAAACACCCCAAGGAGTTTCATTACTCAAACCTAAATAACGGATTTTACCCGCTTTAATTAAATCTGCAAATACTTCTAATTGTTCAGCAATAGGCACAGTATCCCTTTCCTGTGAAGGATCGTAATCCGGCGCACCAAATAAAGGCACATAACGATCGGGCCAATGAATTTGATATAAATCGATATAGTCAGTTTGCAAACGTTTGAGGCTGTTATCAATAGCCTCCTTAACATTAGAAGCATCGATTTTATTTTTGCCTCCCCTAAGCCAAGGAAATCTTGGAGTAGGCCCTGCCACTTTTGTCGCAAGAATAATTTTATCTCGTTGTTGCTTAACCAACCAGTGACCAATATATTCTTCAGTTTTTCCGTAAGTTTCCTTTCCAAGAGGCACTGGATAAACTTCTGCTGTGTCAAAAAAGTTTACACCACAAGAAACAGCATAATCTAACTGAGATTTAGCATCTTCTACAGAATTTTGCTGCCCGAAAGTCATGGTTCCTAGGCATATTTCTGAGACTGATAAATCACTCTCTCCAAGTTTGTTATATTTCATGATCTTCTTTAGTCTGGGCACTAGCCCAATCCTACTTAGTTAACAACTTAGTCATTATATCAAGTTGGAGATTAGTTATTGAATTTTTTCAATAAAGATTAGAAGAGAACAATGAGGGAGATTTCAGGATAATTATACTGCTTAGAAGTGATGATTTTCTTAATTTACTTGACTTAGAAAATTCCTTAAACAGATCACAGAAAAAAATGAACTCTACTACTATTTTCAAAAAATTGCCTTATACTAATTTCTAAAATAATGATAGAGTTAAAAGTATCAAAATTTAGTTAATCCTCAACCTAAATCATATCTCCATTGTTCTCTTTGTCCCCTTATCCTCCTTGTCTTCTAGCCATCTAAGTCTATCGTACTTTTGGAAAATTGATATTAAACTGCATATTTGACAAATTGAGAACGGATAAAAAATACAGAAGTCAAAATCAAGGCAAATCAAGTTTTAAGATTTTGTCATAGATTAAAGAATAATTTTAACTCTTTCACCTAGAGATCAAATACAAAAAACCATAATTAATTGCTAAGATATTCATCCCTATATAAATTTATTTTCAAAATAATTAGTAATAATAAAAGGAGAATCTAAACCATGACTAATTCACAAGTAACAAACTTAAAATTAACCAAATTAAAAAACTTAGTTTATAGAATAACAGGAGTATTTGGGAGTAAAGAGTTAAGGAATTGGCTGAAAAAAAATATAGAAGATTTAAAACAATTAAGAGAAATAGATCCTATTAATCAAGAATTACTCCCAGATTTGCGTTACAGAGAATCATGGGAACAAATCGCTATTGCTGTATCAGAATTATTACAAAATAGTTCCAATGTTGATGAAACCAAAAAATGGAGAAAAATGAGTTCTAGTCAATTAAGAAAAGAATGTGATCTCCGTGGAATTCAATGGTTTAATTCAGGAAATCAAGGGAAAATTTTAACTCGATCGCAAATGATCGAATTACTATCTCAAAGAATCAAACCAGCAGCTTAATTATGATAAACATTAAGTTAGAAGATCAAGAGAATGGGAGATGGGGAGATGGGGAGATTGAAGAGAATAACTAATGGGTACAATATTCAATCTATATCCTCATGTCTAAACCCTATAGTTATTTTAGAAAATTGATATAAGTAATAAGTAATATATAAAAGATAAAAATAAGTAATGATCAGTAGATAAAAATTAATAAATAAACTTATTACTTAAAGTATTACAAGGCAATTATTTCATTACCAAACATTGATTCTACGTCGATTAGAAGGATTAGAACGATTAGGAGAATCAAAACCATTAGAAGAACCTCTCGATCGAACAGTCAAATCCAGATCAAAATTAGGATCAATAGAAATCAACTCACGCTCTTCATCACCCAATAAAAAACCAGCCAAAGCACCCAAACCAGCACCACCCAAAACTCCTTCAAGGGGAATACCATCACCAATCACAGCAGAAATAACAGTAGCAGCAGCTGCACCAATGATTGCACCTTCTAAAATATCCCCACCACTAGCACCTTCACGGATAACTTCCGTTCTAGTAACCACATTAGAAGTAGCATCAAGAGGAATATCACGCCCATTGATCAACACATAATCAGCAACAAAACGAGAACCATCTCTTGAAGAAACAGGTTCAATTTGACCAACAACTTGACTACCAGAAGGAATTAAAACATTACCACGGCCATCGCGAATATTTCGAGTCACTCTAAGAGTCAAAGGAATAGTTTCATCTTTAGTCACCAAGATTTTTTCAGCCTCATCATGACGAACAGGTATTATAGTGCCATTAGGAATTCTTGAAACATCAAAATCTCGATTAAAATTTCGGTTAGAATCTCTGTTAAAATCTCTGTTAGAATTTCTGTTAAAATCTCTATTAGAATCTCGATTAAAATCTTTGGTTGACGATATTGGATTAGAAAAAACTTGTGCCTTTACCGAATACAATGGAATCAAAGGTGAAACAATACTAGAAATAGTAACCAAAGCAACAAGTTTTGCAATAGTCAACCTTGAGGAGTTGAGTTTAAACATATTGAACAAGTTCCCTATAATTTATTTTGTTTCTTATAAACTATCTGACGTAGACATACTAGAAATTGTTCCTCAAGCATCTAGTTAAAGATAGTTCAATATAATAGTTAGGTATTAAATTATACAAGATTAGCTAATGAAGACAAATCACAAAAAATCTCGTGAAATCAAGAAAAAGAAGAAGTCTAACCAGGGGCGAAAATACATCTTTCTACTTTTAACTATAGCAGGTTTAACATGGCTTGTTCCTAAAGTATTCGTTAAGTTCAAAGATCAAATAAGTTTTGATTTTGCCGCAGAAAAAGTAGAAATAGAAGAAAACACAGGGCCTTCATTAGTACTACCATTAGCATCTCTAAAACCAGAGGCAAGGTTAACAAGCCTAGAAAACTTTGCCAATGCTGAAACTAGATCCCGCGATCGCAATCGTGCCCGTTATTTATTAGCATCAGACTTAATCTCCCAATATGAAGGAGGAAAAGCCATATTAACCCTAAAAGGGTTAGAAAAAGATTACCCAGAATTAGCACCTCATATTTTACTCAAAAGAGCGAGAGCTTACGAATTAACCAATGATGTAACTAAAGCCACCAAAACTTGGAAAGAATTAATCAAAACCTATCCCAATTCTCCAGTAGCAGCCGCAGCTTTATATAAACTAGGTAACTATGACAGCCAATATTGGGATCAAGCCATTGCTGAATTTCCCAATCATCCTTTAACTCATAGTATTATTCGCAAACGCCTTGAAAACAACCCCGATAATTTAGATTTACTGTTACTCTTAGCAAGATATGAACGTACTTATTTAACAGATAAAATCAGAGATCGTCTAGTCTTAGAATTTCCCAGTAAATTAACCGAAGATGACTGGCAAGCCATAGCCGATGGATATTGGCAAGATGGAGAATACCGTAAAGCAGCAGATGCCTATAGTAAAGCAACTCCTAATCCCAATAATTTATATCGTGCAGGGAGAGGATTACATATTAACGGCAATACAGGAGAAGCCAAAAGAGCATATCAAAAGCTAGTAAGACAATTTCCTGATGCCCAAGAAACATCTCTAGGGTTAATTCGTTTAGCCAGTATTACTAGAGGTGGAGAAGCCTTAGATTATCTGGATATTATCATCGAAAAATTTCCTAACAGGGCACCAGCAGCTTTATTACAACAAGCCAAAATTCTCGATCGTATCAATAAAAAATTTGCCAATCAAGCCAGACAAAAATTACTAGATGAATATCCCCAATCCGAAGCAGCGGCAGAATATCGTTGGGAGGTAGCCTCCAAGTATGCCAAATCTGGAAATTTATTAAAAGCATGGGAATGGGCACAACCAATTACCACCAATAATACCGATAGTTCTTTTGCGGCTAAAGCTGGTTTTTGGGTAGGAAAATGGGCTTCACAATTAGGTCGCCAAGAAGATGCAAGAGCGGCATTTCAATACACTATCACTAATCATTTCCAATCATATTATGCTTGGCGTTCAGCAGTATTGTTAGGTTGGGATGTAGGGAATTTTAAAAATGTGAGAAAATTAGACCCTGAAGTGATTAAGCCTGAAGTAAGATCTATACCACCTGCTGGTTCTGAAAGTTTTAAAGAATTATACTTATTAGGTTTAGATCGAGAAGCAATTACTTTATTCCAAGCAGAAATTGGTAATCGTCAAGAATTAACTGTAGAAGAACAATTTACAGAAG
Source organism: Prochloraceae cyanobacterium PL24a_bin.78 (assembly GCA_028281945.1). Classification (GTDB taxonomy): domain Bacteria; phylum Cyanobacteriota; class Cyanobacteriia; order Cyanobacteriales; family JANQIW01; genus JANQIW01. The sequence continues at coordinate 69,780 of JANQIW010000172.1, forward strand.
CCTTACTCTTACTCAAACAAGGAAAGCATCGTAAAGCAATTAATCATATTTGGAGTTTACAACTTCGCGAAAGCCCAGAAGAAATAGCTAGTTGGCAAAATTTAAGAGAAACTTCTCTTTATTGGCAGACTTTATTTCCTTTTCCTTACAACAATCCTATTTTTAGTTGGTCCCAAGAAAGGAATCTCAATCCTCTATTAGTCATTTCTCTGATTCGCCAGGAATCTAGTTTTGAACCTCAAATCCAATCTCCTGTTGGTGCCACTGGTTTAATGCAATTAATGCCTGCAACTGGTAGCTGGGTTGCTCAACAACTTCAATTAAATGACTATTCTTTGACTAATCCTAATGATAATATTAATCTAGGAACTTGGTATTTAGATCATACTCATGATATATATAATAATAATTCGCTCTTGGCTGTAGCTAGTTATAATGCAGGACCCGGCAATGTATCTAAATGGGTAAGGAGATATAATACAAATGATCCTGATTTATTTGTAGAAAAGATTCCTTTTCCTGAAACGAAAGGTTATGTTGAAGCTGTTTTTAGTAATTACTGGAATTATTTACGAATTTATAATCCTGAAATCTCAAAATTAATTTCTCAATATACTAATCAATTATCTATCGATGAATCAATTGTTAGCAATAGAGAATTAACTAACTAGTTAATATCAATTCTAAGATCAATTTTCTTTAAAGTTGAGAGAGATAGATTAGGAAAACAACAACTGGAAACAAAAATTCCAGGTCAACTCTATCACTATTTTAGTAAATTGGGATGACTAACTTATTAATTAACTAATTAATTTAGGATAGTAATGTGCAAGAATATATTGATACTAAAATAGTCTTAATAATTAAGATTTTTCAATATTAATTTGATTAATTTGCCATTACTATCAATTTTATGTTTTTTAGAAAAAAAAATTTCAACTCTTGAAACATTTTGACAAAATAAAGATATAATTTTCCTAAAATATTGAAATAGTCTTTTTATAAATAGTTATGGCTGCTGTACAACCCTCGTTTATTCCTAATAATTCCGACAATTCTAATCCATCTGTTGCTGTTTTACCAAGACAAAAAAATCAAAATAAAACTCTCAGAAAAAAATCTAAGTTTAGTTCTCGAGCTAAAGTAAAACAATTACCTCAAACTTATAGAAACAAACCAATTTGGTTAAAATTTCTACTAATTTTAAATTATAGCTCTTCAATTTTTACCTTTGCCTTAATTATTGGTAGTTTAAGTTTATATAGTTTAGTAGTTTATACTCCTAAATTGTGGACAAGAGAATACAGTAAACTAAAAAAATTAGAAAGTCAAGAACGAGAACTAATTTCTAAAAATGAAATTCTCAAGCATAACTTTGCTCAAGAAGCAGAAGAAAAAGACAGCGGTTTAATACATCCTAATCCTAGTAAACATTTACCTATTTGGCTTGAAATACCAACAAATTCACCATCAAAAATTGAATCTAATCCTATTGAAGAAGATACAGTTTTAGAAAAAGTTTTAGAAATAAAATCACCTAAGACTTTAGGATATTAAGTTTAAATTGAAAGATTATAACGATAATAAAGAATTCCTTGGTAGTTAACAATTAAAAATTTAATAATTTAAAATCAGGGTAATTTATGATGCCAATTTATCAATGATTTCCAATGTCAACTTTAATTATTTACTACCAGGAAATCGATTTTAAAATTTTATATTATCAAGATTATTCACTACAAAATTGATCCAAAATGCTAAATAATACTACTAATGAATCAAGCAAAACCATCAGCAAACCAAAAACATCTTTTCATAGTAGAGAAATTCAAACTACGAAAATAAATAAACAGAATTCTACTAATAAAAACATAAAATTTACCCAATTACCAAAAGTAAGATTATTAATGGTATGGTTAGCAATAAATCTAGGGATTTTTGGTTTAGGATTGAGATTATATCAATTACAAGTCCTTGATCGCGAAATTCTCCAACAAAGAGCGTATAATCGACAAACTGTTGAGCTTAAACCTTATACTCCAAGACGTTCAATTATCGATCGTCATAATAATATCTTAGCTACTGATAAATTAGTATATATTCTTTATATTCATCCTAATCAATTTAAACAATCAAAAGAAGCAACTGCTGCCATAATTGCTCCTATTTTAGAAACTACAGAACAAGAATTACTGAAAAAATTTAATCAAAAAAGTGGTATTCGTTTAATTTCTAATTTAACAGAAGATGCTGCAAAAAAAATTATCAGCTTAAGATTAGATGGTCTAGACATAAGAGAAACTTATTCTCGGAAATATCCTTACGGTAATCTGGTATCAGAAGTAGTTGGATTCGTGAATTTTCGTAATGTCAATGAAGAAACCATTAAAGCAAAAGGTCAAGCAGGAGTAGAATATACTTATCAAAAACAATTAGAATTACCAACATTAATCAAAAAAAGTCTGTTAAATTCTGAATTTAATCCTCAAGAAGACTTGAAAAAAGATCAATTAACCCATAGAGTTGAAAGAACAGGTAAAGGACATATTCAACCATCAGACCTCCCAACAGGTTTATTTAACTCTGATAGAAATCAGTTAAAACTAACAATAGATCTTCGTCTCCAAAGAGCAGCACGAAAGGCTTTAAAGAAGCAAATGACTCGATATCGTGCTAAAAAAGGTACAGTTATTGTTATGGATGTTTCAGATGGTTCTTTGTTAACCTTAGTTAATGAGCCAAGTTATGATCCTAATAAATATTGGGAGTATGATGCCGAATATCTGAAAAACTGGGTAGTTACAGATGCTTATGAACCGGGTTCTACATTTAAAAGTATTAATGTGGCGTTGGCTCTGGATGCAAAGGTGATTACACCTAATACTTATATTAATGATACTGGCAAAATGAAAATTAATGGTTGGTATATTAATAATGCTAATCATAAAGCTAATGGTTGGATTAGTATTGCTGAAGTATTACAGAAATCTAGCAATATTGCCATGATTGACATCATCAACCGCATTGATAAGCTGGATTATTATTACAAATTAAAAGATTTAGGATTAGGAGAAAAAATCGGAGTAGATTTACCATCTGAAGCTTCAGGTCATCTCAAAAGCAAATGGGTATTTATTGAGCGAGATATTGAAGCGGCTACTGCTTCTTTTGGCCAAGGTTTTTCTTTAACACCTTTGAAGTTGGTTCAACTAAATGCTGCTATTGCTAATGGTGGGAAATTAGTAACCCCTCATGTAGTTGAAGGAATTGTTGACTTTAAAGGAGATTTGCAATGGGAACCATCTTTTGAGACGAAACAAGTCTTTTCACCAGAAAGTAGTCAGGCTGTTTTAAAAATGATGGAATCTGTAGTTGAAGAGGGTACGGGTAAAACTTCTCGGATTCCAGGTCATCGAATTGGAGGGAAAACTGGGACTGCACAAAAGGCCGAAGATGGAAGATATTTATATAATGCGAAGATTACTAGTTTTGTGGCAATTATGCCTGTGAATAAACCGCGTTATGTAGTTTTGGCCGTGGTAGATGAACCTCAAGGATGGAATACTTATGGTTCTACTGTAGCGGCTCCTATTGTTAAGGAAGTAATTGAATCTCTTATTTCTCTTGAAGGGATTCCTCCTTCTAAACCTTTTGATACTGAAGATCAATAAAAAAATATCTTGAGAACAACAAAATATTTTAATTTTTCAAAATGATAGAACTTAGGTTTTAAGTGAAATTTTCTCTAGATCTAGAGAATTTTATTTAAAGCCTAAGTTTTACCGATCTATCTGTAAAAAAATAAGAAAGTTAAAATTTCCTAATTTTAGGATAATTAAGAATAACTTTTTCCTTAATCTCAGGATAAATCTCTACTTCCCATTCCTCTCATTTTTCCTATGAGGATGTGTATCATACTAAATCCGGTTCTAAAAACACCTTTATGGTGAGGTTGAATTCCCAATAGCCTAACGGCAAGGCTAAAGCCAACGGAATTCGGAATTCGTAAAGAATAGAGCGGTATAAACCATAATGAAAAATAAAAGGTCTGTGTAAACCGGATTTGGTATCACTATTAAATCAAAAGGATGTTCTTGCTAGTATTTCTAATTTAATTTTATCAGTATTTACAACTCAGTAAAATTCAGGTCATTGATAACTCAGTAAAACTCAGGTATTGATAATTTAGTCAATTTTCCTTAAAAATTTGTTAAACTTATTGAAGTTGAGGTTATAATTAATATAATTAAGGTTATAATTTAGTTATTTAATAATTTTTTTTGAAAAATTAACTCAGAGAATCTACTGGATTAGATCATACAGGAAACCACTTAGTAGGTTTTACTTTTTTTGTTTTGGAAATCCCAAATAAAAATTTCAGGTTTCAGTAAATATTAACCTTGATTTATACTAGTAAAACACTTCTTTAAACAAGCTTTAAATAAAATAGTGGTTTTCTCTGTTAAAATCTATTATAATCTAGTTATTGTTTTAGAATTCTTAGTTAATCAAGAGTAATTTAAAAAAAATATAATGATTTTGAGAATCTAAAAAAAATATTAATTCTTAATGAGTTACTACTTAACGAATAAAAATAAGTTAACAGAAATAAAATGGTAAATTTAAATAGAAAACGTCAAATACAAACTTCTTTAATAATGTATCTCCGTCTCAACGTTACTCAAGAAAAGATTACTAAATTAAAAAAAATGGCTTATATTATTAGTCCCATCATACTAATAAGTCTAATTTTTTCTTTATTTTATACTTATTCTACACAAGACGCTAAAAAGTCGAAAGAAGTTTTAACTTTACAACAAAATAGTTCAAGAAAGGCTCAGCAACAACAAATTCAGAAAAGTCCTGAAGAATCTCTTCAAAAATTATTACAAACTGGACAATGTATAAAATGTAATTTACAAGGAATTCAATTAGAAGAAAATTTATATGTAGAAGGAGCAAATTTAGCTGGTGCTAATTTAAAAGGAGCAAATTTAGCTGGTGTTAACTTAACTCGTGCTAACTTAAGAGGAGCTAATTTAATTAATGCTAATTTAACTGGTACTAATTTAATTAGAGCAAATTTAGCTGGTGCTAACTTAAGTCGTGCTAATTTAACTAATGCTAATTTAACTGGTGTAAGATTACAAGGGGCTAATGTTACTAATGTTACTTTTATAAGAGTTAATTTAACTGGTGTTAATTTAAGTGGGATCAATTTTGGAGGAGTTGATTTAAATGGTGCTCATTTAGAAAGAGTTAATTTCCTTGGTGCTAACTTAAGAGGAGCTAACTTAAGTAATACTTATTTATTCTCTAGTAATTTAAGTGGTGCAAATCTGCAAAATGCTGATCTATCTATGAGCCATCTGAGTTATAGTGATTTATCTAATACCGATCTTAGAAGTGTTGATTTTTATAAAACTAATCTAAGCCATACTAATTTGACAAATGCTAAGATCTGGGGTTCAAAAAACCTTCCGTTGGCTAAATTTCATCAGACAATAATGCCTAATGGTTCAATCAAAAATAGGTAGATGAATCCTGTAAAAAACTCATAAACTAGATTAACAGAGCCTTTATATAGATAAATAAAGGCACTATCTTGGAAATTTATGATAAATATAGCTAGAAAATTTATCTTTATTTTAGCTGTATTTATTGAAATCAACAAAACTGTCAATTAATAACTATCAAAGTTGACAATTTCCTTACTTAAACCATCCTAATCTTATATATGTATTTTATCGGTGATTACACCGTAATACAAATGGGCAGAGAGAGACTCGAACTCTCATGACCGAAGCCGCCACATTTTGAGTGTGGTGCGTCTACCAATTTCGCCATCCGCCCTTAATATCCATCTTTCTATGATAACCTATTTTATTTCGATTGTCAAGAAGATTTTGATAATCTTGAGAACTTGCCCAATGATCGATCTCCCTAGCTCTCAATACTGGTAAAGGATGGGACAACTGGGCTGTTTGAGCCGATCGCAAAACTTCCCCTAACTCAGTTTTAGCCATCTGATCATAAGCTCTAGCTTGATCAATAAAAGCATCCAAATTCAAAAGAGGAGCTAAACTAGGAGATCCACCTGTCAATTTCATCAAAACCGACATCACCGTTCTAGGATTTTGGGTAGCTAATAAAGCAGCACGATCACAACTCAACTCTGCACAACGTAACCATTGAAGCATTTGGTCTTGAAGAGATTGAGCGATAATTGCCCCCCAATTTGGTAATAAGCCAGTAGCTAAAACTAAAAGATTAGCCAGAGTGAGGTAAACTCCATGCTCACACTTTAAATGACCCAATTCATGAGCCATAACTGCCTGAATTTCCTCTGGAGTCAAGATTTCGATCAAAGAAGTATGGATCACCATAAAAGGTTGCTTACCTCTCATAGCGAAAGTATAAGCATTAGGGATAGGATTTTGTTGAACATAAAGTTGAGGAGGTTCTAAATCCAAAACCTTACAAGCTTCTAATAAAAGTTTATGTAAATGAGGTAATTGTTTTTCTCCAACCAAGATACTTGTAGCAATATTATTCATGAAAAAGAACTGTTCCCCAACGGATCCCAATAAATTACGGACAAGGATATCCATTCCTGGTAATTGCTTTAAAGCATTAGTTGCTTCAAGATCAAGAGGATGACGAAAATGATCTGCTTTGAGACCGATTAAAATTGTTTTAGAAAAATCCATAAGAAAAAGATAAATATTTGTAAATTTTATAATAACCTAATTATATTAATAATACGTAGTGATCCAGAGTTGAGAAAGAGACAGGCATCATGGCCTGCCTTTGATGGATAAAATGTTAAACGCCAAAAGACTTACCACAGCCGCAGGTTTGAGAAGCATTAGGATTAGTGAATTGGAAACCTCCACCGATCATGGCATCGCTATAATCAAGCATTAAGCCATAAAGATAGAGAATACTTTTAGGATCACAAACTATTTGGAAACCATCATAATCAAAAACTTGATCACCTTCATTGATTTCACTTGGATCTTGAAAATCCATCATATAGGACATTCCAGAACAACCGCCTTGGCGAACTCCTACTCGTAAACATAAGTCTTTGTCTTCTCCTTGTTTTTCTCGTAAAGCCAGAATATGCTTGTAAGCTGTTTGAGAAAGTTGGATTCCTTTTTTGGAGGGAGATAGTGTATCTGTCATTGGATTAATTCTATAAATTTAATAGCTCTATAAAGTGGTTCTATATTTGATTATTCTATGATAGCAATTTTTTAATTGAGGTTGTTTTTACTATTTTTTGATTAAAGATTTGATTAAAGATTTGATTAATCTTTGTTTGATTTGCTATTCATCCTCTGGAATCTCAGATGAATAGCCGATTAAGCTCTTAAGAATTAACGAACAACACTCTCCTTATTAGAGATTAAATCTTTGCTTTTAGCGGTTAATCCTGCTTTGCTAATGGGTACTAGATCCCCATATATAGTTAATCCTAAAAACATTGTATCATTTTCTTGGATTAACTTGCCAGTTAGCACACAACTTTCGTCTTTTCTTGCCACTGCTTCAATAGTCGATCGAATATCTGCCTTAGAGAATTGAGGGCGATAATCTCCTGACTTTTGCTGGACATAATTCCAAAGGATATCTCGAATCAGGGCTTGATAACCTCGGTTGCCGGAAAGAGCTTTAAGATTATCTTTGAGAGTTCTTTCTAGACGGATGCTAGTTACTTCCATTTCTGTTGTTGAAGTTCGATTTGCTGTAGGCATAATTTTTTATTCCTCAAAATACTAGACATATTAGTAGTACTTAGTGTAGTATATAATTGTAGATTTTTGCAAACAAAAAATGATAACTCTTCAAACAATTTTTTCTACTACAACTCAAACATCCTGTCGGCTAAGGAATTGGGCGATCTCGATAGCTAGTGGAAATTTTTTGTTTAGAGACGGGCTAAGAAAAGAAAATTCTGGGATAGAGCCAAGTTTAAATCATTTAGCAAGCTTTACTAATTACCCAAACAAGATTCTATCAAAACTAAATAAAAGGAGCGGGAGGTGCATAAGAAGAGTAACTCAAAAAGGATAAAAAAGAAAATTCCCTCAACTCAAAGTTTTAACACCCTCGCTACCGTCTACCAAGACAGCGGGGGTTTTTTACAGAGGAAGTTTTATCCACCGAAGCAATTAATCTTACTTTTGGCAAAGTTTAAAACCAAGTTTTATACAAAATTAAAGGAAGATTTGCTTTCAAAATGAAGTAGAGGGAAAAGGGGAAAATAGTTGTAAAACCAGCTTTAGAAGATTATTTAATGTCTCAATTTAATTTTTTGAACTATATCATTATTTAGTTTGTCTAAACTACCAAAGATGGTTTTTTTGGTCTAATTGTCAAAAATTTCTAAGCTTAAATTGGAACACTAGGCATGATTTACAAGACTAGAAAGATTAAGCTAATGGGATTTGATTAAAATGCAAAATCCATGTTTGGCTAACTCAACTACTCTTTGAACAATTTTTAGAAATTCCATCAAAAATCAATAATTTTCCATCCTATCAAATGCGTAAACGGCGAAGAACAAGAAGGAGTAATGCCGTGTTTAGTTCAAGTCAAAACCAAGTATGTCTAAGTCCAATTTATTATTTGATCCCAATTCTGTTCTTAAAAAGAGTTCGAGCTAAACTTGTTAATTTTCTGGTTAAGACAAATTGGAAAGTTATCTCTCAAAAAGTTATCTCTCAAAATGTAAGTCTAAATTTTCTAGATTTTGGGTATTCTCTCAAAGCTCTGAAAGATAAGATAGAGAAGGTGTGGGAAATTTATCTTGTCAATAAATATATTGTCAATGGATTAGAGACTTTACAAGTAGATAAAAAAAATTTAACAATCCATCGTTTAATTTCTGATTTTCAGTGGGGAAAAACCTCAAAAGATGATGTAGTTAGAATTTGCCAGGAATGGAATTTTATCAAAAGGGATGGCATCTTCACTGAAGCAGGGATATTTTTAGAAATTACTCCCAGGGATCAATGGATTCTTGGTATTGCCTTCAAAGAGAAGTTTTGGAGTGTTAAAAAATTAATTGAAGGCTTTTTAGATCAACCAATCGTAACAGGAGAGTAACTTTGATGCTGAAATTTACTTATATTGAAAATGATTTAAACATAGAGCATCTAACAGATTCTCTGGAGGATTGGGTGATGACACGAGTGCGTCTTGCCCTTTGCTCCGGGACTAGTTTATATATTGAGCCAACAAGTGCGTCTTTTTTGCTTCCTAAGGATTTATCTCATTTATCCGATTTAGAAATGTTGTTAGATAATTGCGAGAATATTGAAGTTGCGATCGCCGATTGCGAAAATCTTGAAGTCAGCATCAATGGCACTTGGGTTACGTCTGATACTATGAGTGATGAAGGAATTTTTCTCTCCCAGATGAGCGATTGGGCTGAATTATTGCTCTACAAAATTTGGCGAGCTGCTCAAATTAATGTTTCTATCTTAATGGATTAATTGAATGGATTAAGATTTGCTCTTCTTTGACAAAATATTCATTCATAAATCTACTAAAGAAATAGGGCGTATACTAATTATTTTAACTACTTAATTTATAGTTGCGTCCTATAATATCATTTTCCCAAAAGTATGACATACAATGGTTAGGGGGAGACAAGGAGGACAAGGAAGACAAGGAAGACAAGGAGGACAAGGGAGATAGGATTTAGGTGGAGAATCAGTAGGTTTTGAGTAGCTTAAACTATATCATCGTTAAAGACAAATTGGTATAAGCCAAATTGAAAAATATGTTTTTGCATAAGCATTATTTATTACACAATAAAGTATTTCCCATACCTAAGCGTGTTTTTATTCCTGTACCTGCATATTCAGAATAATGAAATAATAAATTTACTACATTTGCTAATAAATCATCAATTCGCTGAGGTATTTTCAGATTTATAGTGCCTACAAAGCCAGTAATTTTATTCTGGTTAATTTGAACTCTCCGACTATTTAAATTTAAATAGGCTAAGTATGAATTATTTTTTAGGTATTCAATTAATTCATTTCCTCCTAAATAAATATTACTAAAATGATTCCATCTTTCTAACCAGCTACGAAACATTAAGTGAGGTATTGGTAAAGGCAAATTTACTTTATTTTGGGCAAAGGCAGTGGGTGTTAGGAATTCAAGTTGATAATCTCTAATGGCTTCTGGTTCTTCGGCAACTAATAAACTGTACATTTCTTCATAAGTGGTAATTTTATCTTCTCGGTTAATTACTTCAAAAGTTATTCCTAAAAATTCTATTTTCTCATTGAGTTCTAATTTTTTTATGGCTTTACTGGCATTAATTTCTAAGCCTGCTAATGATAACTGATATTCATTTTCTGGTGTGAGGTGAAGAAAATCATCAGTTTTACTAATTTTTCCTACAATACCGGAAAAAGTTAGGTTTGGTGTGAACTCATTGGTAAAGTCTATTCCCATTTTTGCATATAAAAGTTTAATTAAATTGGGGGTATAAGCAAATGGTAACAGAGTTTCTTCTCTAATTTTCAAAGTCCAAGTCGATCGAATTAACATTAGATAATAGTTTTATTTTTTATAATACTTTTAATTTTACCCAGCCTGGTACATAAGCAATATCTTCTTTACGGTTAAGAATAGTACGACGTGATTTGGGTGCAGGAAAATTAGGAGCTTTTATCCCACAAGTATCTCTTATTTTTGCTCTTAATTTATCTTCAAGTAACCAATTTATAGTAGTTCCTCCCATTCCTGTGCCCCATCCTAATCGTAATTGGTAGGGACATTTTTCATTTTTATAGAATTCTCTAATGAGATCAAAGTCTAACTTCTTATCCCTATGATTGTTATTACGAATAAAATTCCAGTAATCATGTTCTCCATCCCATTGTTCTTGTGCAAATTCTTGGCATATTTTTATTAAATCATTAATACTATTGAAAGGTATTTTCATGTTATCTTGGTGATGAAACCATTTTAACATTTCAGTATCTAAAGTGATAGTGAATTCAGTGCTGACATTAAATAGCATTTCTGCAAAAATTGATACTCTATGTTTAGCTTTATAATCCTCAAAATGACTAGATACATATACTTCAGTTGTTACAGGAATGTTAAAAAGTTTCTTTTTTCCTGTTTTTTTATTGGTTAAACTTTTCTCTAATACAGGTGGAGAATCACTAATTTCAATTGCTCTTAATATATCAGTATTGGGATTATTTTGATGATTTGAAGTATTCCTTGCTGAAGAATATTCTTTTCCTTCATAGTTAAGGGAAAAATGATCAAATAAGCTATTCATAAATAAGCCATCATCGGCAGTTTGTGGTTTCCTTTTTAATTTTCCGTTTCCTAATAGTTCTCTTAATTTTTCTTCAATTTCACTAACTTTAGTCGGTGTATTATATTTATTAGCGTTTTTTAGTAGATGATAAGCGATCGCTGTTCTCATTGCCCCTTTTATAGAAGTACCGGGAATATATGGTTGACTAAAACCATTACGAATCATAGGCTTTAAATCAGTAATTCTTTTACTAGTCCATTTGCGAGTAATACCAATTTTAGGGAATATTGGATTACCTTCATTATCTTCTACGAATTGCCAATCTTCATCTAAATTTTTTAAGATGCTATTAATATCTTTTCGATCTTCAATTTTTTCAATATATTCTTTTAATTTACCTCTTTCTAGTAGAACTCTGCCTAAAGCTTCTTCATTTGGTAAATAAACTCGATCACCATCTTGGATGTATTCATAAGGATTAAGTTGAGAAAATTGCCCTCCAATACGTAAAATTGGACTTGTTAAACGAATTCGAGCGGTTTCATATTTTTTGGTAAATGTTAAAGGTTGAGTTTTTAGCATAATTTATTATTTTATTCATCTTTATTAAAGTTACATTGAATAGGAAGACTAAGGCTAATACCACTACGATAAATCCTGTGTTTATGAAAATTATCGGGAGTTACATCCGCTAATTCCCCTTGAGGTATGAATTGAAATACGGAACCCTCACTAAACATTTGCACGGTTTTTCGTCTTGATTGACGGCCAGAAAAAGGAGAGGCAATCCAACCTCCTCTGTCTTGGATTTGATAGGAATAGTAACTTTCAGGTGTGAATTCTGGTGGTTGGGATTTCCAAAACATACTAATTAAACTATAAGAATTGGGGTTATTAAAGTTAATAATCTTCTCCCATTCTTCTGGCAAGTCTAACCATTCTGGATGAAATCTTCCAGCACCACTGGATTTTTCCCCGCCTAATCCCTCATCTCCTAATAAATGCAAAGCTGCACACATTTTTATTTGTAATTCTTCAGTATTATCGGCAAATTTTACTAAAAAATATAAGCCAGAATGTTGATCATCATTTTCATAGTTAAATTGGACAAAACCTGTATGATAAAAGTTACTACTACTGGTATTTCTATCAATAGCTACTTTGGGTAATTTATCTATTTTATAATTATCTTTATAGCTAAATAAACCCAAGTTTTCTAATTCTCTATATTGTTTGTGCTTATTTTTTTTTGTTTCATCAATTAATTCCTGTTTATCTTCATCAGTAAAACCTTTTTCTTGATACCATTGTTGCCAAATTTTCAAAGGTAAAAAAACAATTTTTTTGTAGACTTTGCTAAAGTCTAAATCTTCACCTACAGGATAATTTGGTGGAAATCCTATTGGTTTTGGTAAAAAATAAGTATATTTTTTTTGCTTTTTGCCATTTAGTTTATAGTTTTCTACTTTATAGATAAATGTTGAACTATGACAAAAAAGAGCAGGATTTTTCTTGATTTCCTTTAATAAATTTTCAACATCTTCTTTTCCAAATAAACGAGCATAAGCAGTAATCCAAGCACTAAAAAGACCATCTGATTGAACTCTTTCATTGGTTTCTTCTATTCCTATTCCTACTTCCCCAAAATGTGCTGGATTTTTCCTAAAATTAAGGCGAATTAATTTCCAATGTGACATTTTTCTCTTGTTTTTTTTGTTTTTTTTCTAATATTTTTAATTGGATAAATTTCTTAAGAAGGTAGTCATAAATTAATGTTTTTAAGTATTTTTAGAAAAGGGTATTTGTCCTTTAATTAATAAATACTTGCTGGATAAATTATTCAGAAACATCAGATAATAATGCTTTAACTTTTTGGAATTCTTGAAGAAAATCATCAGTATCTTTAATATCTGAAAGTGGTAATTGAGGGGTTTTATTTTTGGTAATAATATTACGATAATAATCCGGACTACGATAATAGAATTCAAAATCAGTAAAACGAACTTTTCCATAACCTCTGGAACCATGGCCACCTAAAGCATCATCTTCAAGAATTTTAAGTGCGATGGCTAAATTTTCTAAATCTTCTATTACTTGACTCTTATCTTCAACTGTATAAACCATCTCAAAGTTAAATATGGATCCCGCAGGCACTCGCTCAAATTGACGGGGATTTGCGGCTGCTGTCACTCGATCAATAGTATTTTCAAATTTCCATTCTGTCATATACAAGCCAGTATCAATATCTTTTAATTTTTCGACTGATTTTGTAGTTAAATGAGCATCTCTGACGATTAATCTAGCACTATGATTTCGCCCTTTGATATTTACATGAGGTTCACCATTAATGTCTTTAGTGGTTTTATGGATATAATCTAATTCTAGTTTTTGATTATTAGCAACATCTTCTTTTATCCAACAATTGCTACCAGTAGAACCAAAAATCCTACTTAAAGGACAAGTTTTTGCACCCATAAACGCAATAAAAGTGTCTTTTCTAATTTCTGTATAACCATCTTCAATATCGTCACTTTCATAACGATAAACTCCACCACCACCACGATTTAAAGGTTTATTTAGATATCTTTCTAATATTGAACGTAATTTTCCTTTAATGGAAGATCCCGGTAAATAAGGACTTTTAGTCATAGGATCACGAACTACTGGTTTATCTAAACCACCTATGTCTAAATTTTCTCCTCCTCCTCCTATATGTAAACCGGTTTCTATAGAAATGTTACTATTAATAACAATTTTAGCAAATAAGTTTTTTTGTGGGATATCTATGATTTGTGTCATTTTATATTTCTCTTTTGATTAATTATTTTGCGGCTTTATGATAGGCAATAATGGATTCGATAAATTGAACTAAACGCTCAAAATCTTCTAAAGAATGAACTTTATCAATACTTTTAGACATTACATCATTTAAATCATGGGCAGCATCTTTTGCTCTAGAGTTTCTTTCTGCTGCATAGGCTAATTTTGGCTTAAGTAAAACAATATCTGATTCTATTTTCTTAAAAATCTCTGGTTCAATATTATTTTTATGTGGGTTTAATTCATGTTGTTTTTCTTTTTCTTGGGATATTTTTACTTTTATTCTAATTATAGCATCTAGAAATTTCCGAATTTGATTGGTATCTAATCCACCACGTTTTAAGTCACCACCAAATTTTTCTGAATGTTCAACTAAATCTCGAATTGGATAATCCTGAAAGTATTTAATTTTCTTCTTTTCATCTTCAAGAATATCTAAAATTAATTGTTTGCCTGTTTTAGATTCACTTTCTTCTTTCGATGTATTTGAATTGTTTTTTTGTTGTGAATTGGGTGGATTTGGTTTGTTAGGTTTTTTGGGTGGATTGGGTTTATTAGCTTGAGTCATAATTTATAATGATTTTTATTTTTATATTTGAGATTATTTACTGATTATATCTCACTAAGTTTTTTCATACACTAATTATTTTAGTCTAATCTTTTCTCATTTTCAAGATAACATTCTCCTACTAGATTTGGCAATACTAAATCTATAGTAACTTATTCATGATTATTATTGCTAGTTTCATCTATTTAAGTTTACAAAAAGTTATTATTTTATTATTTAGAGCGATTTAGCAATTCTAACCAAATGGCGATCGCCTTATAATAACGTGCATTATAGGGACTTTTAAGGGATTTACTAAGACTTTCAAATCCTTCAGTACTTTTTATACTATCACGTAATCTTGCCAATGTATATGCAATTTTGGGCAAATGTAAATAGTAACGAATGTCTTTTATTTCGTTATCATAAATTTGTTTCTTTCTTTCCTCTTCTATTTCTTCAATTTTTTGCTCTTGTATTTGTGCAGTAACCAGTAAATTTCTAATGAAATTGCGGGAATAATTAACTTGTATATCTTTTAAATTATCGATAAAATAATCTACAAAAGGTTTAATTCCTAACAATGGTAAATTAACATTTTCGTAGATATATTCTTTGGTTTCTGGAGGTATTAAATTCGATTTATAAACATCAATCTTTTTCTCTCCTTTCCACTCATTCCATTTAAAAACTTCGCCAAATAAACCTAAACTATCTTTACCATTACCTTTAGCTTTTTCTTCAGCCTCTCCTGATTCTCTAGCAGCTTGATATAAGGGATATTTAGAAGTAGCTAAACTCACACCAGCAGATAAAGTAATACTAGGATTATTGCCTGTAAAATTCTCAAAAGAATCATGAATTTTAAAAGCAAAGTCAACAACTTCATGCCACGCACCACTAATAAATAAATCGTCTCCACCAGCATAAATAAAGAGCAAATTATAACCTTCATTATCTATGCTTAAATCCTTGTAAGCTAAAGTATTAAGATAAACTTTGAAGTAATAAGTCATGAGACGAGATAAACCCGCTAAACGTGGTAAATTTAGTTGTAATCCTAAACCTCCTCCAAAGATTTTACTTAGGTTATCCACATCCATTCTTAAGTAGCCAACTCTAGGAATTGCACCAGATTCTCCAGCGATTTCCGTCATTTCACTAGCTGACATAAAAGTAAATTCATCTTCTATTGGTGTTTTTTTGCCGTAATTTCCTAACAAAAATGGATTACTTTTAGAGTCTCTATAATCTTCTAAATTCCAGTTATTAATTCGGAAAATATTCTTACATTCATCATTGGATAAAACTTCTTTTAAATCTTTTGAATTTAAATCTTTTTCTAAATAATAGTAATAGCCATTTATTTCAAATTGTTTTTCTTTTTTAGTATTTTTAAATTGATTGGTTGTTGTTCGGAGGATAATCTTAGTATTAAACAATTTTGCTCCTAATTCAAACATAGTGCGACATATTTCACAAGCCATAGAAGAATCAGGCTCACTTGGATTTAAAGGTTTTAATATTTCATAATCATCTCTATGACAAACTTTGCATGGCTCATAACTTCGTTGAGGTTTTAGGAAATCACTTAATTGATTGTCAAATTTTCTTTGTTTTTGTTGAGCTAATTTTTTGGGAATTTTTTTCCAATGTTTCGATAATTCTGATTCTGGTTCTGATTCTGATAATTTTGATTGAGATGATTCAGATTCTGATAAAGCCTCAACAGGCAATGTTATATAATCTAAACCTAGAAATAATTTACCTTGAAAAGTTTTTCTAAGCCAGTCATTAAAACGATTTCTAACGTCGTCAACAATTTTACGATTACTTGCTTCATTACCATCAGCTAAAATATATAAATTACCCCCTCCAGCGTAAATAACATTTGTCTTCGGTAATTTTAAATTTTCTAATAATTGTTGAACAATTTCTTCAGTTACTAACTCTAAGAAAAAACTTCTCGCCCTTAAAGATTTTAATGCACCATCGGCAGAAATTGTATAGATAAACTTTTGAATTCCTGATAAATCTCCACCAATCAAACATAATTCTTTTGCTTCAGGATTATCTTTTAAAGCTTGGGCTACTGCTGCAATAGATTTAACTAGATCGTAAAAAGCAATATTATCTTGATTTTCTATCTCATTATTATCTTGATTTTCTATCTCATTTTTTTCAAAATAAAAACTAACATGAGATCCAAATTTTTCTACTAATAAAGTTAGTAATGTTAAGTTATTAAAATCCTTTTCCTCTAATTCTAATTTTGATATTTCCTTTTTTAAATCATCTAATTCAGGTTGATATTTTTGAGGATAAGGAATTTCTGGTGGATAAATCTTGTTTTGATTTTTAATACTAATTGCTTCCCAATAATGTTCTTTCTTTTGTTTCTCATTACCTCCTATTGTAATATCATTAAATAGCAAACGAAGAGGTTTTATTGTTGCATTTTCATCCCATGAAAATAGTTTTTTAGCAACAATAATTGCTGGATTATCTAGGTTGAAATTTATGGGTAATGTCACTCCAGCCCATTTTCCTAAAATATAAACAGCTTCTTGCATAATGGATAAAGCCGGATTGTTTAAATTTTGATTTGAATTCATAAGTAAATAAAATTAAATTTCTTATTTTTTTAGTATAAACCATCTTGAAAAAAATGTGTTGTGAGTTATTGCCTAATGATTATATTCATCACTTTGGTTAAAAATTATTTCAGATTCTCGTGCACGTAATATACGACGAACAAGTTTAGCATAAGTTCTTACAGTTTCATAAGGCATTTCTAAATCATGAGCAATAGTTTGGAGTGATTCACCAAATTCACGACGAGCAAAAATTATCGCTCTAGTTTCACATATTTTTTTAGCTCTTTCACCATTAGGGCGTTTTTGTTCAGAAAGTAATATTTGAGCGATTTCTTCTTGACGTGAAACCAATTGAGTTTCTACAGAGAGAATGGGAGAAATAGGAGATTCAACTAACCATCCTTTTCTAGTTTGTCCCAAACCAAAGGTAGTCTTATGTCCTGTTCCACAATATGGAGCTAATTTGCCTAAAGCTGTATATAATTGATGATACTCAGGATTCCCTTTAATCCCATCACTTGTGAGACTTAATTCAATTGCACCAGTAAAACCTGTTACTTGGCCTCTTTTTCCACCAGCTACTTTTACAGTTTCGATTTGATGTCTTTTAATAACTACAAATTCATCGATCCAATTCAAAAATTCACCTTGATCAAAACTTTGTCCAGAAAAATTATTCCATCTACGTAAATAGCTATGAAATAAATTATAAGGCACTGGTAAAGGAAAATGATGCCCTTTTCGACGAAAACTGGTAGGTGAAATAAAACTTAAGGTAAAATTTTTTTGTTTATTTTCCAGAATTAACTGTTGATAAGTAGTTGGATGAGAGGAGATTTTAACATTTTTTATTGCAAAACAAAGTTGATATAATTCAATAAGATTAGGACAATTTGTTAACCATTTTTCTAACCATTTAACAACAGGATTTGATAAAGCAGAAATCTCCCAAAAATATCTCTTGCCTGAAGTTACTTCAATTTGTTTATTTCTGAGACTTAAATCACCCAATAATCTAGAAATAGTAAATGCTTTTTCTTGTTGTTCATCATGTAAAATACGAGATAAATCAGGATCCTGAAGTTGAATTTGCTTTAAAAACCAAGCGTGAAATCCTTTCGTATAGTCTGGTAATAAATAGGTTGTCTTTAATGCTTCTAATTCAAATTCTAAACTTATTAATTCTGTGTCTTCAGGCCATGTTAAGTTTGTTAGTCTTGGTTGAATTTTAGTTTTGGACATCGATTATTTATTAGTATTTTTTCCTATATTATTATCTTATCTTAATGGTATTTTTAATATAACATTTTTTCTATCCATTCGGAAAACTATTATTATTTGTTATTGCTTAGTAATTTTTTGTAAAGATAAAAATATATAAGAGAATTAATACTTTAAATAAGTTTATTATTAATCATAATTTTTAATCTGATATTGATGATTATATTTTTTGTTGATTCATGTATATCTATTTTACATCTTAAGCACATATGCAATCTATAAAATTTGGTGCTGTGAATCTCCCTATAGAATTCCTGATATCAATTGGCCTATTATAATAATAGAGTTTCAAAATCCTAATTCTCTATCCTTCCATTCACCCATTCACCATCTCTATCACTGTTAAAGAAAAATGATATGAAGATTTCTTTCAAACTCAGACTCATATAATAAAAGATTTGAAAAGACTTTTAACTGTTTACTTCTTCTATACTTGAAATGATATTTATAACTTTATTTATTTAATTTTTGATAAAATACTTTTCTTGAATACGTTGAAAATAATTTTATTATTAAAGTATCTAAATTCTACTTTTTCAGATGCCATACTAATGCTTGTAAACCCAAAATATAACTTTGTATTCCAAAACCGCTAATTTGTCCTATAGCTATAGGTGCAATATAAGAATGATGTCTAAATTCTTCTCTACGATAAATATTACTTAGATGAACTTCAACAGTAGGAATATTTACCCCTAACAAAGCATCTCTAATGGCGATACTAGTATGAGTATATGCTCCTGCATTAATTATAATTCCCTGATAAAAACCCAAAGCATGATGAATCGCCTCTACCAAAGCACCTTCATAATTTGACTGTAAACTTTCCAGCTTTACTTCCAAGCTAGAAGCCTCCTTGCTTAGCAATCCATCGATCTCCTCTAAAGATAGAGCACCATAAATATCTGGCTCTCTTTTCCCCAAAAGATTTAAATTTGGTCCGTGAAGAACTAGAATACTTAAAGGACTTGACATAATTCACTAAAAAAAGATAATTCCCGCCATTGACATCTAGGTTTTTGAGATATTACCCGGAAGCTTTGGCGGTTAAGACTTAATATTTAAACCTTGAAAATTGATTAAAAAAAATCAACGACGATCGTGAGGATTTCTCACAGGAATAGGAATCAATTCAGGTTCTACTTCTCGTTCAGGCTCTAAAAGATCGTTAATTAGCTTCTGTGCCCATTCTTTCAACTTTTCCAAAATTTTTTCTAAATAGTCCATCGAACAGACGGCTCCTTAAATATTGTTGATTTTTTGTTAAGCTTTGTCAAAATTTGAGAAAACTAAACCAGTAAATTTTGTATAATTAAATTCATGGAGTTGGTTTATTCTCCCAATACCACTATATTTCAAAGCTTTTTCTTAAAGTTTTATAATCTTCAAATTCAAAAAGAGAGAAGATTGACAAATATTGACTTCTTTCAGTTTAATTTCTCTAGACAATCCCATGTTGGTAAAATATATTTCCTCATATCAGGCATGAATTAGATACATACTTTCAATAGAGAGTTTATAGTTTTACTACTTCTTTAATAGCCTAGATACATATCTTAATCTTAACATAAATTTCTTAAGAAGACAACTTTTCTTAAACACCTACTAATAGTTTGCGTCGTAACAAATCCAAAGCACTACAACTACTTAAATAACGAATAAATTCCCGTTGTTTCTCTTCCCCAAAAAGGAACTTAACCCCTTCAACTGCGTTATTAGGCATAGCAATACCTATATAAACTAATCCTACTGGTTTCTCTTCACTACCTCCAGAAGGCCCAGCAATACCAGTAATACTTAAAGCCCAATCAGTCTTAAGTTTTTCTTTAATTCCTAAAGCCATGGAACAAGCAACTTCCTTGCTTACTGCTCCAAACTCTGATATACTCTCTTGAGCTACTCCTAATTGAGAAATTTTCACTTCATTGCTATAAGCCATAATCCCCCCCATAAAATAATCAGAAGCACCACCACTCCCTGTAATCATTGCCCCCAAACCTCCACCAGTACAAGATTCAGCCACACTGAGAGTTTGCCCTGCCTGACGCAATAAATCCCCAACTACAGAGGCTAAAGTATCCTCATCACAGCCAAAATAATCCAATCCAGCAAGATATTTTATTTGGGAAGCCACAGGAGAAATAATAGCCAAAGCTTCTATTTGATCTTTAGCTTTAGCAGAAACCCGCAATCTTACCTCCCCATTAGAAGCATAAGGAGCCACTGTTGGATTGGTTAAATCAAAAAAAGCCTTCACTTTTTCTGCCAATGCCGATTCCCCGATTCCCCGAAATTTCAACATTTGGCTAAAAATAATTTCTCTTCCCCAACCCTGATTTTTAAGATAAGGAATGGCGGTTTCTTCCCACATTCGTCGCATTTCCGAAGGAACCCCTGGGAAAGTTAAAATAGTTAAATTCTCTTGAGGTTGCCAAATCATCCCTGGTGCCGTGCCATTGGGATTAGGTAAAATCTCGGCACCTTCTGGTAATAAAGCTTGCTTGAGATTATTAGCCGTCATTTTTCGTTCTCGTTTAGCGAATTTAGCTTTGATATCAGAGACTATTTCCTCTCTTTCCTTTAAAGGTGTCTGAAAATAAAGAGCGATGGCTTCTGTGGTTAAATCATCAGGTGTTGGGCCTAAACCCCCAGTAAAAATTAAAATAGAAGATCTTTGACTAGCCATGGCTAAAACTTTTTGTAGTCTTTCTATATTATCTCCAACCACAGTTTGATAAAAATGGGGAATCCCCAAGCCAGCCAACTCTTGAGCCAACCATCGAGCATTACTATTTAGTATATCTCCTAATAATAATTCTGTTCCTACACAAATTATTTCTGCACTCATGATTTATATCAGTAATTTTTTAAATTTAATAATTAAAATTAATTTTTTCTATATAATTTTATGATAAAATTTCATAACCAACTACTAATCAAGAATTATTTTTCTTGTTTAATACGGGTTGTCCGCCAGACTTGCCAACCCACATAACCTAAAATAATAGTAGCTCCGATTGCATAGCCCCAACCACTAGGAATATTAGAAAAACCCAAAGCCAGACTTCCCATCCAAAGAGTGAGAGCATAAATAAACAAAGCCGTGAGACGTTGGGAAATACCTGCTTTTAACAAACGATGATGTAAATGACCTTTATCTGCTACAAAAGGGGATTTTCCCTTACTAATGCGGGAGATAATCACCACAGACATATCTAAAATTGGTACTGCCAAGATTAGATAAGGCAAAATAACACTAGTAACAGCCACAGTAGTAACAGCAGTGGTTTTCACTAAACCGATTACCCCCACCCCTGCGAGAGTAAATCCCATAAAGTAAGCACCTCCATCACCCATAAAAATTTGGGCAGGATTGAAGTTATAACGAAGAAAACCTAAAGCAGCCCCCGCTAAAGCAGCCGCCATAACAGCAGCTTCTGGCTCCCCCATAAAGAGGGTGACAATGAGCATCACTACTGCACAAATTCCCGATACCCCGGCAGCTAAACCATCTAAACCATCAATCCAGTTGATAGCATTTGCCATGCCTACAAGCCAAATAACAGTGATAATTTGGCTTAACCAACTGATATTACTCAAATCGATTAAACCCAAAAAAGGAATTGAGAAAAAATCGATCTCAACCCCCATTGAAAAGGCAAAAATAGCTACCATGGTTTGAACAATTAAGCGAGATATGGGACTTAAATTAAATAGATCATCTGCTAAACCGATGGCAAAGAATCCTATTCCCCCAAAAAAAACACCCCACATGGACATCGCTCGATTTGGTTGAATTTGTTCTAATCCTCCTAAAAGCCATACAATTAAAAACCCTGTCAAAGTTCCCAGAAAAATGGCTACTCCTCCAAGACGGACAATGGGTTTTTTGTGTATTTTCCTAGGATCTGGTTTATCGACATATCCTGTTTTTAGACCAATACTCCTCACTACTGGCGTAGCACATAAAACGACAGTAAGGGCGATAATAAAGGCTATAAGATGGTAAAGATCTCCAAACATTTGGGTAGAAGGGTTAGTAAATTATTTTGGCACTCTCAACCATCTTTACATACTAATGTTGAAAATTTATTTTTTATAAAAATTCTTAAATGGATTTGAGGTGCTTTAGCCATGGGATAATAAAGAGTGTCATTAGACAATTGTTGGCACAGGAATTTTCAAATGAGGATAGAGAGGGAAGGAATCGCATAAAGCAGCTACACGAGAAATACAATCAGATTTAAGATTTTCATCTTCTGGATTGAGGAGTCGCTGTGCAATAATCTTGCCAATTTCTTGGAATTGAGGTATTTCCATTCCTCTAGTAGTCATGGCTGGGGAACCTAAACGAATTCCACTGGTAACAAAAGGAGATTCCGGATCGAAGGGAACTGTATTTTTGTTAACTGTAATTTTTACTTCGCTTAATAATCCATCAGCTTTTTTACCTGTCATATTGATAGATCTTAGATCTAGTAACATCAAATGATTATCTGTGCCATTGGATACTATTTTAAAGCCAAGTTGTTGTAATTGTGCGGCTAAAGCTTGAGCATTAGCGATTACTTGAGCACTATATGCTTTAAATTCAGGTTTTAGGGCTTCACCAAAAGCTACTGCTTTAGCAATGATCACGTGTTCTAAAGGTCCACCTTGAGTACCAGGGAAAACTGCTTTATTAAATTTTTTGGCTAAATCACCATCGTTGGTAAGAATTAATCCTCCTCTTGGCCCTCTGAGGGTTTTATGAGTAGTGGTAGTGACTACATGACAATGATCTATGGGGTTGGGGTGATGCCCTGTTGCTACTAAGCCTGCTATATGGGAAATATCTGCTAATAAATATGCTCCTACTTCATCGGCAATGGCTCTAAATTTATCAAATTCAATGATTCGAGGATATGCTGAATAGCCACAAATAATCATTTTGGGACGTTCTTTTTTGGCTAATTCTAGGATGGCATCGTAATCTAATCTTTCTGTTTCTTGACTAACTTCATAATGACAAGTTTCAAACCATTTTCCTGAGACATTTACTGGGGATCCGTGGGTTAAATGGCCGCCATGGGATAAATCCATTCCCATTATTTTGTCTCCAGGCTTTAATAATGCTAGAAATACTGCAAAATTAGCCTGTGCCCCGGAATGGGGTTGGACGTTGGCAAATGAGGCATTGAATAGTTCTTTTACTCGATCGATTGCTAGTTGTTCTGCTTGATCGATTATTTCACAGCCACCATAGTAACGTTTTTGTGGCAAACCTTCTGCATATTTATTAGTTAAGACTGAGCCTTGGGCTGCTAAAACTGCTTCACTGGTAAAGTTTTCACTAGCGATTAATTCTAAATGAGTTCTTTGACGATCTAGTTCTAGGTTAATTATTTCAGCTATTGCTGGATCGTTTTGTGCGAGAAAATCTAAATTTGTTTGAGTCACTATACTTAATCTTACAATTTCTAATTTTTGACTTAATTTTTGACCAATTTCTTGCCGATTTATTATTGTAACTTATCTTGAGGTAGCTAAGATAATTTTTTCCATAATTTATGATAGACATTTATTGGGGAGATAGGGAGATGGGGAGATGTGAATATAGGCTAATATAGCAGAAATAGGGAAATAAATTGTTGTTGATTATCCTCCTATTTGAGAGGATTTAACTCTATCATTTTTTTAATCTATCATTTTTTATCGAAACAAACAGACAACTCTTCAAAATCAAAATTAATTGATGATTATGTTAAGTTTTTTTGTAATTTTTATAGGTTCTCTGGTTAGAATTTATAATGTACTAAAAACCATTGGGGATCTATTATTTATAGAGATATAGAAAGATGTTAGTAATTTTTACCAATGAACAAATAATGCCTCCAGAAAAAATTTGTGGGGGATGTTTATTGGCTAGTAGTGATGGTTTACCTCGTTGGCATCAGAGTAAGCTTAGTTGTGGTAAATCTGTTGGCCAATTCCCAGACTCTGGAAGCGATATTTATGAATGTGAGATGGGCTTTAAAATTGCCAATCTTAAATAGCTATCATAATCTTAATTTAATCTTTAAAATGCCGTTTCTTGTGCTCTAATCTACGGGAAACGGTATTGGCATCTAATGCTTTTTCTTGAAACTATGTATATACACCTTGGTGGAAGAATGGGAGAATGGAAGAATGGAAGAATGGGAGACTCAATTTTGGTTAATTATCATAGATTTAGGATATTCCAACTCCATCAAGCTTAAAGAATCTCTTGATATAAGCAACACAGCAAGAGAAATTGGAATTTTATCCCTTTGGGAGATTATAGCTGTTTAACTGTGCTCTCAGTAATAATTGTTTTAGAATAGAAATATGTTAATTAAATTTTCAGTTAAGGAGACAATCTCATGTCTTGGCGTGGATCAATAGATATAAAAGATCGAATTTTGTCTGTACTAATTTATCCTATTGTTGTTATATTTACCCGTGGTTTAGGTTTAATAGGACTTGTAATCTTTTTTGCTTTATTTGCTGGAGTAGTGAGAAATCCTCAAGTGAGCCATTTCCTACGATATAATACTATGCAAGCAATTCTTATAGATATTCTTTTCATTTTATATGGTATGGTATTAAACTTATTATTACCATTATTAGGAGGTAGTATTCTCTCACAAATCCTAGTTACTATTGGATTTTTTGCTCCTCTAGGAGCTTGCTTATACTCCATGGTTCAATCAGGATTGGGACGCTATGCAGAAATTCCTACTATTTCTGATGCTGCTTATTCCCAAGTACGCTAATAAGTTTAATTAAGATTAATTATCAGTAGCTATCACATGATTTTCTAAAGCTCCAATTCCTTCAATTTCTACTCTCACTAAATCTCCTACATTCATAGGTCCAATTCCTTTAGGTGTTCCAGTTAAAATTACATCACCGGGTAAAAGTGTCATGACTTGAGAGAGATAAGAAACAATAAACTCTGGAGAGAAAATCATATCTGTAACTAAAGCTGATTGTTTGGGAGAGGAAGAATTATTCAAAAAAGTCTGAATTCTAGCACCAGCACTTAATTCTCTAACAATCCAAGGACCTAATGGACAAAAGCTATCAAATCCTTTCCCTCTTGTCCATTGTCCATCTTTTTTTTGTAAATCTCTAGCTGTCACGTCATTGGCAATGGTATAGCCCCAAATTTTATTACGAGCTTCTTCGATGGTAGAGTTTTTGGTTCGATCGCCAATTACTAATGCCAACTCTCCCTCATAATCTACTCGTTGTGACTGTTTAGGATAATAAATAGGGTTTCCATTAGCGGTGATGGTGGTAGGAGGTTTGAGGAATAATAATGGTTCTTTTGGTGGAGGTGTTCCCATTTCCGCTGCATGAGCACCATAATTTTTCCCTACTGCCACAATTTTTGAAGGAGCACAGGGGGAAAGTAATTGATAATTTTCTGTTTCTAAGTTTAAATCCGTAGCTTGCCCTCCCAACCAAGGAGGTGCGTCTAAGACATTTACCATGCGATTGAGTTGTAATAATCCATAATAAATTTGTCCTTCACTGGTTTTAACTCTAACGTAGCGTTGCGCCATAATTTTTCTGGTTAATTTTCTGGTTATTTTTCTAGTAATGGTTTGATTAGGTTTTTCGATGACTATTGGATTGAGATTAACAAAAAAACTTTCATCGAAAATAAACAATTCAAAATAGACAAATCAATTTTAAAGAAAAAATGTCTTAAATAAACAATTTACTGCAAAAATTGGATTTTAAGCTTCCCAGTTCATACTGACTTTGTGTTAAGATAATATAGCTTTGAATCCCCAGAGTGTTGCTTCTATGCTTGAACTTAAAAGTATTGCATAAGAATACTATAATAGTGTGTAGCGAAAAACACTTTAATAAAAGCTAGGAAGTAAACATAAAAGTAATTCCAGAAAAGGAAAATATATCCTTACTTCAAATAAATAATTATCGTGTGTTACATGGAATCTCTAGATATAAACATTCTAGTAATTCTCTAGGAATATAGCTATCTGGGATTAGCTAAGTTAGAGTATTCAAACAAGAGAAAATACTCACGGTGACGTGGGAATCTCCTAGTCTTAAGGCAGGAGAATATGTCAATGTTTTGATGTAAAATATAAGATACCTTGCTTCTCTTACTGCATTTAGCAAATGAAGCCATTTTTTTTGTCCAAAAGGAGATAATTAATGAGTCAAAAACTACAAAAACAACCTTACGAGATGATGTACATCTTGCGCCCTGATTTATCTGAAGAGTTAGTTAATCAGGAGATCGAGAAATATCGCGGTTTACTTGAAGAATATCAGATAGAAAATCTTCAAATTAAGAATTTAGGAAAAAAGAGATTTGCGTATCTCATTAAAAAATTTAATGAAGGTTACTATGTTCAGATGAATTATCTTGCTAATGGTAAACAAGTTGCCCCTATAGAAAGAGCTATGCGTCTTTCTGATGAAGTTCTTCGCTACTTAACCATTAAAACTTCTGATGATTTATCTGTTGTCCCCGATGAAGAAAGTTCTAGTGTATCTGGGGAATCTTCTAGTAAACCTTTTTCTAGTAAGCCTTCTTTTGATCCGCCTGTGTCTAAAGAATCATCTCCTATTCCTCCTGATGAACAGCCTTCACAACCAGAGCCTTCTTTGGAAGCCCCTACATCCCCATCTATCCCAGAAGTATCTTCTGAATCTCCAACCCCACCATCTACTGATGAATCTTCAGAATCTTCAAATGATGATCCTAATCTAACTCCTCAAGTCTAGATGATTTTATAGGAGTTATGAGATAATCTGATACTTAACTTATTTCTTAACTTGATAAATGTTGGATATATATCAACTAGTTGATTAATTTTTAAAGTCTTTAAATGTGTATTTTAGCTATTTTTTCTGAATTTTATCACTAAATTTTAAATATAAAAATCGGTAGATAAAATATTAAATGCTAGAAATACTATTTTAAAGGCTTATTTATTTATTTATTTTTAAGCATGATAAAGTTTAAAAATATAAATCTTATAATTTAGGAGAATTAACTTTGATTAACTAATAAAGATCTATGTAAAAAGTCAGAATATATATTAAATTATCCCCTCATTCTTCCCATTCTTCCCATTCTTCCATTTCCCTATTCTCCATATTACCAGACTAAGGGGTATTATTAATACCCTTATTTTATTTCCTATAACAAAACTAATCCTTAGCCAATATAGGAGTGCGCCCTTTTAAACCTGTCATTAATTTCAAAGCAAAGATTTTGATAAAACTTACACGCTGCATCATCCACAAGCCAAAACGACGCAGGATTACAACTGGTAAAAATTGATTGGAAAACATTCGAGTTAGAAAATCAGTAAAGCCTAAGATCCCTAAATTCTCACTTTTACGCCAGTTAGAATACCGTTTTAAAACCGCAATATCCCCAATATCTTCACCTTTTTGATCTGCTTCTAATAAAATTTCTGCCAAAACTGCGGCATCCCGAATTCCTAGGTTTAATCCTTGGCCACCTACTGGATGACAACAATGGGCCGCATCTCCCATTAATGCTAATCTAGGTAATATATAACGATCGCACTGCATTAATTTCACTGGGAATAAATATCGATTACTTACCAACTCCAACTTACCCAACAAACCACCAGTATAAAATTCTAATTCATTTAAAAAATCCTTTTCATCTAATTCTAGCAAACTTTTTGCTCTTTCATGAGGGTTACTCCAAACAATTTGACAACGATTTTCCGATAAGGGTAATACTCCCATGGGTCCAGTAGGCCAAAAACGCTCAAATGCTATATCATTTACAGGAGCTTCATGCTTAACAGTAAAAGCAACACAAGATTGCCAATATTTCCAACCTTTAGTTTTGATTCCTACCTGTTGACGAATGCGAGATTCTCTTCCATCTGCCCCAATAACTAATTTAGTTGAGATTTTATGTAAGGTTTCTCCTTGTTTTACTTCTATTTCTGCCCGAGATTTTTCATAGTTAATCTTAACTACTTCAGCAGGACATAAGCATTTAATATCATCACTTTGTGAAAGAAATTCTTGTAGAGCAGTTAAAACCACTTTATGTTCTGCCACATAACCTAAAAAATTTGTTCCTAAATCTTCTTTTTCAAATTTTACTATCTCAGGATAAGTGCCATCAGAAAGACGAATATGACGAAACTTAGAGATATGAGGAAAGATCTGATCCCAAACCCCAATTCCTTTGAGAATTTTTCCGGAAAGTAAAGATAGGGCATAAGCTTGCCTTTTTGCTGCCGCCATTTCAAGAGATTTTGCTTCGATTAAAACTACTTTTAAACCAGAATTTTTCAAAGCACAAGCTAAAGTTGCACCAACTATTCCACCTCCTACAATAGCTAAATCATAATCCAATTTTAAGTTTGATAAATTTTGATTTGTTAATTGTTCTTTTCTATCGTTTAATAACACCATAACTCCAAAAAAATCTTGCTAATTACTAAATTTTAGATTCTATATAATTTCTCAAAAATTCAAAGAGTTTTATCAAAAAAATCTAAGTTATTGACCAAATTCAATTCTAGCTTGTTCTACAATTTCAGCAGTTACAACATCAGAATCAAACTTTCTTGCTAATTTTTCTATCCGCTGACGAGCGGTAGTTCGAGCAAAAAAAGGTATATTTTTTAACTTAGCTTTAGCTTCTTCAGTCCATCTTAAGTCATCAGTTATATCAAAATCGTTCATCGTTAAAATCTCCTTTGATAGAGGACCATATTTACTATTATAACAATAAATCAAAAACCGAGATAATTCTCTATGAAGATTCCTCAATTCCATAGTTTTGCCACTATCTCAAAAATATTTTTAATATTTATTATTTAACTACATCATACTCCCTCCTCAAACAAACCACTAAGACGATCAACTTCATTTTGAGTTGTATAAGTAGGAGTCCCTGATAGAATACCCGTTACATTACGGAAAGGTTTATCGATGTGCATACCAGTATTATCGATAGAAAATTCACGAATATCTTTATCGTGCATAGAGCCACGCATTTTTAACACTGTAATTCCCCGACGCATTTCTCCGTACATTTCCACATAACGAAGGAGAATAATCGAGTCAGTAATGGTAGAAATATGACCTTCTGTAATAGAAGATCCACCTAAAAGATTAGGTGTAGTAGATGTAAAAAGCCCACCTATTTCTTTTTGTTTAATAAATGAAGTAAGACCGATGATGAATTCACGAAAACCTTTAAGATTTGAAACCCTTTCTAAGGCAGATAAACTATCAACTGCCACTCGATTAGGTTTAAATTCTTCAATAATATCTTTCATATTAATTAAATGATTTTCTAATCCAGTTGTTTCTGGATAACGACAAACCACCTTAAGTTTTCCTTCTTTTTCCATCTGGTGAAAATCTACTCCCCAACCTGTAGCATTTCTAAACAGTTGTTCTCGACTTTCTTCAAAGGCAAATACTAGACAACGTTCATCATTTTTCACTCCTCCTGCCATAAATTCTGTCACCATTAAGGTTTTTCCTGTTCCTGTAGCACCAGAAACTAAGATAATAGAATCACGAAAGAAACCTCCTCCACACATATTGTCTAATTCATGACTACCTGATGTAATCCGAATATTAGATGATCTTTGTTCTAATTCGATAGCACTTAGGGGTATAATGACGACTCCTTTCCCAGATATAATGGTAAAAGGGAACTCTCCTTTTTGATGGTCAGTTCCTCTATATTTAAGGATTTCAATTGTTCGTCGTCGCTTTTCATCCATTAGAACATTACGAAGAATAACTACATTATCAGCCACAAATTCTTCTACCCCAAAGCGACTAATTTCACCATATTCTTCAATTCTTTCTGCCGTCAAAATGGCAGTAACTTCTAATTCTCGTAAAGCCGAAGCTAATCTAAATAAATCACTACGAACTTGAGCACTATCTTCCAAATGACTAAAGATTGCACCAAGAGAATCCATTGAAACACGTTGGGCTTTATATTTATTGATAGCATATTCGATCCGAGCTAGTAATGCTCCTAAATCATATTCTCCACTTACCATGGGTTTTTCCCCTGGTTGAGGTGAAGCATCTACAAAAGCCCATTTCCTCTCTTCTTCCCATTGTTTGATTTTCCAACCAAAACCCCGCATATTTTTGCGAATTGCTTTTGGCGGCTCTTCAAACGTTACAAATACCCCATTTTCTCCTTTTTTAATTCCTTCAATCAAAAACTGACAAGCAAATACTGTTTTCGCACTTCCTGCACTTCCTGCAATCAAAGTTGCCCTTCCTTTTGGCAAACCCCCTTCTGATAAAAAATCAAATCCTGGGATGCCTGTTTCTAGTTTTTCAATAAAATCTTGTTCGTTATCTTGACTCATCTATGTTTTAAACTATACAAGCAGTTTTCAATTATAATTTTCACTCTTTGATGTCTATCTGGCTCATCCTTACTCTAAAATAAGGTCTAAGCTAAGAATCTATTAAAGAATTTACTATCAAATAATTTAACTTATCTTTATTTTCTACATGATTCTTCTAAATCTTTTTTTAGTAATTAGACTTAATCTAAATATTGATTGATTAATTTTTTACCTCAAAAACAGGAAATATTAGATTACTTTAATTATTATTTAATTATAGATAATTGGCTATTCTTTATATTAATACCAATTTTCTAAGACGATGATAGAGTTAAAAGTATCAAAAATTAGTTGATCCTCGACCTAAAACCTATTTCCCTTGTCCTCCTTGTCTCTCTTGTCCTCCTTGTCTCCTCCCCATCTAAGTCTATCGTACTTTTGGAAAATTGATATAAGAGAGTCTTTGAGGTTGATAGATAGTTGAAAATCTTAAATTTAGTATAATTTTGACCAAAATTTATTTTCCTTACTCTCTAATCAATAATCTCTATTCTCCCCACTCCTCCCATTACCCCCACTCTTCTAAGGATTTGAGATCTGAGGGGACGATATCTAATCCTAATAAAACTTTATCGGTATTAGACATATCCCCAATAATTCGCTGAATGGGTGGTGGTAATTGTTTAATCAAGGTTGGTGTGACCATAATTTTTTCCTCTTCTGCTTTTTGGGGTTGTTCTAAAACATCTACAATTTCGACAACATATCGATCGTCTAATTCTTCTTTACAAATTCTAAATAAGTTAGAGATGGCCCTTTGGGATTTAAGAGAATTTCCGGTAATATATAATTTAAGTAAATATTGTGACATAGTTTATTTTTATTATTTATAATCTGAAGAAATATTGATATTACTCAATCCAATATAATATTTACGATAATAAGAGGTTAAATACCCCATTAGTTCTAGAACCATTAAACGTCCTTCATCTACATAAACTTGAGCTCTGGTTGAATTAACATTTTTGCTTTTTTCTCTCAAGGCTTTAGTATGAATATCTACTACATCTCGAGGACTTGCTTTCAAAAACCCTAATTTATCAGCGATTTTTCTTAACTTTTCTCCAAGATTATGCTCTACTTTATAAGCTTGTTGTTCTAAAGCTAGTTCTAATATTTTGCTATAATCATTGACTAACTCAAGAAAGATATCAGACATACTATCTTTTAATGGTTCTGAACCAAACATTCTTGCTGTAATGCGGGTTTTGATAGAATTTGCTAGTAATTCTAAACTTTGAAATTCTTCTTCTTGCTTCCGTTGTTGTTGAGTTGTTTCTAATTTAGTAATGTATTGTTTTCTTTCGATTGCTAAACGAATAGAATAAATCAATAAATTGGGATCTAAATTCTTTTTTTGTAAATAACCATCTGCTCCTATTTGAAAAGCTTTGACGACAACTTTTTCATCATCTCCTAAGGTTTGAAACACTATTGGGATACAATTAGCTTTTTCTTTAATTTTGATCAAAGTATCTATTCCTTGGCTATCTGGCAACATTAATTCTAAAAGAATTACATCAAAATTTTCATGTGTTAGTTTTTCCATGGCTTCAGATAGACTAACAACATTAGTTAATTTAAAGGATAAACCTTCTGCTAAAGCAGAATTCTCTGATTTGAGAAGAAATTGTTTTAACTTATTAACATTTGCCTGATTATTGTCTATGGATAATACTTTACAAATTTTTTTTGGCATATTTACAACGAAATTTTATTTTTTTATTATTATTGATAGCCTCGACAATATTTTTCTTCAAGTTTGATAGGTTGTTTAAGTATTATTTAAATCTTAAAACATTCCAAAGGGTTATGATCTCTCTTATTATAACATTTACCTTACTACTACTTCAAAATAAGGACTGGGTTTATAACTATTTAATAATTCCAAGAAGTATAACCATAGATAATGGGATAATTGAGATTTAATCATTAAGAAATTCTTATTATTGTCCCTTTTAGATAGTATTTCTTTATGTATGGTAAAGAGAGCATAGATTACTTGATAGTTAATTAAGAAATAGAATAAAATATATCCATAATCAAGATAAGAAATTAAAATAAAATACTAAAGTCATAGTCAAAAAATGACAAAAGTCTAAATATATTATAAAGAAAAAATAAATGTTACAAATTTCTCAACCAGAAGCAATGCAACAGTCAGTTACAGAAATCTTCAAGACAGCAACTATTGATATTAAAGGAATGAAATGTGGAGGATGCGTTAAAGCAGTTGAAAGACAGTTAATTCAAAATGAAGGAGTTTTGGAAGCTTGTGTGAATTTAGTTACATCAGTAGCTACTCTGAAATATAATCCAGAAAAAACTCAACCAGAAATTTTAGCCACAAGACTAACTGAAAAAGGATTTCCTAGTCAACCTAGGGATGGGGAAACTGGTAATTTTAATAAATTAATTGAAATAACCCAAACTCGAAAACAAGAAAATCAACAGCAGTTATGGAATTTAACTTTAGCAACAATTCTGATTTTAGGTTCTATTTTAGGACATTTAAATCATTTTGGTGGTCCTAGCTTTCCTATAGTTAATCAAATTTGGTTTCATTGGAGTTTAGCAACTTTAGCAATTTTCTTACCTGGAAGGTTAATTATCATAGATGGATTCCGTAGTTTATGGCATCAAAATCCTAATATGAATACTTTAATTAGTATAGGAGCATTGAGTGCCTATCTAACAAGTTGTATTGCCCTCTTATTTCCTCAATTAGGATGGGAATGTTTTTTTGACGAACCCATAATGTTATTAGGTTTTATTCTTTTAGGGAAAACTTTACAGTCACGAGCCAAAAATAAAGCCTCATCAGCATTAGAAGCATTAATGGCTCTCCAACCACCTCAAGCAGTTTTAATTAGTAGTGCAAGTATTGATGAAACAGGAATTAAAATACCTGTAGAAGAAGTAAGACTGGGTGAATTTGTCAAAGTATTACCAGGAGAAAAAATGCCTGTAGATGGAGAAATTGTAGATGGCAAAACTTCTCTAGATGAATCTATGTTGACGGGAGAATCTATTCCTGTGGTGAAACAACCAGGAGATATGGTAATAGCAGGTACAATGAATCTCAATGGGGTAATAGCAGTTAAAACCACTCGCACAGGCAAAGATACTACTTTAGCTGAGATTATCGAAAGTGTAGAAAGTGCACAAACCAAAAAAGCACCAATTCAACAATTGGCAGATACTGTAGCTGGATATTTTACCTATGGAGTTATGGCTATGGCTACTCTAACTTTTCTGTTTTGGTATTTTATTGGTAGTCATCTTTGGCAAGAAACAGTTTTAGCAATTTCCCCTTCTTCTTTGTTATTGAGTTTAAAAATGGCTATTGCCACTTTAGTTATAGCTTGCCCTTGTGCCCTTGGATTGGCAACTCCAACCGCTATTTTAGTAGGAACTAGTGTAGGGGCGGAAAGAGGGATTTTAATCAAAGGAGGAGATATTTTAGAAGTTGTCCATAAATTAGATACGGTAATTTTTGATAAAACAGGGACACTTACTATTGGATATCCCATAATAACTGATTGTTTACCTAAAAATGGTGTGAGTAAAGAGCGTTTACTTCAACTAGCAGCTAGTATCGAAAAAGGAACTAATCATCCTTTAGCTCAAGCTATAGTTTCTGCCGCTTTAGAAGAGGATATTTCTCTTTTAACTGCTACAGATATTTATACAGAGATCGGTTTAGGGGTATGTGGTGTAGTAGAAGGAGAACAAGTTTTAGTGGGAAATGCTCCTTGGTTAGCATCTCAAGGAATTAATCTAGATAACTCTATCATTCAAGAAGCTATTTTTGCTGCTCAACAGGGGAAAACTATTGTATATGTTGCCTATCTTGGTAAAATTATCGGCTTAATTGCTTTAGCAGATCAAATTCGCCCAGATGCGGTGGAAACTGTCTCTAAACTACAAAAATTAGGTATTAAAGTGATGTTACTCACTGGAGATAATCCCTTAGTTGCTAAAAAAATCGCTTCATCTCTTGGTATTCAAGAATTTTTTGCCAATCTTAAACCCGACGATAAAGTTTCTACTATTCAGTCTTTAAAAGATAATTCCAAATCAAAAGTTATAGCTATGGTAGGAGATGGAATTAATGATGCACCAGCTATAGCGACGGCTGATATTGGAATCGCTCTTCAAATGGGCACTGAAGTAGCAATTGAAAGCGCGGGAATTGTTTTAATGGGAAATCGTTTATTAGATGTGGTTAACTCTATTAAACTTAGTCGTG
>JANQIW010000004.1 GCA_028281945.1 Prochloraceae cyanobacterium PL24a_bin.78
GGGGAGATTTGGTGTTTCTTGAGACAAGGGAGAGTGGGGAAGACTTGGGAGGCTTGGGAGAAAAAGAGTGTATTTTATTTACTTATTACTTATTACTTATTACTTATTACTTATTACTTATTACTTAATCAAGGATGGGGAGAATAGGAGGAATGGGGAGAATGGGAGGAATGGGGAGAATGGGAGAATGGGTTGATAGGCAATTATCTGTTGAGTAGGAGAGAGTAGGGTAATAAATTTTGGTTAATTATCCTAAGATTTAAGGTTTTTCAACTCTGTCATTATTAAAGACAAATTAATATAATTGCTAATAACTCTAAAGCTATAATAGAAAAAGGCAATATTAATAAACTAAAATCTAGGATAAAAATATGTCAGAACAAAAAGTTATTAATTCAAATCAAAAAAATATTCAAGATCAAGTAAAAGAATTAGTAATAGCAGAGTTACAACAAGAAATAGATATCATACCAAGACAACATTGGGATAATTTACTTGAAATAGTTAGGTTATTTCGTAAAAGCGTTACCTTAAATTCTAATTCATCCATGATTCCTAACCAAGAAAACTCCCTAAAAATCCCTAAAGCAGAATTATTAAACAAACAACATCAAGCTCTGAGTCAGCTTACAAAAGAATGGTTAGAAGAAGGAGATGAACAAGAGCAATCAGAAACTCTCGAATATCTGCGTCAAGCACTTAATGAAAACCGTATAGATCAACGTACTTTGTTTCCATGAGTAACTTAATTATTTTAGATACTGGTA
Source organism: Prochloraceae cyanobacterium PL24a_bin.78 (assembly GCA_028281945.1). GTDB lineage: Bacteria > Cyanobacteriota > Cyanobacteriia > Cyanobacteriales > JANQIW01 > JANQIW01. Next base: position 768 of record JANQIW010000004.1, read on the forward strand.
TTTTAGGCATAGTAACCAATCCCAAAAGCCATTCTATCTCTTCCAAAAAGTGTAAATCTTGGCTTTATTCTTTACCTTTAAAAGGATACGAAGTAGTTTTACCTGAAATTGCCGATTATGAATTACGACGAGAATTGCTTCGTGCTGGAAAAATGGCTGGGATTAAACGTCTCGATCGACTCAAAGAAGCCATTACATATCTTCCTTTAACCACAGAAGTAATGCTTTTAGCTACCCAATTGTGGGCTACTGCTAGAAAAAATGGCAAGCCAACTGCACATTCCCAAGCTCTTGATGGGGATGTCATTCTAGCTGCTCAGGCAAAATTGGAAGCAAATAAAGGAAATCAAGTGATAGTGGCTACTACTAATGTTGAGCATTTATCTCAATTTATTGATGCGCGTGAATGGGAATCGATTTAGAGCATCTATCTTCAGACAATGTCAAAAATTAGATCAATTGCTAAAACAGTAGTAGAGTTAGATTTTTTGTCTGAAAATTCTCTTATCAAAATCTTTACTCGTAAAAATTTCCCTTGTGAAAATTTCCTTAATTAAACTATCCCTTATGAAAATTTCCCTGATCAAATTGGAAATCTAATTTATCTTGCTTCCTTTGCCTGCTTTGCTTCCTTTGCCTTAAATCTCCCGTGTCTTATGATTTATATAAAGTAGAGGGAGAATAACTTTGAAGATTCAGGTTATTAATACTTTTTTTATTCTGTTGTATGACCTAATTCAGTAATTAACTTTTTGATAGAATCTTCAGAAGCAGAAGTTTCAATTGTAACTGTCTTGCCAGATATATCTACACTAACATTTGCATTAGAATCATGGGTTTTAATAGCATTTGTAATGGCATTACCACATCCTTCACAAACAATACTAGGAACTTTTAACTTCATAATTACCTTTTCCTCCAAAATTTAATTTTAATAAACCAAAAAATAATTGGTATTTACCATTTTAGAACAGCAGCATCTGTACCCTGTTCTCTTTTTATTTTAGCATCTTTTTCAAACCATGCTATGATTTGCTCTGTAGTTAAATCCTCCATAGATAGATTAAGCTCTTGAGCAATGGAAGCTAAAAGTTTAAAAGAAGAAATAGTCAAACGAGTTAAAAACTTTTCCTCAGAGGATAATAAAGCCTTATCCACATTAGCCGATTCTTGAGGAGTCAAAAATTGAATAGAAGATGGATTGTCTTGAGACATGATTTTTGTTTACTAAATTAGATAAATATATTTGTTTTCTTTTAAAAAGCTTGCTATTTAGATTGAATTAAATAACCACAACGATGCTCACCATTATTAATCCAATCAGTGCGTTCAACTGTGCAATCAGATAAAATCTCCGCAAACATTGCCAATTCGTTATGACAAACACTAGGGTATGACTCAGCTACATCGGAAATAGCACAATTATGTTCTGCTAAAAAGAATTTTTTTCCTTCTCCATCATCTTTTAGATGATATAACTCAGCCATATAGCCTTCATCTCTTCTCAACTCTGCCAAGAGATTCATGCGTTCTTCTAAACTGCCCCTACTCAGAAACTTTTTATACTGTTGAGTTTTACGCTCTGATTGTTTTTCCAAAATTTCGTTTACTTGTTTTTCTCCTATGGTTTCCTTTAAAGTATCTAAAAAAGACACCGCAAATTCATTATAACCTTGAGGAAACATCTCTCGACCTAGGCGACTTAAGTGATAGACATTTTGAGGTCGTCCTATTTTTACTTGAATCTGCTGATGTTCAATTAAATCTTCACCTTCCAAATCTTTAAGATGTCGGCGAGTTGCTTGAGGGCTAATATTCAACTCCTCTGCTATATCTTGGGCTGTTGCTTGTCCTAATTTTAGTAAATATTGCAAAATATCTTTTTTCGTAGAATTTTGTCGATCGGTCTGAATTATAGTCATAGTCTTGTTTTCATCCTATGGTCATCTAAAGATCCCAAAATTTTTGCCACTTAAACAACAAAAATGTTGTCAAAGTAGTTTAGAATGGAGTTAAACAACAAAAATGTTGCCTAACTAGATCCATAGTAAACCAATCTGATAACTTAGGGACATCAAAAGACAAAATCTAACAAAATAATTAAGGGAAAACTGACACAGCCTTGATCTTGTCTTTAATGGTATTGTCTTGATAATATGACAAACTTAACAGGAAAAAAATAGCAAAAATGAGTACAGCAGTAAAAAACTTAGTCAATCAACCCTATAAATACGGTTTTACCACCGACATCGAATCAGAAACTGTGCCTCGCGGCTTAAGCGAAGATACAATCCGCCTGATATCTGCCAAGAAAAATGAGCCAGAATTCATGCTGGAATTTCGCCTCAAAGCATATCGTCAATGGCAGAAAATGACTGAACCTGAATGGGCTTATGTGAATTATCCTCCCATTGATTTTCAAAATATCATCTATTACTCGGCTCCTAAAAAGAAAAAGGAAAAACTTAATAGTCTAGATGAAGTGGATCCTGCTTTGCTAGAAACTTTTGAAAAGCTAGGTATTTCACTCTCAGAACAAAAACGCCTTGGTAATGTTGCCGTAGATGCTATTTTTGATAGCGTTTCCGTGGCTACAACCTTTAAAGAAAAGTTAGCCAAAGAAGGAGTAATCTTTTGTCCTATTTCTGAAGCACTTCAAGAACATCCAGAAATAGTGAAAAAATATCTAGGTTCTGTGGTACCAGTTGCAGATAACTTCTTTGCTGCTCTTAATTCAGCAGTATTTAGTGATGGTTCATTTGTTTTTATTCCTAAAGGGGTAAAATGCCCAATGGAATTGTCTACTTATTTTCGGATTAATAACGGAGAAACAGGACAATTTGAAAGAACATTAATCATTGCTGAAGAAGGTGCAAGTGTAAGTTATTTAGAAGGTTGCACTGCTCCAATGTTTGATACGAATCAACTACACGCCGCAGTTGTGGAATTAGTGGCTTTAGACAATGCCGATATCAAATACTCCACGGTTCAAAATTGGTATGCGGGTGATGCTAACGGTAAAGGAGGGATCTATAACTTCGTAACTAAGCGTGGTTTGTGTAAAGGAGTTAATTCAAAAATTTCCTGGACTCAAGTAGAAACTGGATCTGCTATTACATGGAAATATCCTAGTTGTGTATTAGTAGGGGATAATTCTGTTGGAGAATTCTACTCTATTGCCCTAACTAATAACAAACAACAAGCAGATACCGGTACAAAAATGATTCATGTGGGAAAAAATACCCGCAGTACTATTATTTCCAAAGGAATTTCTGCTGGTGAATCTCAAAATAGTTATCGAGGTTTAGTGAAAATAGGTCCTAAAGCTGAAGGCGCAAGAAATTATTCTCAGTGTGATTCCATGTTAATTGGAGATACCGCCATGGCTAATACTTTCCCATATATTCAAGCAGACAATAATTGCACTAAAGTAGAGCATGAAGCATCTACCTCTAAAATTGGCGAAGATCAATTATTTTATTTAGCTCAAAGAGGTATTTCTGAAGAAGATGCAGTTACCATGCTTGTGAGTGGTTTTTGTAAAGATGTTTTAAATAAATTACCCATGGAATTTGCCTCTGAAGCCGATAAACTTTTAAGTCTTAAATTAGAAGGCACTGTAGGCTAAATATCAGAAATAGTTACCAGTTTTAATTAATAATTTGAAGTACTAAATTTTAATTAAATCAAATTAAATTAAATGCTAAAAAAATCAAGCTAATTTATCTCTGGTAACTTCCATCCCATCAAGAGAATATTAAAGACTAAATAAGAGGAGATCAACCAGTTTAAAGATGATTAAAGAAGGTAGCGAAACTATTTTATCTGTTAAAAATTTAACTGCAAATGTAGAGAATACTCCTATCCTTAAAGGAGTAAATTTAGAGATAAAAGCAGGAGAAATTCATGCAATCATGGGTCGTAACGGCTCCGGTAAAAGCACGTTTTCTAAAGTATTAGCCGGGCATCCAGCTTATGAAGTAACAGGAGGAGAGATAATTTATAAAGGAGAAAATATTATTGAAAAACCTCCAGAAGAAAGAGCTTTGTTAGGAATATTTTTGGCATTTCAATACCCTATAGAAATAGCTGGGGTTAGTAATTTAGACTTTTTAAGAGCCGCTTATAATGCCAAATGTAAACATTTAGGAAAAGAAGAATTGGATCCATTTGATTTTGAAGATTTAGTAGAAGAAAAACTAGATGTTGTGAAAATGAAATCCAGTTTTTTAGAGCGTAGTTTAAATCAAGGATTTTCAGGTGGAGAGAAAAAACGGAATGAAATTGTTCAAATGGCACTTTTAGAGCCTTCATTAGCTATTTTAGATGAAACTGACTCAGGTTTAGATATTGATGCCCTTAGAATCGTCGCCAACGGTGTTAATCAATTAGCAACTCCTAATAATGCTTATATTGTAATTACTCATTATCAAAGATTATTAAATTATATTGAGCCAGATTACGTTCATGTAATGCAAAATGGACAAATTGTTACCAGTGGAGGCAAAGAATTAGCATTAGAGTTAGAATCACGTGGTTATGATTTCTTGGCTGAAGAGGAAGTTTCAGAGGTAAAAGTATAATGAATACACGGACAGTTGATGAGCATACATCAAATTTACAGGAAAGTAATACTAAAAGTAATATTTTTTTACAGAAATTATTGCAAGAATCTCAACAAAAAACCGTTGTAGTAAAAGAAGAAATAGATAGTAAACTAGAAACAATACGTAATTCAGCGGGATTTGACTTACTATCTTCAAGATTGCCAACGACTAAAGATGAAGATTGGCGATTTACAGATTTATCTGAATTGATATCTCAGCCTTTTTATCTAGCAAAAAAAGAATATCTTGAAGCTGAAACCATAAAACACCTTTTTTTACCTGAAACTAAAGACAATTGCTTAGTATTCATTAATGGCTTTTATGCCAAGGATTTATCTACTGTTTCTGCTACAACCTCAGGTTTATATATGGGTAATTTAGGGAATTTCCCAGAGGTATATCTTCCAGAGGCTTTTGATTATTTAACGAAAGAAAATGGGGAAAAGGAAGTATTTACTAGTTTAAATGCTTCAGGATTGACTGATGCTGGGGTAATTTGGCTTCAACCTAAATGTATTGTCGAAAATCCTATTCATGTTTTACATTTATCGGTTTTAACAGAAGACTCTACCTTTTCCCAACCAAGATTATTAGTGGTAGCAGAAGAAAATTCTCAAGTAGAATTAGTGGAACATTACCATGTAATAAATGAAAATTGTAGTAATAATAGCCAATCTCATCGTTACTTTACCAATGCAGTAACCCAGATATATTTGGGGAAAAATGCTAAAGTTAATCATACCCGCCTTCAACAAGAAGGATTAAAAGCATTTCATATTGGGAATACCACCATCTCTCAACAACGAGATAGTAGTTATACTTGTAATGAGATATCTTTGGGAAGTAAATTATACCGTCATAATCTAGAAGTTATCCAAGAAGGAGAGCAAACAGAGACTTACTTAAATGGATTAACTACCGTATCTGGAGATCAAATTGCCGATACTCATAGTAAAGTAGGTTTAACTAAGCCTCATGGAACTGTGAATCAACTTCATAAATGTATTTTAGATGGGAAAGCTAAAATAGTATTTAATGGAAAAATCTTAGTGCCTCAAGCCGCTCAACTGACAAATGCAGCTCAACTTAACTCAAATTTGGTTATATCCCCAAATGCTTCTGTAAATACTAAACCAGAATTACAAATAACCGCAGATAATGTGAAATGTTCCCACGGTGCAACCATTAGTCAACTAGAAGCTGATGAAGTATTTTATTTAAGAAGTCGTGGTTTGAACGAAACTAATGCTCGCTATCTTTTAATAGATGCCTTTGCTGGTGAGATAATTAATGGTATATCAATTGAATCTCTAAAATTAAGGTTAAATCAATGTATTAGTTGTAGAGCTTAAGATAATTTTTCTAAACTTTTCCTAAGTTTAATATAAAAGCAATAAGGGAAACAAAGAAAAAAATACCTCAGTGATAAGTTCTTATAAATATATAAGATAATTATAAGGATATTATTAAATATAAATTTAGTATTTTTAGCTCTATCATTAAATACAGAGAATTTGTAAGAAAATCAAACTATTATCCAGATAAGAAATATAACTAAAGGCATTGTTATACTTTTATCTGTATTTATCCACTTAATATTCTAAAAAATAAAGACTAACAAAAATGAGTATAATAAAAGATAAAACTATTGCTGATTTAACTCGTCATGATTTTCCCATTTTAGAAGGAGAAATTAACGGAAAACCATTAATTTATTTTGATAGTGCCGCCACTTCACAAAAACCAAATGCAGTAATAGAAAGTCTTCGTTCGTATTATTGTAATTATAATTCTAATGTGCACCGAGGTGCTCATATTTTAAGCGCAAAAGCAACAGAAGCTTATGAAGAAGCCAGGAATAAAGTCGCTAAATTTGTTAATGCAAAATATCGAGAAGAAATTGTTTACACCAGAAATGCCACTGAAGCCATTAATTTAGTGGCATATACTTGGGGATTGAATAATTTAAAACCAGGGGATGAAATTATTACCTCAGTGATGGAACATCATAGTAATATGGTACCATGGCAAATTATTAGTCAAAAAACTGGTGCAGTGATTAAGTATGTAGGATTAACGGAAACAGAAGAATTGGATTTTCAACAGTTTCAATCCTTACTTTCAAACAAGACAAAATTAGTCACATTAGTGCACGTTTCTAACACTTTAGGCTGTATTAATCCAATAGAAGAAATCGTTTCTTTGGCACATAAATTTGGCGCAAAAGTATTAATAGATGCTTGTCAAAGCGCGCCTCATTTAACTCTTGATGTGGAAAAAATTGATTGTGATTGGTTAGTAGCATCAGGCCACAAAATGTGCGCACCCACAGGAGTTGGTTTTCTCTATGGCAAGAAGGAATTATTAGAAGAAATGCCTCCCTTTTTAGGTGGTGGAGAGATGATTTCTGAAGTAAGTTTAGAGGCTTTTACTTATGGAGACTTACCCCATAAATTTGAAGCAGGCACCCCTGCTATCGGAGAAGCAATCGCTTTAGGCGCGGCGGTGGATTATCTTACTAACATTGGGATGGATAAAATTCATGCTTACGAAGAAGAATTAACATCTTATTTGTTTGAGAAACTAACTGCTATCCCTCAAGTAAGAATTTATGGTCCTTTACCTAGTAAAAATGGCAAAGGTAGAGCAGCTTTAGCCTCTTTTAATGTGGAAAATATTCATGGTAGCGATCTATCAACTTTATTGGATAACGAAGGCATTGCCATTCGATCGGGGCATCATTGCACACAACCTTTACATACATATTTAAAAGCTGCCGGTAGTGCAAGGGCAAGTTTATATTTCTATAATACTCCTGAAGAAATTGATACCTTTATTGTGGCGTTGAAAGAGACGATCGACTTTTTTGCTCAGATGATGGAATAGTTTTTAAATGTTACTGTAGTTTGAGAAGAGAGAATTTCCCAAGAAAATACTAGATTTAAAAGAGGATTCGATATTTCTGTAATAAAAAATTCTTGTTTTAAATCTGTTAAGTCTCATTTTTACCCTAATTCACCTTGTCTGTTACAGAAAATATCCTAGATAAATCTATGAAATATTGTAGACGGTAGGCATTGCCTGCCAAATTTATTAATATCACTTTTCTTTGAAGAATTATCCATCCCTTTATGGGAAGATGGAGATAAGCCTAGGAAGATGGAGAGAATAAGGAGATGGGAAGAGTAATATCATTTTTCTTAAAGAATAATAGATACCCTTGTGGTGGAATGGGGAGAATGGGGGGAATGGGGAGATTTGGTGTTTCTTGAGAAAAGGGAGAGTGGGGAAGACTTCGGAGGCAAGGGAAAAAAAGAGTGTATTTTATTTACTTAATTACTTATTACTTATTACTTATTACTTAAATCTTGGATGGGGGAATGGGGAAATGGGGAAATGGGGAAAAAGAATTAGGAGTTGATAGGGAGAGTAGAGAGAATAAATTTTGGTTAATTATGCTAGATTTAGGAATTTCAAACTCTATGGTTATTAAAGATAATTTGATAGAAAGAAAATAAATATTGACACCCTCATGAGAAAATGGGGATAATATCATTTTTCCCATAATAGTGATAGAGATGAAGAATGGGAAGAATGGGGGAAATGTAGAGAATGGAAGGAATGGGAAGTAGTTGTTGATATTGAGATTAAGGAAAAAAGTTATTATTAATTATCCTAAAATCAGGAAATTTTAACTCTATCTTTAATAAAGACTTTCTTGATATAAGAAATATTTTCCGCCAAAGATTAGTGGTAGACGCGATAGCCGCGTCTCGTCAGAGAAGAAAGGAAAATAGGTATTCAGCAAACACTTAAAGCAATATTGTTACTATTCTTGAAAACCGTTTTCAATCTATTCCTTCTCAACTAATAACTCTAATATCAAATTTCTAAAAGGTTGATATAGATAATTTGAGATAAATGCTAATCTTGTTAAATTTATAATGAGAAAGTCTATCATGGTTTTAGAAAATTGATATAATACCAAATCCTATTTTCAAAATTGACTTATTAAAAAAACTGTTTTATCTCCTAATTTTTCCGAATTCCGAATTCCGAATTCCGTAGGCGTTAGCCTTGCCGCTAGGCTATTCTACCTTGCCAATAAAGCTTGTTTCATAACCGGATTTAGTATAATATCGTTTTTCGCGTAATAGTGATAGACATCTTCGTGGAAAATGGGGAGAATGGGAAGGATAAATTTTGGTTAATTATCCTAGATTTAAGAATTTTCAACTCTATAGTTATTAAAGATAATTTGATAGAAGGAGAATAAATATCGATACCCTCGTGGAAAGATAGGGATAATATCATTTTTCGCATAATAGTGATAGAGATGAAGAATGGGAAGAGTGGGTGAATGGGAAGAGTGGGTGAATGGGAAGACAAGGGAAAATTTAGTATATATTCTTACTTATTACTTATTATTTAATCAAGGATGGGGATAAGAAAGAGAGGGGAAAAGTAGAGAAAATAAATTTTGATTAATCATCCTAGATTTAGGAATTTTAAACTCTATAACTATTTTGTCAAAATTGATATTAATGATAAGGATTAAAATTGAAATATAGTTAATTATTAACAACAAGATTAAAACCAAAATGCAAGAAATTTTTATCATCTTTTTTGGAGGAGGATTAGGGAGTGTTTCGAGATATTTAGTAACAAAAACTATCGCCAAGCAAATAGAAAATAATATCCCAATAGGCACATTAACTGTTAATATACTAGGTTGTTTCCTAATAGGAATTATCTATGCCTTAAGCGAAAGATATAAAATCAACCCAAGATTTAATCTATTATTTGCCACAGGATTTTGTGGAGGATTTACCACCTTTTCCTCCTTTGCCTACGAAAACAATTTACTAATAAAAAACCAAGATTACCTAAGCTTATTAGGCTATACATTTTTAAGTTTATTTTGGGGATTTGCCGCCACCTATTTAGGGATATTCTTAGTAAAAAAAATTTAAATCAATTGATAATATCATTTTCCCATGATAGTGATAGAAATAGATATGGAGAATGAGGAGAGGAGAATGGGGAGACAAAGAAGACTTGGGAGAATTTAGTCTATCTTATAACTTTTTACTTTTTACTTCTTATACTAAATCCTGTTTAAATAACCACAAACCTTAAATCTACGAAACCCATTCTATACAGAGAATTTTGCCGTTTTTAATAAAGGGGGTATGTCAACCGGATTTGGGATTACTTATTACTTCTTGCTTAATCAATAACTCTATATTTGTTAAAGATAAATTGGTATTATCCTAAATTAAGATTTTCAATTCTATCAATCTTAAAGACAAATTAATATAAAAATACATAATCAACAAAAAAAATTGACGATGGTATGAGAGTTTTAAATTTGAGTTTTAAATTTGAAATTTAAAGCAGATATTATATTAAAGCAGATATTGTATGGTAAACATATTAGGATATATAGTCTTTATAGAATCAATCAAAGCAAAAAAAATCAATCACAATGTTAACAGTCAAACAAGCAGAATCAATCATCCTCGAAATAGTAAAACCCCTAGATAAAGAAAAAGACACCGAAATAGTCACCTTAGAAACAGCATTAAATCGAATCCTAGCAACAGAAGTCACCAGCCAATTAGACTTTCCCTATTGGGATAACTCAGCAATGGATGGCTATGCCGTCAAATTTACAGACATCGAAAAATGCGATATTAATAACCCAAAAATATTAGAAATAATCGAAGAAATTCCCGCAGGATATCAACCTAAAAAAACCATAAAACTAGGGCAAACATCCAGAATTTTTACAGGGGGAATGTTACCAAATGGTGGCGATACTATAGTAATTCAAGAAAACACAGAAAAACAAAAAGATAGCAACAAAGTCAAAATATTTTCCCCAAGTAAACCCCAAGAATTTGTTAGGAAAAAAGGAGAATATTATCAAGCAGGAAAACCATTATTAAATTCAGGAGTAAAAATACACCCAGCAGAAATAGCCGTATTAGCAACATCCCAATGCAATAAATTAAAAGTATATCGTCGCCCAAAAATAGCAATACTTTCTACAGGAAATGAATTAATAAATCCAAATCAAACTTTAAAACCAGGGCAAATAATTGATTCAAATCAATATGCCATCGCAGCATTTATTTCCCAATTAGGAGGAATCCCCATTCAATTAGGAATAATTCCAGACGACAAAGAAGCCTTAAAAAAAGTCATATCTCAAGCAATTTTACAGGCAGATTTTGTTGTTTCTACAGGAGGAGTTTCTGTAGGAGATTACGATTATATCCAAGAAATCTTGACATCTTTAGGAGGAAAAATTGAGATTCAACATGTAGCAGTAAAGCCAGGGAAACCCTTAACAGTTGCCACTTTTGCTAATACTAATTGCATTTATTTCGGCATACCAGGAAATCCAGTTTCCGCCTTAGTAAGTTGCTGGCGTTTCCTATCAATAGCCATCAAAAAATTATCAGGATTATCATCAAATTGGTTGCCAGTTTTTGTCAAAGGAATATCTCGTGACGAATTAAAAACCAATGGCAAAAGGGAAACTTATCTTTGGGGAAAATTATCCATAGAAGAGGGAAAAAATATCTTTCATTTGGCAGGTGGCAGTCATAGTTCAGGAAATTTAATTAATTTGGCACAAACTAATGCTTTGGCTGTAATTCCTATAGGTAAAAATGTTATTCCTGCTGGAGAAGAATTCCTAATTATGTCACTAGATAACTGAATATTTAGCTATTTAGTATAGTAAAATTAATTATCCTCCATAACAATTAGCTTTTGAAAATCCCCTCTAGGGAGACGCCGCTAACACGTCTACAAGGGAATTAACTTTAATAGCCTCCATAAAAAGCCTTTGTAATAAATCAGTATCGCAAATGCCAATAATTATATTAATTTGTCTTTAATAATGATGGAGTTAAAAAATCCCAAATCTAGGATAATTAACCAAAATTTATCCTTCCCCTTCTCCCCATTTTCCACGAAGATGTCTATCACTATTATGCGAAAAACTATATTAAACTTATTAGTTGAGAAGGAATAGATTGAAAACGGTTTTCAAGAATAGTAATAATATTGCTTTTAATGGCTTGCCGAATACCTTGTTGAATACCTTCCTCAAAGCCAAGTTGTTTTTCCTCGGCTAATCTTTGACGAAAAATATTTCTTAAACTCATAATAACCTCCCTATCTTCTCTGACGAGACGCCGCTATCGCCTCTGCTGCTTCTAATTTGTCTGAATTTTCTTGATTTTGTCGCAACGTATCCCACAATCCATATACCAATTCTAAGACAATCTCTCGATAAGGGAAATTTTCAAACAAGGATTTTAACTCTTTTGTGGCATTAGCTTGGATTTTTCCTCTACCCAAAATTCTTAACTACAAAGTTTCTGGCATACCTCTAGTTGGTGAATTGCAACTATGCCAGTCATAAACTCTTCTCCCAGAAAATAAAACCTAGCATACCATTCTTCACTCTCAGTTGCCCTAAATCTAGCCAAAATTTCCTGATACATCGTCGATTTATAATCCATAAAATAGGAAATTCTCCTAAAGCAACCTTTCTTTCTTCTCTCCTAGATAATTTTATTTTACTTTTTCTAACGTCAAATAACTTCCCTAAACATTTTCTAATGTCTTCTGGTTTTACTGAATTTCGATAAATTTTCAATAGACAAGTTTTCTGTAACATTTTTCTTAGTAATCCTAATGTATTTGCAGAAGTAGGAAATTCTTTTGTAGGATTAAATAAGATATCTACTTGTCGTATCTCGCTTCTAACGTCGGCAGAAGAAATGGTTTCGCCATAATCTCGGCAAATTTCTGTTAAATATTCTTTAGCAAAGTCGTCATGTGGAGAATTACTCATTTAACTTATTTCTGTTTAAAAATATAGACATGATAGCCGCTTCTATGTAGAGATGATATTTTACCTTGTATCAATTTATCTTTAATAATCATAGAGTTGAAAAATCTTAAATCTAAGATAATTAACCCAACATTTATTTTCCTACTATCCTCTATCAACTACTAATTTCCTATTAACCGTTCGTGAAAATCTGCACTTTCTCTACACAAATTCCCAGTTTATACTGGATTTACCAATAATGGTGTAACGGCGACACTCTCTATCCCATTGACA